>NZ_QUSX01000002.1:661563-992345 GCF_003933245.1 Maribacter algicola
ATGTCGATGGTAAGGCAGGCAATATTTTTGAGGACATTCCCTTATACGCGGAAGACAGTTTATTCATTTTTGTTGAAACCAATATTACGCTATTACCGGACGAACCATCCCAATTGCTCTATACAGACGCCATTCAATTCGATAATGACATTTATTTACAGGAGGTGGAACTTGTTACCTTGGTCAAGGATGCCGTTTTTCTGTACCCATCTAAGGATGCCAACGGAAAAATGGAAAATGTCTTATTGTATACCAGAGAGGATGGTTCCGAAGTATTTGTGGAAGGTTTCGATTTAAAGGATGACCAACTCCATTTTGACAACCAGAGACCATACGTGATATATGGTTATGCCTCGGTACCTCATAATGCAAAACTAACTATAGATGCCGGTGCCAGGGTTCATTTTCATCGTAATTCCGGACTCTTGGTGAAACCCAATGCCTCCTTACTAGTGAACGGAAACTTTAGCAATGACCAAGAAGCATTGGAAGGTGAGGTCATATTCGAAGGCGATAGACTTGAACCAAGCTTTTCCAATATCCCAGGACAGTGGGGAGCCTTGTTCGTTGCAAAGGGAAGTACCGGCAATAGTGTAAACCACCTCACCATCAAAAATGCGGAAATAGGTCTTTATGTTGAAGGGGACATGGAAGCGGAAACCACTACTTTGGAGATTGCCAACAGTCAGATACATAATAGTGCCATCCATAATTTATGGGCCAAATCGGCTACTCTAAATGCCCAAAATCTTCTCCTGGGAAGCTCAGGGAGCTCTTCCTTCTATGGGGAATTAGGTGGCAGGTATGAGTTCACACATACAACCATAGCCAATTATTGGACCAATGGCTTTAGAAATGGTAGGGCATTAAATTTGCGCAATTTTGGAAAATTTGGTGCAGACGAAGGCGTTGATTTGGTAAAGGCAGATTTTAAAAATTGTATTATCGGCGGCAACTCCATGTCAGAACTCATGCTTTTATCGAATCAAAACAACATTTTTAACTATAGCTTTCAGAATTGCCTTATCAAATACAGTGCGTCTGGGTCGGAATCGTCCAGTAATGCTTTATATGATTTCGATGGGCCAGCTTTCGAAAACATTTTATTAAACGGTGACCCTGATTTTTTTGATCCGAAGCAAAATGATTTTAGGATTGGGCTTGATTCCGATGCAATCAATAAAGGTAGTATCCCATTTGCCCGACAAGTGCCTTTTGATTTACTGAATAGGGAAAGGATTTCCGCTCCGGATTTGGGCGTTTATCAAGCCACGCCTAAGTTGGAGTAGTATATATCTTATATTAATCTCAGAAATATCTTTCAAAATCAATTAATTAGAAAAAAATAATATAATAACCTCCATTTTTATAAGGTTTTCCTAGTTCAAAGACTTTTAGCGTATTAGTAAATTGCGACAGAACTCTATGGATTTTGGAATATTCGTACGTAATTATCGATTCTGATGCTGTTTCCAACTTACAATTAACCACGTTTTTGGAAGCATATGGTGACTTTACGTGTTCGGGATTTGCTAAAAATCCTGATGACGGACTGAACCATATTCTTAAATACACTCCAGATTTGGTTTTTATCAATTTGGACCAAAAAGCACAACCTCTTTTCCAAATGGTGGTTGAAATGCACCAATATCTCTTGGAAATCCCCATGGTCATAGGCATTTCTAAATCCAAGAAATATGCCTACGATGCTATTAAAAATGGATTTTTTGATTACTGGTTATTGCCGTTTAATGAGTTCGACATAAGAAAGTCCTTGTTAAAACTAAGGAAAAGAAATCCAAAGGTCAAGGAACCTACTACTATCTGCCTAAAGTCCTACAATGATTTTCAGTATTTGAATACAGCGGATATTCTTTACCTGCAGGCCGACAATAATACCACAGAATTTTTTATGAGGGATGGAACCGTAGTGAACGCATTCAAGACCTTAAAAACTTTTGAAAACAAATTGCCCCAAAACTTTATTCGCATCCACCAAAGCTACATCGTCAACACGGACTATGTATCAAGAATCAATTTTGGCAAAAATATCTGTGCCTTAAAAGAAATTGAGAAAAACCTGCCCTTCTCAAAATCCTACAAGGATAAAATGGATCAACTAAAGAAAATCCTTTCCAAAAACAGTGTATCCTCCCTAAATTGACCAAATTCTCTCAAAACCTGTTCAAATACTCACAGAATAGGGCAATCCACTAACTACTAGCAAATCAGGGTTTTAATTTCTCTTAAGTCTATTACTTTGGTAACGTAATAAAAAAAGAAACACCATAAATTTAAAACCTTACAAAAATGAAGAAAATAGTTAGTATTGCCGCAGTAGCCATCATGGCATTAGGATTAACCACCTATGTAGTTGAAAACACTGCAAATGAGTTTGACTTTATGAAAGATTTCAGTACTATGTTGGCCTGTGATGGTTGTTCTTCCCAAGAGGATAGAAGGGATCCTCCTTACGGGAAAGCTTAATTCAATTTACCTATTTACATACAATTACTATAAATATTTGGGACGCCCTGCAATAAATGTTAGGGCGTTTTGTTATCTTGTAAGTATTCAGTTACAAAGCGAAAATTATAAGGATTGAAAAAGTATTTAATTTTAATCATCCTTTGCGGTACTCCTTTTTCTTCATTAAGATCGCAATTGGTCCCAAAAGAAGATATTGCACTTCAAAAAGAAGTGGAGGCGAAAATAAAAAGTGCTATTAATGATTCCTTAAGTTATCTACAAAAGAAAGCCGACCTCCAAAACGCTTTTGATTTACTTAGTACAATCAAAAGCGATAGTCTCCAGCTTCGGTTGTTATCCAATCTTTCTTACTACATCGAGCCGCAAGATTCTGCTTTTTTTAGAGAAGTCAATGCAACTACAAGGCACCTTGCTATAAAAAGCAAAGATTCCTTAGCATTGGCCAACGCTTATTGGGATTTAGGTTTTCATTATAGCAGAAACTCTAGTAAGGATAGTTCATTTTACAGTTATTCCGAAGCACAAAAAATTTATGAGGAATTGGGAAATAAATTTTTATCAGCACGGATGTATTATAATATGGCAAGACATCAACAGGAAATTCGAGACTATGTAGGAAGTGAAGCAAATACTATAGCCGCCATTGAAAGACTAAAACCTTTAAAGAAATACAGGGAACTTTATAATTCCTATAATACTTTGGCTATTAATTCCCAAGCTCTCGGCGAATATGACCAAGCAATTAAATACTATGATCAAGCTTTATTTTTTTTACAAAAAATTGAAGACCATGATTATTATTTAATACTAGAAAATATAAACAATAGAGGTATGGTCTACATTGATTTGGGCGACTATCATAAAGCATTGGAAAATTTCGAAGATAATTTAAACCAAAGAAATATTTTATCAGAGAATACCACTCTATATGCCAAAACCTTAAATAATATAGCCACTACCAAAATAAAGCTAAATGACACTTTGGGTGTAAACAAGCTTATAGAAGAATCCATTTTGTTAAGGGATAGTATTCAGGATAAAAGAGGCTTGGCATCCTCCTATTTTGCCAAAGCGGAATATCATTTGTTCAATAAAGATACCCTAAAAGCAATTGGAAGTGCTGAGAGGGCTATTGCATTGGCAAAGGAAAGTTTAAGCAATGAGCGTCTCTTGGAAACCTATACCTTTTTGGCCAAAATTGACAATAAGAATGCTTCCAAATATGCTCAAAAGTACATTGCCCTAAACGATAGCATTGTCATGGAAGAACGTCAGGCACGTAATAAATTTGCCCGTATTCGTTTTGAAACGGATGAATTTATCGCCCAAAATGAACAACTGGAGGAAGAGACGGCTATTCTGGCCAAGCAGAAGCAGATTTGGTCAGGAGTGGCATTGGGCTTTTTCCTTTTGGGAATATCGGTCTATACCATTATAAACCAAAGGGCCAAAAACCAAAAACTTATGTTTGCCCAACAACAACAAGCAAACAACCAAGAGATCTTTAACCTTATGCTAACCCAAAAACAAAAAGTGGACGAGGTGAAAAGGTTGGAGCAAAAAAGGATTTCAGAGGAGCTCCATGACGGCGTTCTTGGAAAAATGTTGGGGGCTAGAATGGTATTGACAGGTCTCAACAAAAAAACGGGGCAGGAAGCCATTGAGGCCAGAATGGAGGCCATAAAGGCACTAAAAAATGTGGAAGAGGAAGTAAGGTCCATATCCCATGAACTAAGCCATAGTGCCTATCAGAAAATTAACAACTTTATCAATTCCGTAGAAGATTTGTTGGGTTCTGCCAAGGAAAATTCCAAATTAATTACTACATTCAATTATGACGAGGATGAGGATTATGACGCACTTAAAGGTGAAATCAAGATCAATCTATATCGTATGATACAGGAATGTCTTCAAAATGCGATAAAACATTCCCATGGGAAGAATTTCTTTGTTGATTTTCAGAGATTTGATAATACCCTCAAGGTGGCGATGGGAGATGATGGAATGGGATTTGATATGGAAAGGGAACGAAAGGGAATTGGAATGCGAAATATAAGTTCACGGATAGAAAAACTGAACGGGACTTGGCAAATGCAATCAGAACCTCAAGGAGGAACTACCATAACCCTGGAAATTCCGTTGCATTTTATGGATTCCAACACCAATACCGCCTTGCAACGTGTGTAAACCAAAATCCCGGATAAGAAGGTTAGTATTTGGCACATAATATATAATTTTGCCTTACAGGAAAATGAATGGCCATCCTGTCTATGAAATAATGTAAATAACAAGCAAATGAAGACGGTTAGGATATTAGCGGTGGATGATCATGAAATGACGACCTTGGGATATAAATATATCCTTGAGGATGCCGATTTTGAGGATTTTTCAGTGAAAGTGGAAATAGCGAAAAGCTATGACAAGGGAAAGGAAAAAATTGAATACTCGGCGCGAAGCTTAGCTTTTGATATTATCCTATTGGATATCCAACTATTTCCCGCCGAATCCAAAGATCCAAGATCTGGCGTGGATTTAGGTAAATTGGCCAGGGAAATTGTTCCAGACTCAAAGATTGTTTTTATGTCCTCTTTCAGTGACAGTTACCGTATCAACAATATTTTTAAGGCCGTAAACCCTGACGGTTATATGGTAAAGTCGGAAATTGATGAAATGTCGCTTAGAACGATGGTTGATACCGTAGTTAAAAAACCTCCCTATTATACCGCCAGTGCTTTGGGTGCCGTTCGCAGGAGAATGGCCAGCAATATAGATATCGATGAACAGGACCAAAAGATTTTGTATTATCTGTCCTTAGGAACCAATACACGAGACATAGCACCTCTTATAGCTTCGGCCAATACGACCGTAGAGGCAAGAAAAAGGCAGTTAAAGGCAATTTTTGGTGTAAAGAATGGCAATGACCTAGCACTTATACAAGAAGCAAAGAAGAGAGGTTTCCTTTAATCCAAAAATATTATTATTACAACTATTTAAAAATCAGTATTTTGTAAATTCTGTTTTTAAAATATAATAATATCCTCCAAAATTCTAAGGTTTTCCTAGGTCTTGTGAATTCCCATTAAGGCTATCTTTATAATAAAAGAATTGTAAGGAATGCTTTTCAAATTTCACAATTACCAACCCATCGAACTAATAAACACAAAGTCAGAAGAGAAGATTTTTGGCTTAGATGATTTTAAGAAATCCCTTGAGTTGGGTTACTTTTCCAAAGTTACTATCAAAAATGCCAAGTATGGTAACCAAAAAATGGATTTGGTTTTGGAGCTCGACTGTCCATTAAACCTTATAGATGTTCTAGGACATTTTAATAAGGGACTTTGGGGTTCCACGGACATCAATGTTTCCACGCTTACAAAAAGTTTTGGTCTATTGACAACTCAAAATAGGACATTGGAAATTGATATTAATGAAATCACCCTGTATTTAAACGATACCAACATAATTATCAAAAACATTTACAGGAATAGTATCCCAGAACAATTCAATACTATCATGACTGAAATTGCAAGGCAATATGTTTCAATTACCAAGGGATTGACAGAACAGCCCGAAGAAATCTTCGTCCCTGTTTTTGAAGACAATCTTAGCAGTGCGCATACTTTTCATGAAAATCAAAAATCCCCAAATGCCTCCGCTTATAAGGAATATTGGGGAATTTATATGGAATCCGAAGTAGACGGATTGATTTTTGATGTTCAGAAGAATAAATTTATCCCTGCAAATCTCGATTACAATTTGTTTGACGAGAACAACTAGGCCTTAACGGTCATTTCATTAAATATGGCCCTGTCTCCCATCATGGCGTTGACACTCTTCTTTACATCGGCAATTAGTTGAGAATCTTCAGGATTCGTCAATACTTTATCGATAAATTCCACCACGGTCTTCATATCCTCTTCCAATAATCCCCTTGTCGTAATCGCGGCGGTACCAAATCGAATGCCAGAAGTAACAAAAGGTGATTTGTCATCAAATGGAACCATGTTTTTGTTCGCCGTAATATCGGCCAGAACTAGCGCTTTTTCCGCATCTTTCCCTGTTATACCCTTGTTTCGTAGATCGATCAACATCATGTGGTTGTCCGTTCCTCCAGAAATGATATTATAGTCCTTGGCAACAAAAGCCTTGGCCATGGCATCAGCATTCTTCTTGACCTGTTGCATGTAAATCCCAAATTCTTCCGTAAGTGCTTCCCCAAAAGCAACCGCCTTCGCCGCAATAATATGCTCCAAGGGGCCTCCCTGATTTCCAGGGAAAACGGCCAAATCCAACAAGGCGGACATTTTTCTTAAGCTACCGTTTTTAAGTTTGATTCCGAAGGGATTGTCAAAATCCTTTCCCATCAAAATCAAACCTCCCCTTGGCCCTCTTAGGGTTTTATGGGTAGTGGTGGTCACAATATGGCAATGAGGAATAGGATCATTTAGCAATCCTTTGGCAATCAAACCGGCAGGATGCGAAATGTCGGCCAACAACAAGGCGTTTACACTATCCGCAATTTCCCGAAACCTTTTGAAATCCATATCGCGAGAATATGCAGAAGCCCCCGCTATTATAAGTTTTGGTCGCTCCTTAGTTGCTATTTCCTGAATTTTATCATAGTCCAGCGTTCCCGTTTTTTCATCTACCCCATAAAAAACAGGATTGTACAATTTACCTGAAAAATTTACTGGTGATCCATGGGTAAGATGGCCACCATGGGCCAGGTCAAATCCCAAAATGGTGTCACCAGCCTCTAAGCAAGCATGGTATACGGATGCATTCGCCTGGGAACCTGAATGTGGTTGTACATTGGCATACTCCGCTCCAAAAAGTGCTTTGGCACGATCAATGGCCAATTGTTCTACTTCGTCGACCACTTCGCATCCTCCATAATAACGCTTCCCTGGATAACCCTCGGCATATTTGTTCGTTAAAACAGAACCAGCAGCTTCCATTACCTGCGGACTTACAAAATTCTCGGAAGCTATCAATTCTATTCCGTTCGTCTGACGCCTTCTCTCCGCTTCTATGAGCTTAAATATTCGAGTATCCCTTTCCATGTATGTAATTAATTTAATTCTTTTGCAAAAGTACAATTTGCCCTAATTCCTAGTACTATAAAATGACGGGTATCCAGATAATTTTATTAAACAAGCGTTAATAACTGTCAAGATTTTGTCTTTTTTTAAACACAAATATGGGACAAAAGTGTATTTCACCCTATTTACACTATTCTTCATCCTTTTCCGTTATGTAAGGGAATATTTCTGGCATAGCTATTGGAATAGCTCAAATGGAAACCCTTAAAGTTCTAGTTATGAAAAAAATTCTACTTCTTGGCATCCTTGTGTTCATATACTCCTGTAGTGGCGTTAAAAGAACGCAAGAGGCATTGAATTCAGGGAATTATAATGCAGCCATAAACAAAGCAATCTTAAACATTGCGGAAAACAAAACCAAAAAAAGCAATCAGGCCTTTATCGTTCTTTTGGAGGAAGCCTACCAAAAAAATACGGAGAGAGAACTTCAAAATATTAAGTTTCTAAAAAAGGACGGTAATTCCGCAAATTATGAAACTATTTATGAATCGTATGTAACCTTGAAGGAAATCCAGCAAAGAATCCGACCCTTATTACCATTATACATAATGGATGAGGGAAGGGATGCACGGTTCAATTTCAATAATTATGATTCTGATATTATTGCCGCAAAGGAAAATCTATCGGAATTCCTTTATAATAATGCCTTGGGTCTTTTGCAAAATGCTCGTTATAAAAATGAATATAGGAGTGCCTATGATGATTTGAAGTATCTAGAGGAAATCAACCCAAACTATCGGGATACCAAAAACAAAATGGACGAGGCCTATCAAAAAGGATTGGATTATGTAGTGGTTGAGATGGTCAACAATACGGATAAAGTAATACCAAAACGACTGGAAGACGAGTTGTTGAACCTCAATACCTATGGATTGAACAATCTTTGGACCGAATACCATACCAACAGGTTGGCGAACATCGACTATGATTATTTAATGGAGGTTTCCTTTCAAAATATCAACATTTCCCCGGAACAGGTAAATGAAAAACAGATAATCAAGGAAAAACAGATCAAGGATGGCTATCAGTACGTAGAAGATCAGAATGGTAACATTGTTAAGGACAGCCTGGGCAACAATATTAAAGTGGACAAGTTTAAAACCGTGCGATGCGATTTTTATCAATTCACACAGTTCAAGAGCGCTCAGGTAGTTGGAGTGGTTAATTTTACGGATCTAAGAAAGCAACAGCAAATTAATCAATATCCCTTGGCCAGTGAATTCGTTTTTGAGCACATATTCGCCAATTACAATGGGGACAAACGTGCGTTGGACAATGATTTATTGCCTTTCTTGCAAGCTGCAAGGGTTCCCTTTCCAACGAATGAGCAAATGGTCTACGACGCGGGAGAGGATTTAAAGAACAATTTAAAAACCATTCTTACCAGACAAAACTTTAACTAAAAGATAAACTCCGCAAATATGCGGAGTTTTTTTATACATACCGCTCCAGTTTTATTTCCGATATGCCCCCATGGGAATCATGGGCTACCACTACCCCATTCTTAATAATCAATAGCTGGGGCGACTGATGCATCACTTGAAATGCTTCGGCCACTTTATTGGATACCTCGCGGTGCGCATGCAAATCCAAAAAGTAAAAATCCATTTGGGAAAATTCAAGACCATAGGAAGAATTAAACATATTTAAAACCATTCTACTCACGCCACATGTGGTGGAATGCTTGAATATGGCCTGTGGCCTTGTTTTTGAATTTTCTGCCAATACATCTAGCTGATCTTTATTCTCAAGAGAAATCCACGGTATATCCTTACCACCTTCAGAATTTCCATTTCCATTCTCATTTTTACCAAAAAAATTACCAAATAATCCCATACTCCGCTAACTTTAAATAACGCTATACATATTTTTCTAACACTGACTTAATGTCTTGAAAATATTGAACTTACCAGACATTTTGTCTTGTTCATTCAATTGGTAGGATTGTTGCCTATTTCCTTACAAAAGTAATATTCAAAATAAAAGTAATCCTTATGAACTTTAATAATTTCACTATAAAATCACAGGAGGCCCTACAGCAGGCCCAGGTAATTGCCCAATCATTGGGACATCAGCAAATTGAGAACGAACACTTATTTAAAGCCATTGCAGAGGTCGAGGAAAACGTTGTTCCATTTATATTCAAAAAATTGGGACTCAATGCCAACCTTATTAAGCAGATTTTGGAAAAGGAACTCAATTCCTTTCCCAAGGTCCAAGGTGGAGACATCATGCTTTCCAGGGAGGCGGGTAAATCGGTAAACGAGGCCTCTATAATCGCAAAAAATATGGGCGATGAATATGTTTCCATAGAACACCTACTCTTGGCCATTTTTAAATCAAAAAGTAAAATCGCCCAAATCTTAAAAGATCAAGGGGTAACCGAGAAAAATCTTGTTGCCGCTATCAATGATCTGAGAAAAGGCTCCAATGTGACCTCCCAAAGTGCGGAGGAAACATATAATTCGTTGAATAAATATGCCAAAAATCTTAATGAATTGGCAGATAGCGGTAAACTGGACCCGGTTATAGGAAGGGATGAAGAGATTAGAAGGGTACTACAAATTCTATCCAGAAGAACCAAGAACAACCCCATGCTAGTAGGTGAACCAGGAGTTGGTAAAACCGCTATTGCTGAAGGTCTGGCCCACAGAATCGTTCAAGGCGACATCCCTGAAAACCTAAAGGACAAGGTTATTTATTCCTTGGATATGGGTGCCCTGATCGCAGGTGCCAAATACAAAGGGGAATTTGAGGAACGATTAAAGGCCGTTATTAAGGAAGTGACAAGTGCGGATGGTAATATCATATTGTTTATTGACGAAATCCATACATTAGTAGGAGCCGGCGGCGGTCAAGGCGCCATGGATGCCGCCAATATTTTAAAACCCGCTTTGGCGAGGGGCGAACTTAGGGCCATTGGAGCCACGACTTTGGATGAGTATCAAAAATACTTTGAAAAGGACAAGGCCTTGGAACGTCGTTTTCAAAAGGTTGTAGTGGATCAGCCCGACACGGAAAGTGCCATTTCCATACTTAGGGGAATCAAGGAGCGGTACGAGACCCATCATAAGGTGCGTATTAAGGATGAAGCGGTCATCGCTGCCGTGGAATTGTCCCAACGCTATATTACCAATAGGTTTTTACCCGATAAAGCAATCGACCTCATGGACGAGGCTGCTGCCAAATTACGAATGGAGATTAATTCCAAACCCGAGGAGCTTGATGTTCTAGATCGTAAAATCATGCAGTTGGAAATTGAAATTGAGGCGATAAAAAGGGAGAACGACCATTCCAAACTTAAGTCCCTAAATTTGGAATTGGCCAATGTGAAAGAAGAACGTAACGAGATTTTTGCCAAATGGGAAACTGAAAAATCCGTGGTGGACAATATCCAAAAGACCAAAATGGATATCGAAAACTACAAGGCGGAAGCGGAACGAGCCGAGCGAAACGGGGATTATGGTAAAGTGGCGGAAATAAGATATGGTAAAATCAAGGATGCCCAAGAGAACTTGGCAAAACTACAGGAGGAACTGGCTCAGCAACAGGATGCCGGAACACTCATTAAAGAAGAGGTGACCAGCGAAGATATTGCGGAAGTAGTAGCAAAATGGACCGGAATACCTGTTACCAAAATGCTACAAAGCGAAAGGGAAAAATTACTGAATCTAGAAAATGTATTGCACAAGAGGGTCGTTGGTCAGGATGAAGCTATCCAAGCGGTTTCAGATGCCATTAGAAGAAGTAGGGCAGGTTTGCAAGATATGAAAAAACCTATAGGTTCCTTTCTGTTCCTGGGTACCACGGGTGTTGGTAAAACTGAGTTGGCAAAAACCCTGGCTTCCTACTTGTTCGACGATGAAAATGCAATGACCCGTATAGATATGAGCGAGTATCAGGAAAGGCATTCCGTAAGTAGATTGGTTGGTGCCCCTCCAGGATATGTAGGTTATGACGAAGGAGGTCAACTGACCGAAGCCGTGAGAAGACGCCCCTACTCCGTTGTTTTGCTGGATGAAATTGAAAAGGCGCATCCAGATACATTCAATATTCTGCTACAGGTTTTGGATGAGGGAAGGTTGACGGATAATAAGGGACGTGTTGCCGATTTCAAGAACACCATTATCATTATGACCAGTAATATGGGTAGTCAGATCATACAGGAGAAGTTTGAAAATTCAACTGATATACACAGTGCATCGGAGGCGGCAAGGGTTGAAGTTTTGGGATTATTACATAAAATGATTCGGCCTGAATTCTTGAACAGAATCGATGACATCATTATGTTCACCCCACTTACCAAAGATGATATCAGGGAAATTGTAAAACTACAATTGGCCGGATTAAAGAAAATGCTGGATAAGCAAAACATTACCTTAGATGCTACCGATGAGGCAATAGACTTTTTGGCGAGACGAGGCTATGAACCACAGTTTGGGGCAAGGCCTGTAAAACGTACCATACAAAAGGAGGTATTGAACAACATGTCTAAGGAACTATTAAGTGGTAAAATCAAATCAGATAGCGTCATTCTCTTGGATGCTTTTGATGACGAATTGGTATTCAGAAACCAAAATGATTTGGTGGTATAAACGAACTGTTGCTTTGAGAAACGCCCTAAAAAATTTTTAGGGCGTTTTTTTATCGACAAGATATACCATACAGTATAGTTTTTTTATCTTCGTATAAAATAGACTCAAATGTCCACCAAAGCTGAAAAAACCACTGCCTACATCATTGAAACGGTAGCTCCTGTATTCAACAAACACGGTTATATAGGTACCAGTATGAGCGACCTTACGGACGCTACGGGGTTAACAAAGGGGGCGATTTATGGTAATTTTGAAAATAAGGAAGCCTTAGCACTATCAGCTTTTGAACACAATAGCAAGCTATTGTTGCAGGCTTTGGACGATGCCCTAAACGTTTCTGGGTCTACCATGGACAAACTAAAAAGTCTCATGGATTTCTATAAGAAATATGATGTATTTACACTTCCATTAGGGGGATGTCCGGTACTTAATGTAGGAATAGATTCGCAACATAATAACAAGTTGCTGGCGGCGGCGGCAAAGGAGACCATAAAAGAAATTGAAGGAAAAATCGCCTTGGTCTTGGAAAATGGCGTCAATAAAGGTGAAATAAAAATTCCTGTGTCTCCGCTACAGTTTGCCAAACAGTTGTTTACAATGATTCAGGGTGCCGTTGCCATGTCTACCATTACGATAGACCGGAAGTATTTATTGAATACAATGACCTATCTGGAAGTATTGGTGAAGCGGGAACTATAGTATTCCATTGATAGCATACTTCCTTCCTGATTATAATACTTGCATCCCTTTTTTATATTATTCTCCTACTACCCTAAAAATCCACGTTTTATCCAGATACTTTCCTCCAAAATTGGAATCTCGTGCTGCCCTTGCCTCGGAAATGGAATCATATCTGGCCAAAAAGACATAGTTATATTTGTTCGTCTCTCTATAGAATGATCCAGGATTAAGTCCCTTCTTCTGTAAATCTGCCATAAAGGCATCAAAGTAGCGTTTTGTGCCGAAAACGTTGGCAATCAAATAATAACCGGGTTCCAAAGAACCTTGTTTGGACACTTCCTCATATCGCTCCCCTTTTTCAGGTGTAACCACTTCTTTTCTGGCTGCTTCGACCTCGGCCAATTTTACCTGGGCCAAGGAATCTTGTTTCTTTTCTCGTTCCAATGCCAAGGCTTCCTCTATGGCCCTATTAGCGGCATTGGTAGAATCGATTTTCCTTTGTCGTTCCCTAGCCTGTATCTCTGCCAAGGCTTCCCCTTGCCTCGCCTGCGCTAAAGAATCCCGTTTTCTTTGGGCTTCGTTTTTAGTGGCTTCCATGGCTAATTGCTCTAATCTGGATGCTTCTCGTATGGAATCCTTTTGTCTTTGACGTTCGACTTTGGCCAAACGCTCCTGTTCCTTTTCCGCTTCACGCTGCGCCAATTTTTCGGCCCGGCTCAATTCTTGTTCCATAGGCTCTTCAACAATAAGCTCCTCCTGCGGATATCGATCTTCAGAAGACAACGGCCCCAATTTATAAGAGGTTACCAATTCAAATGTTGGATCTGTACCGTTAAGGTCATTTGACACACCAAATTCGACTAATGCACCTAGAGAAAATCGTTTAAAAAAACGTCCTCCAGCACCTCCTGAAATTCCGTAGAAACTATTGTATCCTAGTTGGGTCCAAAACTTATTTGTACTTAACAATGTTGAAATTCCTAATTGAGAATCAAAACCTGGTATGGATTTATAGTACAACGAGGGCCTTAATACGGAGTTCTCATCTGAAGTAAGGATACCAATTGGAAAATCATAACTGGCCAAGGCCAGGAAAATACGTCCATCTGAACTGGTGTTTCTTTCGTTGGTACTGATATTGTAATCCATTAGGTTCTCAGAAGAAAGTCCCAAACTAAATTTATCCAATCTAAAATTGATACCCGGTGCCATCTGTACGATGAAATCATCGGTTATTTCCGTTTGTATTGGATTGGGTATGAAAAAACGCTGATCTGCCAGTTTTTGCTGAAACCCTAAAATATTGACCCCCACACCAAGACTTGCGCGATCGCTCAATTGTATATTATAGGCATAGTTTAGAACAATCCCCGTGTTAATAAAGATTTCCGTATTCTGCTGAAAAAATCCCAGTCCAACGCTGGAAAGGTCGTTCAGTCTATGGGAATAATTAAAGAAAAGACTCGTAGGATCCGCGTCAAAGGTCTGCCATTGCCACCTGGACCAAAAGGCAACCGAGGAAGGGTTGTTCCTGTCCAGTGAAAATGCAGGATTGAGCAGACTGGAATTGTATTCCGTCAAGTTGTGTTGCCTGTAGTCGCTGGGAAGTTCAACATCCTGAGCCTTTACACTAACAACTACAAGTACAATAAGAAGTGCCCCACAAAATTTATTCATATGCAAAAAAACAAAAAATAGCGGTGTAACGTACTATTTTAAAGTAAATTTAGTTCTGTATTAAAGTAAAATGTATCGCTAAAGCATGAAACTACTAAAGATTTTCCCATTTTGTTTTATTCTATTCCTTCTTTCCTGTAAAGAGGAGAAACCGACCGAGATTTCAGGTGCCACCCCAGATATTTCAACTTTTTATTTTATACGGCATGCGGAAAAGGACAGGACAGATCCAGATGATCCAGACCCGGAACTCAACCAAAAAGGGCTTGGCAGGGCCATGCACTGGGCCGAAATTTTAAACGAGGTTGATTTGGATGCCATTTATTCCACAAATTTCAACAGAACCTCCATGACGGCTGCACCAATATCGGTTAAAAAAAATATCGATGTGCAATATTATGACCCTAGAATCTTGGACCTAGAACAATTTAAAAAGGACAACCTTAATAAAAATGTCCTTGTTGTTGGGCATAGCAATACTACCCCAGAATTTGTCAACCTCTTGTTAGGTGAAGATACATATACTCAAATATCCGATGATGAAAACGGAACATTGTTCATTGTGAAAATCGTTAATGGGGTGGCAACAAGCACTAGATTGGTGTTTAATTGTAATTGTCCCGATTAACCTGTACGTTTTTAAGTTCTATATTGGAAAGAAGTTCCAGTCCGTCGTTTACATATAGACTGTCGATTTTATAAATCGAACTATTTTCAATTTTTGGTTTGTAATTTTTATAATCCACGAAACGTATATCGCCCACATACCTTTCATTATATGCTTCCCGAAAGCGTTGTCCTCCCCCGTTTACATGAAATTCATACGCCAAATAATCAGGTTTAAACGTCTCAGTGTTGAACCAATACACGTAGACGTCGTCAAAATCATCTCCTCCGCCTTCCTCCCTAAAGGTAACCTTTACCTTGTAGTAAGTTTTATCTTTGATATCTACTATTTCCATGAATTCCTTTTGGACCGCACTGTCATTTAAACCAAAGGGCAAGTAGGCAAAATAATGAACGGAATTTACGGAATTAGCATATTTATTCGCCGTGGTATCGGCCAATGCTATAAGACTATCGTTTACGAATCGATTAAATCCTGATGGACCTTTTCTATCTAGGATAACTGCGGTATCGTTTCTAATGATTCGTTCCAGAACCTTGATGGAACCTTTTGATTTTGAGGTATAATGGATATCCCTAAAATCGAAATCCACATTTGAATCCTTATAATTCTTGCCACCACTCACTTCAATGCTTCTGTTCACTATTTCTTGGACATTTGGTGCTTTTTCCTTTGACTCACAAGCGATTAGGATAATGAAAACAAGTATTATATAAATTCTTTGCATGGAATACTTTCTTTGTTTAATCGTTAGTACATGGGAATCATTACAAAATAAATGCTTTAAATCATTATATCCCTTAAATGTGTTTATTTTTGTCACCAATGCAGAAGAACATCAACATTAAGAATAAAAGGGCTCGTTTTGAGTACGAGCTGTTGGAAACCTTTACGGCAGGACTCGTGCTTGCCGGCACGGAAATTAAATCCATTAGATATGGAAAGGCTTCTATTTCAGAAAGCTTTTGCGAGTTTAACGATCGTGATGAGCTTTTTGTAATCAACATGCAAATTGACGAATATTCGCATGCTTCCCACTTTAACCATAAACCAAAAGCGGAACGTAAACTGTTATTGAACAAAAGGGAATTAAGAAAATTACACAAAGAGGTAAAGACAACGGGACTCACCATCGTTCCCCTAACACTGTTCATCAACGACCGCGGATTGGCCAAAATGCAAATAGCACTTGCCAAGGGTAAAAAACTTTATGATAAGAGAGAAACCATAAAGGATAGGGATAATAAACGGAATCTAGACCGAATCAAAAAAAGCTTTAACGCCTAAGGTTTTAGTTCTTATCCTCCAATAAGGGCACAAACCTAAAGGACCCATATTCCGTTTTCTTGAATTCCTTCTCAGAAGTCCTTTCAAAAAGCGTCATTATTTGCTCTTCAAAACCAACAGGTATTACCAACCTTCCTCCTACTTTCAATTGGGACATTAAGGCCTTAGGAACTTCAGGTGCTCCCGCGGTTACGATAATCCGGTCAAAGGGCGCTTCTTCGGGCAGACCTTTATAACCATCGCCAAAAATGAACTTCTTTGGTCTGTATCCCATTTTTTTAAAGAATAGACTCGTTTTTTTAAAAAGTTCCAACTGTCTTTCAATGGTAAAGACCTTCACCTTGCACTTTAACAAAACCGCCGTCTGGTAACCACTGCCGGTGCCTATTTCCAAAACACTAAGATTTGGTTCCAGTTGCAACAGCTCCGTTTGAAACGCAACGGTATAGGGCTGGGAAATGGTTTGGTCCGCAGCAATGGGAAATGCCTTATCCTGATACGCGTGACCTTCAAAACTACTGTCCATAAAAAAATGTCTTGGCACCTCCCTAATGGCATCCAGGACGATTTTATTGGAAATGCC
The DNA here is from genome assembly GCF_003933245.1 of Maribacter algicola. Taxonomy (NCBI): domain Bacteria; kingdom Pseudomonadati; phylum Bacteroidota; class Flavobacteriia; order Flavobacteriales; family Flavobacteriaceae; genus Maribacter; species Maribacter algicola. Next base: position 678,607 of record NZ_QUSX01000002.1, read on the forward strand.
CTTTTCTATCAGCAACTCTGCCAATTGATTGCGCATGCCTCTGTGTTTATATGTGTCCTTCAATTCTAGATTGGTTTGGTTCCCAAATTTATAAAACAATGTTATAGAAAAGAAACCTACAAAAAAAGTAAATATGAAAATTGGAATTTGCATTCCTGCCTAAACTTATAAACTATGTGTATTTTTGATAAAAAAGGAATAGCATGCTCAAAGTTGGGGTCTTAGGGGCCGGTCATTTAGGAAAAATTCATTTACGCTTGCTCAATCAGTCCGAAAAATATGAACTGATAGGTTTTTATGATGCCGATATCATAAACGGTAAAAAGGTGGCCGCTGAATTTGGATATACTTATTTTGACAATATCAATGATTTAATTGACGCCGTTGACGTTGTCGATATCGTAACGCCTACCCTATCCCATTATGAATGTGCCAAAAAGGCCATGGAAAAGGCCAGGCATGTCTTTATTGAAAAACCCATTACCAATACCTTGGAAGAAGCGGAAAACCTATTGATGTTAGAGCACAAATATAAGGTAAAGGGACAGGTTGGCCACGTAGAACGTTTTAATCCGGCTTTTACTGCAGTTAGGGAATCCATCAACCAGCCAATGTTCATCGAAACGCACCGATTGGCCGAATTCAATCCGCGCGGTACCGATGTACCCGTAGTTTTGGATTTGATGATACATGACATTGATGCCATTTTGAGCGTTGTAAAATCAAAAGTAGTCGGTATAAAGGCAAGCGGGGTATCCGTTTTAAGCCAATCACCGGATATTGCCAATGCGCGATTGGAATTTGAGAATGGCTGTGTGGCCAATCTTACCGCCAGTAGGATAAGTCTTAAAAACATGCGCAAATCACGATTCTTCCAAAAGGACGCCTACATTTCTGTCGATTTTTTGGAGAAAAAAGTGGAAGTCGTAAGGATGAAGGACGCCCCTGCAATAGCCGGTGATTTTGATATGATCCTTCAAAATGCGGAAGGTGTAAAAAAACAGATTTATTTTGAAAACCCTTCCATTACGGAAAACAATGCCATTTTGGACGAGTTGGAATCCTTCGCGGAGTCCATCCTTGAAGATAGCATACCTATGGTTACGCTAGAACAAGGAACCGAGGCATTGAAAGTGGCTCTACAGATTATAGCCGCTTTTGAAAACAAATCGGTTTTAAATTAAACAAGTGCCATAAATATAATTTTTAATTTTTCATTACTCTTACATATGAAGAATATTGCGGTCATAGGAGCGGGAACCATGGGAAACGGTATTGCCCATGTATTTGCCCAAAACGGTTACTGGGTAAACCTTATAGACCTAAATGAAGATGCTCTAAAAAACGGGATTTCCAATATTTCCAAGAACCTGGACAGGATGATTTCCAAAGGTGCCATTCAGGAGGAGGACAAGAAGGCCACCCTGAATAACATAACGACATTCACCGATTTAAAAAATGGGGTTGGCGAGGTCGACCTAGTGGTGGAAGCTGCATCCGAAAACCTGAATATAAAGATGAATATCTTTAAGGATTTGGATGCGTTCTGTAAACCTTCAGTGATCTTGGCCACCAATACCTCCTCAATTTCTATTACACAGATCGCTTCAGTGACTTCTAGACCTTCAAAGGTTATCGGGATGCATTTTATGAACCCCGTTCCCATTATGAAACTCGTGGAGATTATTCGTGGATATAATACGTCTGACGAGACTACGAAAAAAATCATGGAACTCGCAAGAAAATTGGGTAAGACGGCAACGGAGGTCAACGACTACCCAGGATTTGTAGCCAATAGAATCTTGATGCCCATGATCAACGAAGCAATCGAGACCTTGCATCACAGTGTAGCCGGTGTCCAGGAAATAGATACGGTCATGAAATTGGGAATGGCCCACCCCATGGGCCCCCTTCAGCTGGCAGATTTTATAGGTTTAGACGTTTGCCTATCCATTCTACAAGTTTTGTACGATGGTTTCAAAAATCCCAAATACGCCCCCTCCCCGCTTCTTGTCAACATGGTTACGGCGGGAAAATTGGGTGTAAAGTCCGGGGAGGGATTTTATGATTATGCTGAAAGCAAAAAAGCCGAAACCGTTTCTAACCAGTTTAAATGAACCCTATGTCCATCGCGGAAAATCTCAAAGCAATTAAAAAAGAAATTCCTGAAAACATAACCTTGGTGGCCGTTTCCAAAACCAAGCCCGTGTCCGATATTATGGAAGCTTACAACATTGGGCAAAGGGTATTTGGGGAAAATAAGGTGCAGGAAATGACCGAAAAATGGGAAGAAATGCCCAAGGATATCCAATGGCATATGATTGGACACCTGCAACGCAACAAGGTAAAGTACATGGCCGCATTTGTAGCCCTGATCCACGGTGTGGACAGTCTTAAATTGTTAAAGGAAATTGATAAGCAGGGAAAGAAAAACAATCGGGCAATTCCGTGCCTTTTGCAAGTGCATATAGCGGAGGAAGATACTAAATTTGGTTTCGATGCCCATGAACTAAAGGAACTAATCGACAATCCAGAGTTTAAGAAACTTGATAATGTATCCATAGAAGGACTAATGGGAATGGCCACTTTTACAGATAATCAGGATCAAATAAGACGGGAATTTAAGAACTTGAATGGGCTATTCCAAGACCTTAAGAATAGCCTGCCACACCTTTCCGTTCTTTCCATGGGTATGAGCGGTGACTATACAATTGCCATTGAGGAAGGCAGTACCATGGTGCGTATAGGAAGTAGTATCTTTGGAAAGCGGAATTATAACTAAAAACGGAATTTTGCCGCATTTTAAAATTAGATCGATAAAAATTTATGTACGCTATACTTGATATAGAAACTACGGGTGGAAAATTTAATGAAGAGGGCATCACGGAAATTGCGATACATAAGTTCGATGGCCACCAAGTAGTTGATTCGTTTATCAGTCTTATAAATCCGGAAAAGGAAATACAACCTTTTGTCGTAAATCTTACGGGCATAAACAACAAAATGCTCCGCACGGCACCAAAATTTCATGAGGTAGCCAAAAGAATCGTCGAAATTACGCAAGACACCGTTCTTGTTGCCCATAACGCGCAGTTCGACTATAGGATTCTGCGGACGGAATTCAGAAGATTGGGCTATGATTTTGAAAGAAAGAGCCTTTGTACGGTAGATTTGTCCAAAGCGCTTTTGCCCGATGCGGAATCTTACAGTTTAGGAAAATTGGTACGGTCATTGGGGATACCAGTGAGTGACCGCCATAGGGCCAATGGCGATGCTTTGGCTACCGTAAAACTGTTCAAACTATTATTGGCAAAGGATACTGAAAAAACCATAATTCAGGATGTCATAAGGAAGGAGGGACATGGTGAACTTTCAGAGAAACAACTGGACATCGTGCAAAGTATGCCTAACGAAACCGGGGTCTTTTATATGCATAACAAGGATGGGGACGTCATTTATCTAAGTAAAAGCACGGATATCAAAAAAAAGGTGAACCAATTGTTTACCAAATCCGGGGACCGCGCCAGAAAGCTGACCAAAGAGACAAGGAAGGTCACCTATGAGAAAACGGGAAGTGAGCTGGTGGCACTTTTAAAGGAGCATCAGGAACTTTTAAAAAACAGGCCCAAATACAGTCCCGTCCCTAGAAAAAGAATGTTCTCCCATTCATTATGTCTTTCAAAAAATGAATTTGGATACTTGGAACTAAAACCGACTATCCTAAGCAAGTGTTCCGATCCTTGGGGATATTTCAACGGGGAATTCAGTGCGAAAAACCATTTGTATAAAATTACCCGTGAATTCCTATTATGTGATAAGGTCAACGGCATTAGCGAGGCAAGGGGGAATTGTTCCAACTATAAAGAGGGCAATTGCAATGGGGCATGCATACAAAAGGAAACAACAGGGAATTATAATGAACGGGTCATGGAGGCCTTGCAAAAATATAGCCTAAAGAACAAGGATGTCCTATTGGTTGATAAAGGCCGCGAATTGGGCGAAAATTCAGTAATACTTATCAGGAAAGGATCTCTGGTAGGGGTAGGTTATTATGATCTAAACCATCAAATAAATAATATTCATATATTAGAAACCTTGATTACCCCTATGAACGCCACCCATAATGCCAACTTTATTATAGAATCCTATCTTAGAAAGAAAAAAATAAATAAAACCATTGCGTTGTAAATAGCATTGAGCAAGGAGCAAAAAAATACAAGTTGGAAACATAAGCTACATGAGATAATTTATGAAGCAGATACCCCAATGGGTAAGTGGTTCGATATTATTCTGATTATCCTTATACTTTTCAGTGTACTTCTCATTATGTTGGAAAGTGTGAAAAGTATTGATACGGAATATCATTTGACACTTTTGACCCTTGAGTGGATCATAACCATTTTCTTTACCATAGAATATATTGCAAGAATTATATGTATTCAAAAACCTAGTAAGTATATCTTTAGTTTTTATGGGATTATAGATTTTTTATCCACCATTCCCTTGTATCTCTCCTATATTTTGGCAGGCTCCCAAGTATTGCTTGCGGTGCGAGCGTTCAGGTTGTTACGGGTTTTTAGGATTTTGAAACTGGTTCAGTTTTTAGGGGAAGCCTCACAATTGAAAAGTGCCTTGAAGGCAAGTAGTGCCAAGATAACTGTATTTTTATTTGCAGTGCTGATACTGTCCGTAATGTTGGGTACCTTGATGTATCTTGTAGAGGGAGATGAGGCAGGTTTCACCAGTATACCCATGAGTATTTACTGGACCATTGTAACCCTGACTACCGTGGGTTATGGTGACATTGCCCCAATAACGCCTCAGGGTCAATTCATTGCAACCATAATAATGCTATTGGGTTATGGTGTTATTGCTGTACCCACTGGAATGGTCACCGTGGAATTTGGGAAACGATTCAAGGCCTTAAAAACAGGCGAAGAGCATGTAGAGAAATTCGTCCATGTGAATACCCAGGCCTGTCCGGTTTGTGCCAAGGAAGGTCACAGGGACGATGCCAGTCATTGCTATAACTGTGGAAGTTTGCTAAATGTGTAGTAAAGTCCTTATTTCCATAATCGGACCCACAGCCATAGGAAAAACAAAACTGGCCATACTTTTGGCAAATCATTTCAAGACGGAAATTATTTCTGCAGACTCAAGACAGTTTTTCAAAGAAATGGCGATTGGTACGGCAGTACCATCCACATGGGAACTTTCACGTGCAGTGCATCATTTCATACAACACAAAAGTATCCACGAACCCTATTCTGTGGGCGATTTTGAAAAAGATGCCCTCAACACATTGGAAGGGTTGTTTCAAAACCATAACATAGTCGTTATGGTTGGTGGTAGTGGCCTCTATGTTGACGCCGTTACAACAGGACTGGATTCCTTTCCAAAAGTGGACAGTGGTATCCGTGAAACACTCAACAAAGAATTGATGGATAACGATATTGAAATCCTTCAGTCGAAACTCAAGGTACTAGATCCCTCTTATTATGAAAAAGTAGATCTTCAAAATCCACATCGCTTAATCAGGGCCTTGGAAATCTGTATTGGTACCGGTAAATCGTATTCCAGCTTTTTAAACAAACCAAAAGGGCAAAGAAATTTTAAGGTATTATCCATAGGTTTGAAAGCCGATAGGAAAGTAATTTATGATAGAATAAACGAACGCGTCGATATTATGATGAAGGACGGATTACTGTCCGAAGTACGATCGCTCCTTGATAAGCGGGATTTGAATGCCTTGCAAACCGTTGGTTATAAAGAGCTTTTTGAGTATTTCAATGGAAATTGGACCTTGGATTTTGCCGTTTCCGAGATTAAAAAAAATACCCGAAGGTTCGCAAAAAGACAAACTACTTGGTTTAAGAAAAACCCTAATACCCTTTGGATAGCATACAACTATCTTGAAAATGAAATGATAGCCCAAATTGAAGAAGCAGTAGGAGAATTACAAAATGAATGAAGCAAAGATTATATACGTGATGGGCGTTTCCGGTTGTGGAAAATCTACTATCGGGAAATTATTAGCGGAAAAATTGGGATATTCCTTTTACGATGGCGACCATTACCATCCAAAAGCCAACATAGACAAAATGAGCAAGGGCATACCTTTGGATGACAACGATCGTACAGGTTGGCTGGAAACTTTGAATGATCTAGGAAAGAAGCACCAGAAAAAGGGTGCTGTCATTGTATGTTCTGCCTTAAAATCCAAGTATAGGGAAATCTTGAGGGCAGGTATTGAGGAAACGACCATTTTTCTGTTCTTGAAAGGTACTTTGGAAGTCATTGGCCATCGGCTTAGTTTAAGAAAAGGGCATTTTATGCCAAAGGAATTGCTCGAATCCCAATTTATGACATTGGAAGAACCTGAAAATGCCCTCGTGGTATCCATTGAACATAGTCCCGAAGAAATCGTTGATCGGGTTATAGCCCTATTAGAAAACTAAAAAAGCACCTATAAAGGTGCCTTTTTTAGTTACTGTGCAATAGCATTACTCGTCCTCAGATTTTATAACCAAACGGAAGCCTTCGCCATGGATGTTCAAAATCTCTACACTATCGTCCCGTTTTAGGTATTTTCTAAGTTTGGCAATATACACATCCATGCTTCGGGAAGTGAAATAGTTGTCATCCCTCCAAATTTTTGTGAGGGCCAACTCCCTGGGCATCAAATCGTTTTCATGAAGGGCCAAGAGACGTAGAAGCTCATTTTCCTTGGGGGATAATTTAATGGATTCTTCATCCTTATATTTTAAAAACCTTAGTTTTGAATTTAGGTGAAAACCTCCAATTTCAAATTCAAACTTCTTGCTTTCGGCCAAACTACTGGAAGCCTTTCTTTGAAGTATCGCCTTAAGTTTCATCAATAGCACCTCAGAATCAAAAGGTTTGTTTAGATAATCATCTGCACCTGCCTTATATCCTTTTAGTACATCCTCCTTCATGGTCTTCGCGGTCAAGAAAACGATAGGAACATTTTCATTTTTCTCCCGTATTTCTTTCGCCAAAGTAAATCCGTCCTTATAGGGCATCATAACATCCAGAATACAAATATCAAAATTGTCCTTTTTAAATTTCTCGAACCCTTCCATACCATTCTTGGCCAAGGTTACATCGAAATCGTTCATGGATAGATAGTCCTTAAGGACAATTCCAAAATTTGGGTCATCTTCTACTAAAAGTATCTTTTTATTTACTGTTTCCATAATTTTTAAATTAAAGGGAGTTTAATGTAGAAAGTGCTTCCTTTATCTTTTTCACTTTCCGCGTATACTTCCCCTTGATGATCATCTACTATTTTTTTTACGTAGGCCAATCCTAGCCCGTGGCCTTTAACATTATGAATATCTCCTGTATGTTCTCTATAGAACTTCTCAAAAACTCTCTTTAATACAGCTTTGCTCATTCCCGGACCTTGGTCCTGTACCTTTATCACAATGTTGTTTTTAACTACTTCCGTGTAGACATCTATCTTGGGGGCATCGATCGAGTATTTTATTGCGTTGTCCAAAATATTGACTATCACATTGGTAAAATGCATTTCATTGGCCAAGACTTCAGATCGGTGTGCATCTAAATGTGTTTCAATATAACCGCCCCTATCCTGCACAATGAGCTCCACGTGGGTAATCGCATCATTTATTATATCGTGGGCATCTACCCTATCCTTACTGATATCCAATTGGTTTTTCTCCAATTTGGATATGCGCAATACATTTTCTACTTGGGCATGCATACGTTTGTTCTCGTCCCGAATCATCTGTAAATAGCGCGAAACCTTTTCCTGGTCCCCAATTATTTTAGGGTTTCTTATGGCTTCCACCGCTAGGTTGATTGTTGCAATGGGGGTCTTGAACTCGTGCGTCATATTATTGATAAAGTCCGACTTAATCTCCGATATCTGTTTTTGCCTGATAAGTTGGTATATCGCCCCGGAATATGCAATGACAATTATCAGGGTAAACAAAAGTGATAATAAGGCCAAACCTAATATAGACTGTAACAAAAAGCGCTTTTTCTTTGGGAAGGAAACCAATAGATCAAAATTGGATATCCCATCAAGATCGGTAAACAGTGGGGATTTATAGATATTCGCTTCGGAATATTTGAATTTTCGGGATTTCAACTTTGTCGGTAGACCATTGCTGTACACCCCATATTCAAAAGCTATATCAACGCCCCTATCCTGCAATTCACGTTGCACCAACAATTCTATCTCCTGTTTTGAAACCCTTTTGTGTATAGGCACTCTTTTGGCATAGGTCGTGAACAAATCTTCCATGGCGATTTTATCAACATCCCTAAGTCCCCCAATCTTTTCTATTCTTTGAATAGGCGTCAACCTAAGGGCCTTACCGTCAATATCATAATCCTCCCTAAAGATCGATGTGGTTCGCTTGCTTGTATAGTTTTTGATGAAAGTGGTATCGCCCACTTCACCGTTATCAAAGAACGTTGACGAAATTCCGTAATCTTCTTCTAGGATACCATGTTCATATAACAATATCTCATTGGAATTGACATCCCTGTCTATGAAAAAGAAATTTCTAAATTGGGTCTCCTTCAATTCCCCGATGCTATCCTTTGCATACAGATACCTATCGAAGTAATTTTTCTTCTCCCGCTCCTCTATCTGATTGGTAACACTGTTGAGCGCCTCAGAAACAACATTCGAAAATTGTTCCTCTTTGTTCTCAACGGATTTTTTTATCCAAATGCTTTGAATAAAAATCAACCCTACCAGAGAAAGGCTCATTAGAACTACCAAGAGAACAAATAACCTCTTATTCATTATAATGTTAAAATTAATTATTTACAGGGAAGGCCTGAGTACGTTTAACCAAACCTTAACACAAATGTTAAAATTAGATGTCCTTAGTAAAATCAAGGAGAACGCGATGTACCTCTGCCACCTTTTCATTTGTTTCTTTCAGGTCGATATTTTCAATGACAAAGTCCGCCAAGGGTAACTTCTCCACATCGTCCAATTGATTCTGCATTCTTGCCACGATATCCTCACGGGTACTTTGGTCTCGGTTTAAAATGCGGTCTATCCTATATTCCATGGGAGCGGTCACCAATACGACCTTGTCGTAAAATTCTTGTGCATTATTTTCAAACAACAAGGCCGTTTCCTGAATCACATAAGGATAATCCTGTGCCTTACACCATTTCTTAAAATGTTTTCGAACCGCAGGATGTACAATTTCGTTAAGCTTTTTTAGCATATCCGTATTCTTAAAAACCGATTTAGCAATGTAGGATCGATTCAAATCTCCGTCCAGATAGGCCAATTCCCCAAACAGGTCGATCAGTTCTCTTTGGATCGTTTTGGAGGAATGCATAAGTTTCTTGGCTTCCACATCTGAATTGTATACGGGAACCCCTAATTTTTCGAACATCCTTGCAACGGTTGTCTTTCCACTTCCAATGCCTCCCGTAAGACCAATTATTTTCATTGTTTATGCGTCATTTATGCCCAAGAAACTGGTACGCCCATGCATTATTTTTAATCCTCCGTGCCAAGTGCTTTTCATGGTTGTTTCATTCCCTTTTCAATATGAATTCAACCTCTTTGGTCTTCAGGATGGCGTTGTTGATTTTTTCTGGCTTCTCCTTCAATATCAAGGATAATACATTTTGGTTGCGTTCCCCTACTTGACCATAATCTGCAACTACCATAAAATCATCTGGCGAAATATCCTTAAGAATATCCAATTTAGCCTGACAGACTACTTGAACAACATCTGGGAACATTCTCACCTTTACACTGTCCGGAAGGTTGAAAATGGTTACGGGCACATCAAATACCTGTTCCGAAAAGCGATATACCTTACCCGTAATCGTTACCTGGAAAGGTTCAAAATTGGTTTCGACCAGCTCCCTCGATTTCACCAAGGTAAGCTTTTGTGAGAAATCGGCATCTAGGTTCAACAACTCTACATAGGACGTATGGACACTTTGCACGGTATCTATCTGATTTTTTGGTCCTTTTATAAGGATCATTTTCGGTTCAATGACCAAAGAATCCATTAAGGCGTGGTTTTTTGCTAACGTAATATTAAGCCTAGGTATAACAGGTACTTCTTTCGATTGTAGCGGTGTAAATTCAACAAAAATGGTATCGTTGTCCATTTCCAGCAGCTCCATATCGCTTGATAACTGTGCTTGAACCTGTTTTTTGTAAACCGACGGCGGTATAAAATAACGGCCGTTTCTTTTTCGTACTTCAGCAAGGTTTATCTGTATATTTTTCTTTCTTATGCCAAAACCTATAAATTGAAATCCTACGGCCCTAAGACTTACCTGTAATTGATTTTTTTGGGTTTTTTCCAACAGAAAATCCCGTGGCACGTTCACGTAATTTAAATGGAAATAAGTTGTCCCCACAAACGTTTGTGCAAGATTGTTTACGAACCATGCCAGAAAGGAGAAAAACAAAAAGACCAGGAATACCTTGACCTTTCTCTTTTTTAAAGCTGTTTTAATCCTATCTAAAATCACGATTTGTCCTTAGTTTGAAAAAACAATTTTGGAAATATTGCCTCCGGTGTGCTTTTACTAAATGTAGTATAAATAGTGGACTTCAAAAAACCAAAACCGTAGCCCAAAAATTGGACCAGCGTAGCAAAAAGTGCCATAATGGAAATTTTGATACTTTTCGTTTTTATTAAGGCATCCAATAACAAGGCTGAAAAATAAAGAACAAAACAGATAAAGGGTGTCTTAAAACCCAAAAAGATGAACCCAATGGAAATCAACAAGGTAACTATGAATATGGTAGGGAACCAATAAGTCAATTTGGCCGTGGACGGATGCCATCTATTCAATATGGGCCTTACCATTCCAAATTTTTTCACTTGCATGTAAAATTTGTTCCAGTCGATCCTTCGTTTATGGTACACAAAGGCTTCGGGTATCAATTTGGTTTCATATCCCTTTTCCCAAATACGAATTGTCAGGTCTGGATCCTCGCCCGGATGGATGTTCCCGTACCCGCCGGTTTTTTCAAAAGCTTCCTTGGATATGCCCATATTAAAACTTCTGGGCTGGAATTTGTTTATGGCGTCTTTTCGTCCTCGTATTCCTCCTGTAGTCAAAAAGGAGGTCATGGCATAGTTGATAGCCTTTTGAACATCGCTAAAGGAAGGGTGGGCCGCATCTGGACCGCCAAAACAATGTACAAATTCCTTGGTTAGGCTCTTTTCTATTTCATCCAAGTACTGGGAAGGCAGAATGCAATCCGAATCCAAGACAATAAAGTAATTGCCTTGGGCATTTTTCATTCCAAAATTGCGGGAATCTCCTGGTCCTGAATTGGGTTTTTGGTAGTAAGAAATATGTAACCTATTGCGGTACAAATCTACCACTTCCTTGGCGGGTATTGTGGAACCGTCTTCTACGATCACCACCTCAAAATCCTTGGAATAGGTCTGTAATAAAAGACTTTCCAAGAGTTCTTCAATTTCATTGGGTCTGTTAAATACTGGAATTATAAACGAGAATGACACATTCATTTCAAACTTTCAAGTAATTAAAGCCCCAGAAATCCCTGATTACCCTTTTAGAATTTGTCTATGACTTCCTGACTGACCCCGGTGTTGGAAAAACCGCCGTCATGGAATAGGTTCTGCATGGTCACTTTTCTGGTAAGGTCAGAAAACAAGGTAATGGTATAGTCGGCACAATCTTGGGCGGTCGCATTGCCCAAGGGCGACATTTTCTCAGCATAGTTGATAAAACCGTCAAATCCTTTGATTCCTTGTCCCGCAGTAGTGGCTGTCGGCGATTGGGAAATCGTGTTTACTCGTACCTTTTTCTCCTTTCCAAAGAAGTATCCAAAACTACGTGCCACGGATTCCAGATAGGCCTTGTTATCTGCCATGTCGTTATAATCAGGAAAGGTACGTTGTGCGGCCATATAGGTTAAGGCTACAATACTGCCCCATTCGTTCATGGCATCATTTTTATATAAGGATTGCATTACTTTATGAAAGGAAAGTGCGGAAACATCCCATCCCTTGGCCGTAAAATCATAATTCTCATCCGTATAGGACCTTCCTTTACGCACATTTACGGACATCCCAATGGAATGTAGTACAAAATCCAACTTGCCACCCAAAATCTCCATGGACTTGGTGACCAAATTCGCCAAATCTTCTTCATTGGTAGCGTCTGCAGGAATGATTTCAGAACCCGTCTTTTCGGCCAATTCCTTGATCTGGCCCATTCTCATGGCTATAGGCGCATTGGTAAGCACAAAAGTTCCGCCTTCCTCATGGACCCGTACCGCGGTTTTCCAGGCGATTGAATTTTCATCCAACGCACCAAATATGATTCCTCTTTTTCCTTTTAATAGATTATACCCCATGATTATTGGTTCTTAGTGTTTTTAATGTCTCAAAGATATTTAAAATATGCCAATTGGATTTTAGGCAACGACAATTAATTTAACAATTGTCTGGCATGGGCCAAGGCGGATTCAGACACTTCGTTGCCCCCTAACATCTGGGCCAGTTCCACTACGCGCTCATCATTGGAGAGTTTTCGCATATTGGTTTGGGTACCTTCTGAAGTATCGGTCTTAAATACCTTAAAATGGTGGTTTCCCTTGGAAGCGACCTGTGGAAGGTGCGTAATGGAGAATACCTGCATGTCCTTGCTCATTTCTTTCATGATATCTGCCATTCTATTTGAAATTTCCCCGGATACGCCCGTATCTATTTCATCGAACATAATGGTGGGCAGTTTTTCATATTTCGCCAATATGGCCTTAATTATTAGCATGATCCTGGAAAGCTCCCCTCCCGATGCTACTTTTTTTAGTTCGCCATAATCGCTGCCTTTGTTGGCGGTAAACAAAAAGGAAAGTTCATCCATACCATTGCCCTTAAAGGTATCCACACTTTCCAGTTGGATATGAAATGAGGCACTTGGCATTCCCAAGTGTGCCAAATCCTGTTCCAATTGTTGTTTCAAACTGGGAATAACAGCGTTTCTTTTTTCCCTTAGTACGAGTGCCTGTTCCTCCAAAGCCGATTCCAGATCCTGAAGCTCCCTGGTTTTAATCGCTATTTTTTCATCTAAATGGGCCGTTTCAAATGCCTTTTGGGAAAGTTCCTCCCTGATTTTGATCAATTCCAATATCTCTGAAACCCCGTGTTTTTTCTGTAGGTTGTACAACGATTGCAACTTGGCGCTGGTTTCTTCCAAAAGTTCCGGATTGGATTCAATGTTATCTTGAAAGGCCTGAAGCTCGGTATTGATGTCGTCCATTTCAATATATACGGATTGGATGCGCTGGTACAGGCTTTCGTATTGTTTACCAAATCCAGAAAGTCTGGATAGAGTACCTTTCAATTCGGATAAAAGCGATGTAAGGCCAATCTGCTCGTCGTTCATCAATTGATCCCCCTTGGAAAGTTCCTCCATAATCAACTCCACATTGTTCAGTTGCTCGTATTGCTCCTCCAATTCCTCCAAAATGCCTTCCTTTAAGGGAGCTGCTTCCAATTCTGTTAAGAGAAAATCGTTATAATCCTGTTCCTTTAAGGCATTGTTCTGAAAATCAATTAAATCCTCGAGCTGCTTTTTTGTTGAGCTATAGGTGGTGAGGGTCTTTCTAAAGTCCTGAAGACGGACCTTATTATCTGCCAAAGCATCTATCAATTTTAACTGAAAATCATTTTCGGTCAATCTCAGTGTCTGATGCTGGGAATGTATATCGATCAAGCGTTCACCTAGTTGTGTCAATACATCCAAAGTTACCGGTGTATCGTTAATAAAGGCACGGGATTTTCCGCTGGGCAAAATTTCCCGCCTAATGACCGTGGTGTCCTCATAATCCAAATCGTTCTCTTTAAAAAAAGACTGTAAACCGTAGTCCTTGATCTGAAAATAGGCTTCAATGACGCATTTACGTTCCTTATCACGCAGCGATGATAAATCGGCCCTCTTTCCCAACACCAAGGATAGGCCTCCCAAAAAGATAGATTTACCCGCACCCGTTTCTCCGGTAATAATGGTAAAACCCGCGTCCAGACTCACCTCTAAACTATCGATCAGCGCGTAATTGTCTATGGAAAGATTGGTCAACAAAACTGTAAAAATTTAAATAATCAAAGGTAATCTATTTCAGGTATCAAATTCAAGCTCAAATTTAAATGCAAGAATCAGGTTCAATTTGGTTGTTGGCTGTTCGTTGTTAGATGGAAATAAAAACGGAAGTACAAGAATCAAGTCCGTATTAACCCACTAATCTACTAGCTTCCAAATCACTAATTTCAATACTTGATTTCGTTCCAGGTGCTGGAATACAAAGGGGCAATTTTGTTGAGGGTCTCCTTCAGCTTCACGATATCCACCTTGGGACCATCGGAGAAAATATTCTGGATTTCTTCGGATTTTGCATCGAAAAAAGTCTGTATCAAAAAAGCATTGGGCCTTCTATTGATCATGGTCTGGAATAGGTTCATGGTACCGGCTATAATCTGTTTTCCGGTACTATTGTTATCCGCCAAAATGTCCAATCCCTTTCTGTGATAATTGTACATGGCCACCCGGTACTCCTTGTAGGTATTGGAAAGTAGGTTGTCTACCAATTCAAACCTGCTACGATCCGTGGTTTGCGTCCAACCAGAATAATTACTCCCCTGTGCCTGGGTCACGATGCTTTGTGCCTTTCTATAGAAATCGGTGCCACCTTCCAAAGAGAACGTATCGGCGTCCAGCCCTAAAATGACATAGACATAATAGGCCACCACGGCCACTAGGTTTGATTCAAACACGTTTTCGTTAAAGACCAGGGGCTGAAACTCAATATATTGAAAGTTCAATTGGTTGTCCTTATAGTTGAATACCGGACTTTCATAGGATGTATTGTAAACGGGTCTTGAGGACTGTATTTGAATGGTACCGCTAAAACGATCCGATTCATAATCCGTGATCGTGATGAACATTTGGGCATTGACCCGTTCATTTTCCTTATATACCCTATTCGTCCACTTGTTCTTGTTCACAAAATCGCTCAAGGAGCGTTCCAAGGTCTTAAATATTTGCTGATTGGTCTGTGAAACCTGATCGGAGTTTATGGTTACCGTACAGTTCAATTCCTGTGCACGAAGCGAAACTAAGGTGAAAACTAGAAGTAGAACTGGAAACAGTTTACGCATAACGTATTTTAACAATTTCATTTAGGATGTCCTTGGCAACAGCGGCCTTGGTTTTTAGTTCAAACGTCTGGATTGCCAAATTGGTATCCAAGAAGGTAATTTTATTGGTATTGCCCCCAAATCCAGCTCCTGTATCGTTAAGTGAATTCAGCACAATGGCATCCAGGTTCTTGCGTTTGAGCTTGACTTTGGCATTCTCAAGTTCATTTTCCGTTTCCAAGGCAAAGCCCACCAGATATTGGTTTTTTTTCTCCTGACCGAAGGTATAGAGGATATCCCTGTTTTTTACCAGATCGATTTGCAGCTCGTTAACGGATTTTTTAATTTTTTGTTCAGCCCTAACCTTGGGTTTGTAATCCGCAACAGCTGCGGCGCAGATGACGATATCCGCATCGGCATAATGCCCGTAGGCAGCCTCATACATGTCATCCGCAGAAACGACCCGTATCAATTGTATCCTATCATTTTCAACATCGTATTTTGAGGGCCCCGATACCAAAACCACATTCGCACCCAGCGCTGCTGCCGCCCTAGCCAATTCAAATCCCATTAGTCCGGAGGAATGATTTCCAATGAACCTTACGGGATCTATGGCCTCGTAGGTAGGCCCACCAGTAATCAGGACTTTTTTTCCATTTAGAGGCAGTCCTTCCAATAGATAATTATTGATAAATGCGACAATGTCTTCCGGCTCCGCCATTCTTCCTTCCCCGTGCAGACCACTTGCCAATTCGCCCGAGGTAGCGGGTATCATAATATTCCCGAAGGATCCCAAGGCCTTAAAGGATTTTTTTGTAGTGGGGTGTTGGTACATGTCCAGGTCCATTGCCGGGGCATAGAAGACCGGACACTTGGCAGAAAGGTAGCATGCCAACAATAGATTATCCGCAGCACCATTGGCCATTTTGGATAAGGTATTGGCCGTTGCCGGGGCAATCAGCATCAAATCCGCCCAAAGGCCCAAGGCCACATGGTTGTTCCAATCCGTGGTATTGTTTTCGACCTTTACAAAATTGGAAACTACCGGATTTTTGGAGAGGGTAGCCAGGGTCAAAGGGGAAACAAAAGAACTGGCGCTATCGGAAAGTACTATCTTCACGTTAGCGCCAGATTTTATCAATAAACGGACGAGAAAGGTTGTTTTATAGGCTGCTATCCCTCCGGTAATGCCTAAAAGGATGTTTTTGCCGCCCAACATATACCTTATGCGTCTTTCTCCGTATTTCTGTGATAGATTTTATCTTTCAACCACTCTTCTACGGCCAATGCATGTGGTTTGGGAAGTTTTTCGTAGAACTTGGAAACCTCAATTTGTTCCTTGTTCTCAAAAACCTCCTCCAAGCTATCGCTGTAGGTGGCGAACTCTTCCAATTTTTCCAACAATTCCTTTTTTATTTCGGAATTGATCTGCACAGCACGCTTGGCCGTTATGGAAATCGCCTCATAAATATTATTGGTAGGGGCATCAAATTCATTTCGATTGATGGTTACCGTTGAAACAGGCGCTTTGGAGCTTTTTAAATCGTTCATATTCATAATGAAAACTAGTTATTTAGATTCTTCTATTGTATTGAATTTCAGTAATTCCCTGTTGATCCGCTCCAATAGCTGCGCGGATTCCTTTTCATATTTGGTGCTGGGATATTGCTTTTTTAAGGTCTGATAGGCTTCCATGGCTTCAGTGAGACGTTCCTCTTGAAGGCTTTCAAAACTATTCATCGCCAAATGGGTCAGGGCTTGTACCTTTACAAAATAGGCATCCTCCCTGAATATGGAGCCTGGAAAATCCGAAATGAAATTATCGCTTGCGGCAATGGCGGATTTCAACATGTCATAATTAAATTCTCCCAGCTTGTTATACTGCTTTAATATCTCAAACGCCTTTTTCTCCTTTTTTCTTGTAAGCTCCTGTGCCATGGCATTGGCTTCGGCAAAAAATTCAGACTCCGAATACGTGTTAATAAAGTTCTGCAGTTTTAGGAGTGCCTTGTCCGTATCTGTCTGGTCCAAGGAATAGGTAGGGGAAAGCTCGTAATAGCTTTTTGCCCCTAAAAAGGTTGCTTCGGCCAGCTTGTCACTTTTGGGATAGGATTTTATGAAACGCTCAAATTGATAACCTGCCATATTATAGTCCCCGCGCTTGAAATAACTATCGGCCAAAAAGAACATAACCCGCTCCCCTTGGGGCTTGCCCACATATTTGGGTGCTATTTGCTCGAATAGTCGGTTGGCACGCTTGAAGTCCTTCTCCTCGTAGAATTTTTCGGCCATATCATACTTGGCCTTTAAATCCTCGTTCTTGAGTACTTTTTGGTACTCGCTACAGGATTGTAGAACCATTAGAAACAGCCCTAAAACAAAAAAATGTCTCATTCTAAAAAACATTTTGCAAAATTAGTGATTATCAACGGATTTAAAAAACATTTTTAATCTGTCAAAAATAAGGGCATTCAAGGTTACAATCACTTCATTTGGCATGGATTTAACGAAGCGTTCTAAGCGGGGATTTTGGTAAGGGAAGCGATAAAGTTGGCGATTTTATTCTTTAGCCCCGGGGTGGCCTCCAACAACGGCAATCGTACGGACGCCCTGCAAATGCCCAGAATCTCGAATATGGCCTTGATGCCGGCTGGATTCCCCTCCTCAAAAATAAGGCTCATACCCTCCTGCATCATATAATGCAGCTCGTAGGCTTCTTCACTGTTGCCGTCCATACCCAAACCTACCATTTGTGAAAATGCTGATGGCAATCCCTGGGCGATTACGGAAATCACCCCTTCCCCACCAGCCAATATGGTGGGCAAAGCCGTAATATCGTCCCCTGAAAGTACCAAAAATCCATCCGGCCTTTGCTCTATCAACTCCATGACCTGAACCATATTCCCACTGGCCTCCTTGATGGCTACGATATTGGAAAAATCACGTGCTAATCTCAGGGTTGTAGCGGGTAGCATGTTACTACCGGTCCTCCCGGGCACATTATACAGTATGATTGGCAAGGGAGAAGCTTCCGCGATTGCCTTGAAATGTTGGTAAATCCCTTCTTGGGTAGGTCTGTTATAGTAGGGCGAAACCGAAAGAACGGCATCAAAATGGGAGAGATCCGTAGCCTGGATTTCCTCGATGATGGCCGCAGTATTGTTCCCTCCAATGCCAATGACCACCGGAAGCCTTCCACTATTGGCCTCCAAAATGGTGTCCATGACCACTTGTTTTTCATGTTTGGTAAGCGTAACGGATTCTGCCGTAGTTCCCAAAGCCACCAGATAGTCCACGCCACCATCAATATTAAAGGATACGATATCCGCCAAAGCGTCCACATCCACCTGGCCCTCCGTCGTAAACGGGGTTATCAGCGCCACTCCTGTTCCCTTTAATTTTTCCATGCTAAATTTCCTTAAAAACGCTTAAATATTTTTTCAATTCTTGTTTGAACGTTTTAAAATCGGATATCGGGGTATTCAAGATAAGATCATTGTAAGTAGGGCCCACCGACCCAAAACCTACTTTGATTCTTGCCTTTGTCCTAACGGACATAAGGTTTAACAACAGGTTGTTATCATCATAGTAGTTCACCAATAAATCGTATTCCCTGTTCAAGAACTCCAACG
Organism: Maribacter algicola; assembly: GCF_003933245.1. NCBI lineage: Bacteria > Pseudomonadati > Bacteroidota > Flavobacteriia > Flavobacteriales > Flavobacteriaceae > Maribacter > Maribacter algicola. Next base: position 697,400 of record NZ_QUSX01000002.1, read on the forward strand.
CGTAGCTATTCTGAATCTCACCGTTCCATCCCAAATCCTTATTGGAAAATATGGGTGTGGAATAGGGAGAATTTTTGTCATAATAACTTTTATAGCCAATGATTTTTACCGCATTGGGCCTTAAAGAGAAATCTTCCAAAAATTGATAGAACATGTCAGAGGTATCAAACTTGTCCAAATCTACAATACAACCCAAAGAACGTATCCCTTTCTCACGGGTACTTACATACCCCGGTTTTTCCAGCTCCTGCTTAATAAATTTAAGTCCGGAATTCTGTTTAAACTTGTCCTTAATTCCTTTTAAAAACATGTATTTTTACATTTCTACAAATGTAAATAATATCCGTTCAACTGTATGGCGAAGTTAAAACACTTTGAATGTTTAAAAATACAACATTTTGTTATATTTATAACTTTTGTTGGAGTTGTGTCCTGTCATCAATCCTCCAGTACCTTGCTAAAAATCAGCGGAAAGCAGGTAGTGGTCGATAGTACCTATGTCCCTGTGGATTCCATTTCTGAATATATACTTCCTTACCATGAGCATGTGGAGTCGGTTTTGGACAGTACTTTGGCCTATGCCCCATGGGACATTAGCAAAGTGGACGGTACCTACAACACCAGTGCAGGAAATCTTATGGCGGATATCATTCTGAAACAGGCAGCCCCCATTTTTAAAAGCCGATCCGGTAAGGATCTAGATTTTGTGTTGTTGAACCATGGCGGAATCCGTTCCAATATATCAAAGGGAAATGTATCCGCACGTACGGCTTTTGAGGTCATGCCCTTTGAGAACTCTACCGTAGTTGTGGAATTAACCGGGAAATCTGTCAAGGAAATGCTAGCCTATCTCATCAAATCAAAAAGGGCACATCCCGTAGCTGGCATACAATTGGTTTTAGACAAGGACGACCGCATTCAATCCCTTAAGATTGGAGGCAAGCCCTTTGATGAAAACAGAAACTATTATGTGGCCACATCAGACTATTTAGTGTCCGGAGGTGATAATATGGTGTTTTTTAAGGATGCCTTGGAAGTGACGGACATCGATTATAAGATTCGGAGTGCCATGATCGATTATTTTACTAAGGTGGATACACTTTCGCCCAAGGTAGATTTAAGATATTATAAGGTGGAATGAATGTTGGATTTTGGTAGTTAGTGAACTAGCTATTAATGAACTAGTGGGTGAAAATAGACTTGATACTTATACGTGTATTTGGTATTTTCATCTTAAAATGTACAACCAACAACCAACAACTAAATTGAACTTGATTTTTGAACTTAATAATGGATAGAAGACAATTTGTTTCACGAACGGTGGCTGGGTCGGTAATGGTATCGGCAGGGGGGCTTTGCCTTAATTCCTGTACGGACAGAAAAAAACACCTGACCGTCCTGCACACCAATGACGTGCATAGCCACATTGACCCCTTTCCCTTGGACCATGCAGACTTTCCTGGATTGGGAGGGCTTGCCCGTAGGGCGGGTTTGGTGCAAAGCATACGGGAAGAAAATCCCAATACCCTGCTTTTGGATGCCGGCGATATTTTTCAGGGTACCCCCTATTTTAATTTTTACGGCGGCGAACTGGAGTTCAAGCTGATGAGCAAATTAAAATATGATGCTACCACTATTGGGAACCATGACTTTGACAACGGCATTGATGGCCTTTTGGCCCAGCTCCCCTATGCCAGTTTTGATTTTCTCATCGCCAATTATGATTTTTCCAATACGGTCTTGGACGGTTACACAAAACCTTATAAAACCTATATACGGGATGGTATCAAAGTGGGCATTTATGGTCTTGGTATTAAACTGACAGGATTGGTGACCAAAAAATTGTACAAGGAAACCGAATATCTGGATCCCTATGAAATAGCTTCTGACATGGAAACCCGGTTAAGGGTAACTGAAAAATGTGATGTGGTTATTTGCCTCTCCCATTTGGGCTATAGCTACGAAAACGAAAATAGACCGGATGACCTCACCCTGGCCCAGCGAACTAGGTATACCGATTTAATCATTGGCGGCCATACCCACACCTTTTTGGAACGCCCCACCATAGTGAAAAATGCTAGCGGACGTGACATTTTAGTTAATCAAGTGGGTTGTTTTGGTGTGAACCTGGGCAGGATCGATTTTTATTTTGATGCCGATGGTCCTACTGCCCAAGGCATCACTATATCCGTTTAAGTAAATGAAACAGGAAGGATTTCTTAGAACGGATTCCAGGAACGGCGACTTTCAGAAGTTGGTGCAGTTATTGGATGCGGATTTGGCCGAGCGCGATGGTGAGGAAACTGCCTTTTATTCCCAATATAACGGTATTTCCCAGCTAAGGCACTGTATAGTCTATTGGGTAGATGGCGTTGCGGTAGGCTGCGGGGCCTTTAAACGTTTTGATGAACAAAGTGTGGAGGTAAAGCGAATGTACGTGGACCCCAAAATGAGGGGCAAGGGTATTGCCTCCAAAATTTTGAAGACCCTTGAGGCGTGGGCACGCGAACTTGGTTTTACAAATATCGTACTGGAAACAGGGCTTCGGCAACCGGAAGCCATCGGTCTTTATAAAAAAAACGGTTATGCCGTAACGGCCAATTACCCTCCCTACGTAGGCGTGGAGAATAGTGTGTGCTTCAAGAAGAAAATTGGACAATAAAAAATTAGGAATTTAAACACTACCCCGTTTCTAAACCTACCTCTCCTCACTTTTCTTGGGATCATATATAACAATTATCTGAATTAGTATGGCGAGAACAATCAGCACATATATTTCAAGTTGGGTAAACAATTCTACGGTATCCACAGCTTTTTTACTGATGTTCATTTGACGGTTACCTTCGCTTAACTGAATTTGTGAAAGGTCATATAGATTTTCATTGATATCATCAATACTTGATTGAAGAAGTTCCTCTTGTGTCTTCCCAGATTCAACAAATTTCGCTTCTTGAGCTTCTAGTTCCACAAGATTACCCTTGAGTTCGCCAAAGACTTTTGCTTCTTCTTTGGTCAATTTGGTTTCTTGATATCGAAGAATCAAATTTTGAATCTTGTCATCTATCACCATGGCCCTGTCTTTGTAAAAAGTGGAGTCCTTCCGTACCATAGCAAGCTCCTTTTCCTGAATATATCTGGCTATTTCATAAATGATATCCTTTACTACCAGACGATCCTCATAGATTGAGGTGACGGAATTCCTAACCCTTAAAAAATTATTTCGGTCAATGAGATTTGTGGCTATGATCAGTACAAAAATCATTAATATACCCAAAACCCATTTAATCTTGTTCAGTATCGACATTTCCAATCCTTTTAAGAGTTATAATTTAAAAATACAAAACGATTATGAATTATATCAGCTTTTAAACATCCTAGAAATTAATTTGATAACACTTAACCAATTTTATTGTTGGGAGTTTGTTTTTTATATAAATACAAACAGCAATGATAGTTATACTTCCATAAACGACCAGCATTTTCACAATGAAGCAGTGAAAGTTTTACAATAATGCATTCTAAAAAGGAATTCATGCATAAAAACAGAAATTAATTTAATCCTTAAATTTCAAGTCTTAAAAAAAATAGAAAAACCATATGGGAAAAAAGTTACCAGGAATAGGTTCCGAACAAAGGGCGTTTATAGAAAATCAGCATATATTCTTCGTGGGGACAGCTGCTTCCGATGGACGTGTAAACGTATCCCCAAAAGGAACCGATAGCCTGAGGGTAATCCATGAGAATAAAGTAGTTTGGTTAAACTTGACCGGGAGCGGTAACGAAACGGCTGCGCATCTTATTAAAAACAATAGAATGACTATCTTGTTCTGTGCTTTTGAAGGGAAACCCATGATTTTAAGGCTTTATGGAAATGCAGCAATTTTCCACAAGCGTGATGAAGGATTTAAAAAATATGCCCATTTATTTCCCCCAAATGCGGGAGCCAGACAAATTATAGAAATGCAGGTGGATTTGGTCCAAACGTCCTGTGGCTTTGCCGTGCCTTTTATGGATTACAGAGAGGAACGCACCACCTTAAACCTCTGGGCTGAAAAGCAAGGTGAGGAAAACATAATGGAATATTGGAAAAACAAGAACACCCAAAGTATTGACGGATTCGAGACGAGGATTTTAGAAGAATAAGCTACAAGATATTTAATACCTAAACGACCAACAAAAATGAAAAAATTATTAAGCATTGTATTAATTTTTGGCCTGGTATGTTCTTGTGATTCCAACAAAAAGAAATCCGTACTCAAAGCTGAGCCCCAAGATCAGAGTGATTGGGTAGTCATTTTCGATGGAACATCGACCAGTGCCCTAAGAGGGTACGGAATGGACGAATTTCCCCAAGAAATCTGGTATGTTGAAAATGGAGCTTTAATTGCCAATCCAGATACCACCAATAGGGACCTAATCACAAAAGAGCGTTTTAAGGACTTTGAATTGGAGTATGAGTGGGCCGTGGACACAGCAGCCAATTCCGGTGTATTCTTTCATATGCAGGAAGACTTGACCATGGAATCTGGTAATGGGAACAGTCCCAATTGGTTGGACAATTATGAACTACAAATCTTGGATGATGAAAATTTTTATGACACCCTCGCCGTGCGGTCTGCTGGTTCCTTATATGATTTAATCAAACCTGTAAACAAGGAATTAAAACCTATTGGAAACTTTAATAGGGCCAAGCTAATTCATAATAATGGGCATGTTGAGCATTGGTTGAACGGAAAAAAAATTATTGATTTTACCATGGACAGTCCGGAAATGAGGGAATTGCTGGGGCAAAGCAAGTTCAAGGAAAATCCAGAGTTTCATTCAGATAAGGAAGGCCACATTATGTTTCAACACCATGGGCAACGGGTATATTTCAAGAATATTAGGGTAAGGCGACTTGAACCTTAGAAATTTTTTTCAGCTTACTTTTTTCGCTTCATCAACTCGGATTCAATATCCTTCAAGGTAAATCCTTTCGCCTGTAATAGAATCAAATAGTGAAAAAGCAAATCGGCACTTTCGTAAAGAAACAGGTCATCCTTATCATCCATGGCCTCTATAACGGTTTCAACAGCCTCCTCCCCTACTTTTTGGGCAATTTTGTTGATGCCCTTTTCAAAAAGGGATGCCACATAAGAGGCATCGCCTTTGGCCGCTTTCCTACGTTGCGCAATCGTATTTTCCAATTCTGAAAAGAAACCAAAACTAGAAGTATTTTCCTCGTTCCAACAGGTATCGCTTCCGGTATGGCAGGTAGGTCCAACCGGATTGACATAAATCAAAAGCGTGTCGTTATCACAATCGTTCTTAATGCTCACCACGTGCAGAAAATTTCCGCTTTCCTCGCCTTTGGTCCACAGACGTTCCTTGGTTCGGCTATAAAAAGTAACTTTTCCACTTTCTTGGGTCTTTTGCAAGGCTTCTTCGTTCATATAGCCCAACATGAGCACATTTTTTGTTCTGGCATCTTGGATGATGGCAGGAACAAGTCCGTCCGTATTCTTTTTAAAATCAGCTTTCATGTGATATTTCTATTTGGCCAGTGCAAATTTCACGGCCTCATTTGCATGTATTTGTGTCGTATCAAAGGTAGGAATATTGCAATGTTCCTGTTGTATTAACAGCGGGATTTCCGTGCAGCCTAAAATTACTCCTTGTGCCCCAAGTTCTTCCGCTTTACCTATAATGGCTTGGTACTCCTTTCTGGAATCAGGCAAGATTATCCCTTTTGCGAGTTGCGTGTAAATGATGTTATGAACCAACTCTTGGTCCGTTTCACTGGGAACCATGGTCGTTATTCCAAATTGATTCTTCAGGATATCCTTATAAAAATCAAGCGCCATGGTGTATTTGGTACCCAACAAGAGAACTTTGTCCAATCCTTGGGTTACAATGGACTCCCCAGTGGCTTCCGCTATATGCAATAGTGGTATACTGGTACTTTCCTTGATGCTGTCCGCACAAAGATGCATGGTGTTGGCACCGATTAGAATAATCTCTGCCCCTGCATTTTCCAATCGCTTTCCAATTTCCGCAAAGTCGGTATTCAATGATTCCCAATCTCCCCTACTTTGCTTTTCGGATATTTCTTGAAAATCGACTGACTCCAGTATTAACTTACAGGAATGCGATTCGCCAAGGGCTTTATTCACGGCTTCGTTTAAATACCGATAATATAATTGCGTGGATTGCCACGTGATACCACCAATTAGTCCAATTTTTTTCATCGATTCTTTATTGCTTGATTCTAAATCCTAACTGGGATTCCCTGTTTGTTTAATTCCTTCTTTAAATCCTTAATGTTTATTTCTTTAAAATGAAATACACTGGCGGCCAAGGCTGCATCGGCCTTCCCTTCTTTAAAAGTATCTGTGAAATGATGCATCGTTCCAGCACCACCCGAAGCAATTATAGGAATATTAAGTTCATTGGACAACCGGGCCAACGCCTTATTGGCAAAGCCATCCTTGGTGCCATCATGATCCATGGAGGTAAACAAAATTTCCCCGGCTCCACGTTCTTCCACTTCCTTTGCCCATTCAAACAACTTACGTTTCGTGGGGACCTTTCCGCCAACTAAATGCACAGTCCATTCTCCTTCTATCTGTTTGGCATCGATTGCCACAACGATGCATTGGGAGCCGAATTTGGCCACCAGGTCGTTGATCAATTGGGGATTCTTAACTGCGGAGGAATTTATGGACACCTTATCCGCTCCATTCTGAAGCAAAATATCTACGTCCTCCACAGAGGATATTCCACCACCTACCGTAAAGGGAATACTCACCTTTTCGGCTACATGGTACACCAAATCCGCCAAGGTTTTCCTTTTTTGCTCCGTTGCAGAAATATCCAAGAAAACCAACTCATCGGCACCTTCCATGCTATAGATTTCCGCTAATTCCACAGGGTCTCCCGCATCTCTTAAATCTACAAAATTGACGCCCTTTACGGTTCTTCCGTCCTTGATGTCCAAACAGGGTATGATTCTTTTTGCAAGCATTCTTATCGATTGTAAAGCGTGACGTTATCCATTTTTAGTATTCAAATCCATTCCATCATAAAAACCTAGATCCTTATCCCTCAAAAGCTTTACCCAAAAAGCAATTTGGCCCGTGTGGTAGGAAAAATGTTCCACCGCATGCAGAATGACTCCTACCCCGGAAAAGGAAAAACCTTGAACGGAACGAATCTTGACCATTTGCTCCGGCTTGGTGTCAAAAATGACCCTTTTGGCATCATCCACCGTATTCTCCAATTTTTTAATCAATTCCTCCTTGGTAAGCCCATCTTTGGTTTGAAACTCGGCATCCCTATTACGCACATCGTCCACTTCACCCAAAGAAGAAATAATGTATTGGGTCATATTTCCACATAGGTGAAGGATAAGGTTCCCGATACTGTTGAGGGAATCATTTGGTTTTTTCCAAATTTCGTTATCGGTTACGTTTCCAAGACTTTTTTTGATCATCCGTGTACTTTCGTCCATGCGGAACAGGGCATTTTTGACCAGCTCCTCTATTAATTGTGCTTCCTTATCCATGTTTCAATATAAAATCCTCCAATTGTTTCAACGTAATTCGATTTTCATATATGGCCTTACCAATTATAGTCCCCTCACAGCCCAGTTCCGCCAGTTTTGGAAGCTCGTCAAAAGTTGAAATTCCACCTGAAGCAATTAACTTTATGGGATTTTCCGGTGACGTTTCCCCAATTATTTTTTCATAGAGTTGAAACGAGGGTCCTTGCAGCATTCCGTCCTTGGAAATATCGGTACAGATCACATAGCGAATACCTTTCTTTTGATATTCCTGAATAAAAGGAATAAGGTCTTCGGTCGATTCTTCCTGCCATCCGGAAACAGCCACTTTTTCTTCCATGGCATCGGCTCCAAGAATTATTCTTTCCGACCCATGTTCATTCAGCCAACCAAGAAATACTTCCCTGTTTTTTACCGCTATGCTTCCACCGGTAATTTGACTGGCACCACTTTCAAAGGCGATTCTCAAATCATCATCTGTTTTTAAGCCACCACCAAAATCGATTTTCAAATTGGTATTTGTGGCTATTTGTTCCAAAACTTTATGGTTTACGATATGCTTGGATTTTGCTCCATCCAAATCTACCAAATGCAGGTGTTGTATACCATGGGCCTCAAACTCCTTGGCAACTTCCAAAGGATTTTCATTATAGATTTTCTTGGTATCATAATCTCCTTTGGAGAGACGCACACACTTACCTTCTATGATATCTATGGCTGGGATTATCCGAAGCCCCTTAGCTCCCAAAGGGGGGATACTGTTTTCAATTTCCATTTTTATAGTGCTAGAAAGTTTCTCAATATGTTCGCTCCATAATCCCCGGATTTCTCCGGATGGAATTGGGTGCCATAAAAATTATCCTTTTGAAGTGCGGCGCTGTAGTCCCACCCATAGGTACATTGAGCAATCGTTTCCTTGCACAACGGAGCATAAAAGCTGTGCACCAGATACACATAATCCTCTTGAAGCCCCATAAATAAGTCTGATCCTAAATGTTCTATTTTATTCCATCCTATTTGGGGTATTTTTATGGTGCCTGTTGGGCTTTGCGGAACGAATCTTTTTACATCAACATCAAAGATACCTAGGCCATTCGTATTGCCTTCTTCTGAACCGTTGCACATCAACTGCATTCCCAAACAGATACCCAAAACCGGTTGGGTAAGATTGGGAATCAATTGGTCCAATTGGCTTTCCCTTAGTTTTTTCATTGCACTACTGGCCTCTCCTACCCCTGGGAAGATAACTTTGTCCGCATTTTGTATTTCATCTGCATCATTGCTTAGAAAAGCATCGTACCCCAACCTTTTTATAGCAAATTTGATACTTTGGATGTTTCCTGCTCCATAATTTATTATAACTATTTTCATAACACGCCCTTCGTAGATGGTAGGACCATTTTTTCAACGTCCCGCTTTACCGCCATTTTTATACTCTTTGCAAAGGCCTTGAAAATAGCCTCAATTTTATGGTGTTCATTGGTACCTTCGGCCTTAATATTTAGGTTGGCCTTGGCACCGTCCGAAAAGGATTTAAAAAAATGATGGAACATCTCCGTAGGCATGTCCCCGATTTTTTCACGTTTAAATTTGGCATCCCAAACTAACCAATTCCTACCTCCAAAGTCGATGGCTACCTGTGCCAAACAATCGTCCATAGGCAAACAAAACCCATACCGCTCGATACCCAATTTGTTACCCAAAGCTCGATAAAAAACTTCCCCTAAGGCAATACCTGTATCCTCAATGGTATGGTGTTCGTCTACTTCCAAGTCCCCTTTTACTTTAATTTTCAGGTCCATTTGTCCGTGACGCGCCAATTGGTCCAACATATGGTCAAAAAACGCCAGTCCAGTATTGATATCGCTTTTTCCCGTACCATCCAAATTCAACTCGATAAGGATATCCGTTTCGTTGGTTTTACGATGTGTAGAAGCCGTTCTATCCTTCAGTTTTAAGAACTCATAGATTTTTTCCCAATCGTTGCTTTCCAAGGCAATGTAGGAATCAAGTTCTTCTCGTTTCACCGTAATTTCGCCGGTGCCCAGATGAGTTTCGTCATTGATGAAGATACCTTTGGCACCCAAATTCTTAGCGAGTTCCATATCTGTTAATCGGTCGCCAATAACAAAGGAATTTTTAAGGTCGTAATCGTTGGAGAAATATTCAGTAAGGAGTCCGGTACCCGGTTTTCTGGTATTGGCGTTTTCATGGGGAAAGGTGCGGTCCAGGAATACTTTATCGAAAACCACGCCTTCATTTTCAAAGGATTTAAGAATGAAATTATGAACGGGCCAAAAGGTTTCTTCCGGGAAGGAATCGGTTCCCAAGCCGTCCTGATTGGTAATCATAACGAGTTCATAATCCAGTTCCTTGGCGATTTTACCTAGAAAAGTAAAGGCCTTTGGAAAGAAAATCATTTTTTCAAAAGCGTCGATCTGTTCGTCCGCAGTTTCCTTAATGATCGTACCGTCACGATCTATAAATAGGACTCTTTTTTTATTTTCCATGTTTAGGACAATTCTTTTAAAGATTCAATTAATTTTTCGTTTTCCCTATGTGTCCCCACCGTAAATCTCAATGTGTTTTCACAAAGGGGCTGGGTAGTTCTATTTCTAATGACAATCCCTTTCTCCAACAATTGTCCATATCTGAGCGACGCATCATCCACTCTAGCAAGAATAAAATTGGCATCGGTTGGATATACTTGTTCTACAAATTGAATGGTTTTTAACGATTGTTCCAATACCCTTCTTTCTTTAAGGATATTTTCAACTTCTTTGTTAATTTCCTCCAGATTCAATACCCTTTCCAATGCCCGTTGTTGGGTCAATTCATTGACATTATAGGGCGGTTTTATTTTGTTCAATACCGATATTATTTCTTCCGAAGCAATACAAATTCCTAAGCGAATTCCAGCCATTCCATAGGCCTTGGAGAGCGTTTGCGTTACCACCAAATTGGGGTATTCAGATAATTTGGAAACCCAACTTTCCTCAGAAGAAAAATCAATATAGGCCTCGTCGATGACCACCAGACCCTGAAAGGACTGTAATAAAAATTCTATGCTTTCCGCCGCAAAACTATTCCCGGTGGGGTTGTTGGGAGTGCAGAGAAATAATAATTTAGTACGTGTATCCACGTTTTTCAAAATGGACGCTACATTCGGCTGAAAATCATCCATTAACAATACTTCCCTGTTCTCGACCACATTGATATCAGCCAAAACCTTATACATACCGTATGTAGGTGGTAGGGTAATAATGTTGTCTACCTTAGGTTCACAAAAAGCTCTGTAAAGGAGATCTAGTACTTCGTCACTTCCATTACCCAAGAGTATATTTTCCTGTCTGATACCTTTATGTTGGGCCAGGATGGACTTTAAACTTCTTTGTTGGGGGTCGGGATATCGATTGACACCATTCTGAAAAGGGTTTTCATTGGCATCCAAAAAAATCATTTCCGAACCATCCGACACATATTCGTCCCGTGCAGAGGAATAGGGTTTTAGACCTTTTAAGTTTTGACGGATCAAATTATTTAAATCGAACATTTTCATATTAAGATTTCTCGACTTCACTGGAAATGACACTATTTATTTCATTCAATCGTAAGGTTACCGCATTTTTATGTGCCTGCAACCCTTCGGCCTCCGCCATTAGTTCTATCGCTTTGCCAATGTTTTGAATGCCTTTTTGGGTTATTTTCTGAAACGTCATACTCTTCATAAAACTATCAAGGTTTACCCCACTGTACTGCTTTGCATATCCATTGGTAGGCAGTGTATGGTTGGTGCCCGAAGCATAGTCGCCAGCACTCTCCGGAGTATAGTTCCCAACAAATACTGACCCGGCATTCTCCACATTTTCAATAAAAAAGTCCTCTTCTTCGGCACAGATAATATAATGTTCGGGTCCATATTCATTGATCAAATCAACTGCCGTTTTTTTATCATTAACATAGATGAGTTTGCTATTTTTTATAGCCTTTTGGGCGATTTCCTTTCTTGGTAAATCCACCATTTGAATTTCTACTTCAACTTCAACTTTATCCAACAGGTCCTTTGAGATAGAGACTAAAATCACTTGGCTATCCACACCGTGTTCGGCCTGGCTCAACAAGTCAGAGGCTACAAAAGCTGGGTTTGCAGAACCATCCGCAAAAACCAAGAGCTCACTGGGTCCTGCCGGCATATCAATGGCCACCCCATATTTAGTCGCTATTTGCTTGGCAACCGTAACGTATTGGTTGCCCGGACCAAAAATCTTATACACATGTGGAACCGACTCCGTTCCAAATGTCATTCCCGCAATGGCTTGGATACCCCCTACTTTAAAAATTTTGGTAACCCCACAAAGTGCTGCCGTATACAAAATAGCAGGATTTACTTTTCCTTCCTTGTTTGGGGGAGTACAAAGTACTATTTCCTTGCATCCGGCCAATTTAGCAGGGATCGCCAACATGAGAATGGTAGAAAACAAGGGCGCAGTACCTCCAGGTATGTATAGACCTACTTTTTGAATTGGTCGTTTTTCTTGCCAACAATCCACCCCAGGTGCAGTTGTTACGAAAACTCTTTCCGTTTTTTGGGCCTTGTGGAATTCTTCGATATTGCTTTTGGCCAGTTGAATGGCTTTTTTCAATTCCTTCGAAACATGCAGACTCGCTTGATCTACTTCCTCTTGGGTCACCCCTAGGGTGTACAAAGAAACTCCGTCAAACTTCTCCGTATACGTTTTCAAAATGGAATCCCCTCCTTTTTTTACTTCGGCAAAAACAGTATCCACAATATCCTCAATGTCGGACACGGTCTGCGTTGGTCGTTTAAGTATAGTGGACCACGATTCTCTACTAGGGTTATAAATCTTGTTCATTTCTTAAATAGCAATTAGCCCTTGGCTAATAATTAATAATAATGTTAGGCGAATAGCAAAAAGCTAACAGCCAATAGCCTTTTATAAAACCATCTTCTCAATAGGACAAACCAAAATACCTTCAGCACCGGCCTTCTTCAATTCATCAATTACCTCCCAAAAAGTATCCTTATCTATTACCGTATGAACCGAGCTCCACCCCTCTTCTGCCAATGGCAACACAGTTGGGCTGCGCATTCCTGGTAATAACTTCAGTATTTCCTGTAACTTCTCGTTTGGGGCGTTTAATAGTACGTATTTTGATTTCCTGGCCCTTAGGACGGATTGTATCCTAAACTGTAGTCTTTTAAGCAAAGCTTTGCGTTCCTCCGAGATTTGGGGCGACACAGCCAATACAGCTTCACTGGTCAACATTACTTCTACCTCCTTCAAATTATTCTTGAACAGCGTACTGCCACTAGATACGATGTCACAGATGGCATCAGCCAAGCCAATATTTGGGGCTATCTCCACAGAACCATTTATGATGTGTAGATCTGCACGAACCCCTTTTTTCTTTAAATAATTGGTAACAGTATTGGGGTATGATGTAGCAATGCGTTTTCCTTCAAAATCCTGAACGGATTTATACTTGACCGACTTAGGTACCGCCAAGGACACCTTGCATTTTGAAAAACCAAGTTTTTCCGCAATGGAAATGTCGGCTCCCTTTTCTATCAATACGTTTTCACCAATGATGGCAACATCCACCACACCGTCCCTCAAATACTGGGGAATATCACCATTACGTAGGTAAAACACTTCCATGGGAAAGTTTCGGCTAGAGGCTTTTAACTGATCTTTCCCATTGTCAATGGAAATACCACAGTCCTTTAGAATCTGAAGGGAGTCTTCATTGAGTCTTCCCGATTTTTGAATAGCAATCCTAATCTTTGTCATTATCGATTTTTAATTTTAGTTGGCAAATATTATCAGAGCCAAAAACAAAACCCGTTTGATTGCTCAAACGGGTTTTAAAATATGTTTGTAATACTACAATACATTTTTACCTCGCTTGAGAGCAAGTATAAAAATGATGATGTGTATTATTGTTTTTTCTCATTTCGATGTAAAAATAAAATTTAATTTTCTTGTGTAAAAGAATATTTTTGAAAAATAACAATTTAAACAAATTAGTTATTTCCTAGAATTAAGGGCAATCCGGATTCTCCCCCACCTATTACGATAACCTTGGCGTTTGGAGATTCTGACATACGAAGCGTAGCATCTATTCCCTTATCCCTTAAAATTTGATCGTTCAATGACGCACTCAAAATCCTATTGGCATCTGCCTTACCCTGTGCCTCAATCCTAACTTTTTCGGCTTCCTTTTCTGCCGTAATCAATCGAAACTCATATTCCAACGACTCTTGTTCCTGCTTTAATTTACGCTCTATGGCGTCTTTTATAGTGGGAGGAAGCGTTACATCACGTACCAAGATTTCATTTAACTGAATGTACTCATCGTTTACAATTTTTTTGGTTTCTTCAAAGATTTCCATTTGAATGGCATCCCTTTTACTTGAATAAAGCTGTTCCGGAGTATAACGGCCAACTACCGATCTTGCGGCAGATCGTATGGTAGGCAATAAAACGCGTTGTACATAATCCTCTCCCTTTTGCTGATGCAATTTACCCAGGTCGTCGTATTTGGGCTGAAACCAGGCGGACGCATCCAACTTGATATCCAATCCATTGCTAGAAAGCACGTTCATTTTTTCGAACACCTCCTGTTGCCGAACTTCGTATATAAAAACCTTGTTCCATGGGGCAACTAGGTGAAATCCTTCACCCATAGGCGGCTGGTCCGTTACGACCCCGTTACCAAAAGTTTTGTAAAGTACACCCGCTTCTCCGGAACCTATGGTCACGGCAGACTTGGATATTAAGATAACCAACACTATAAAAATGAATATTGCCGGTAAGGCAATTTTTGGTAATTTGTCCATTATAAATTTGTTTAGATTAAACCGTTATACTTTCTGAGGAACCACTCCAATGTGAAGGCCAAAATGATAATGGCCAATAGTATCCTGTAATCTATCAAAGATACGATATTTTCAACGCTTTTCTGTATGGGAACATAGTTGTTATTGGCACTTATATCGTTTATCAGAACATCTATTTGGTCCGGAAAATAGGAAGAGCCTCCTGTATTGTCGGCCAACAATGCCATTTTTTTGTAATCACTTGAAACAAATTGTTTCTCAAGGTCGAAATCTGAAATAACAAAGCTTCCCTTTTTAGCAATTTCTTCGCCTACAACTTCTACCAAAAACTCATAGTCTCCAGGGGCCAGGTCGCTTAGATCCGCTTCATAGTACCCATTCTTGATGGCCATAGACCGTGAAGTTGAACGCCCACTATCCAAATGCGTCAAGGTGATGTTCAAGATGGCATTTGGGTCGAACAAATAAGCTTTGTCAAAATAGGTAGCCGTAATTATCGCGGCATTGCTACCTTCGTACAAACTATTGTATTCCAAGTTTAGCCTTTCCTTTTTTGCACTTCCGGAAAGATATCTTACCAGTGTACCCAAAAAACCATCGAAATTGGAAAACTCTCCCGTATTGCGGTAGGTTTGTGCCCTCCATCTCCAAATATCCGTACCTACCCAGAGTCCCTTTTTCCATGAATCGTTTTCAAAGACACTGAGCATTGGTGAATTAATATTCACGCCCTTTATTTCCGAATCCATTAACACATCGAATGGGGAATTGATTACTAAGGGACCGGCATCGCTCGTTAAGGGAGGAAAACTATCGGTATCAAAATTGGAAATGTCAAAATTGGAAAAACCTACATTCAGTCGACCGAACACTTCCTGTGCCGGATAACCTAACTCAACCTCAAAATCGTCCTGAACCTGGTTGAGAAAGCTAAAGTCTGTATTGACACCTGTAATGATCAAGTAGTTGGATTTTTTGTTCTTGATGTATTGGAAAATGGAATTGAAACTTCTGGTGGGTTCATAAAGGAAAAAAATATCCATTTCTTCCAACTCATTGGTCGGGGAATTTGGTTTTAGTACATAGACTTTGCGCTGTTCATTACTTTCTATGGCCTTTTTGAATGCGCCCAAATCAGGATGTAGTACCTCAGAAACAATCCCAACATTTGTCTTTTCATCAATGACTTCCACAGTGGTCTCACGTGTATTATTAATGACATTCCTTTCTGAAGGTAATACTGAAGCGCTAACTAGTATTCGTTTTAGTCCTACACTACTAGCATCGATAAGGGTATTTACAGTCTGAAAATTTTTGGATTCCGATAAATTTAGATTATCGGAAAAGACAATTGTATTGCCAATTTTAACATCAATCTTCGTTGTTATTTCCCCACTTCCATGATATCTAACATAGGTTTCCAAGGGAAATCTATTGTTTAGGAAGGCATAAGTGTTGGTAATTACAGGGCCCAATGCCAAATCCCTATAGGCCGTGGTATCGCCAACGGTTACGGTGTAAATGACTTTGTTTTTTCCCTTAGTATAGGTATAGTCCCTTCCAACATTCTGGTTTCCATCAGAAATAAGAAGCATTGCACCCTGTTTTCGTCTGAACGCCTCATTTATATTCGAAATAGGTAGGTGAATATTGGTCAATTTATCCGTAAAGGATAGACTGTCCATGGGCTTTACGTCTTCTCCAAAGACAAAATGATTTATTGAAAACCTATCTTTAAGTCCTTCAGCATTATCAAGCTTGGACAAAATGGATTTGATCTCGCTTTCATTGTTTTTTACCGATGAGGAATTGTCTACCAAGACATTCAAAACCGGATTTTCTATAGTAAACGTGGTGTTGGAAAATTGTGGATTGATAAGTAAAAGTAAAATCCCAAATACCCCAAAAAACCGTAAAATTGCCAAGTAAATTGATAATTTGGCCCTTTCATATTGAAGCAGTGCCACCAAAATAGCCACCAGGGCGGCTAAAATAATAAGTAGGACTGTTTCAGTTCGCATTAATTGAAATTGTATTGATGACTTTTAGAAGTCCATAAGTATAGGAATACCTAGGTTAACATACCACCATCCACATTAAGGACTTGTCCGGTGACATAGGCCGATAAATCCGATGCAAAGAACAGGCATGCGTTAGCAATATCCTCTGTGGTTCCCCCTCGTTTCAAGGGAATCCCATCCCGCCAACCTTGGACCGTTTTTTCATCCAGCTTTTCCGTCATTTCAGTTTCTATGAAACCTGGGGCGATGGCATTGCATCGAATATTTCTGGAACCAAGTTCCAATGCGACCGATTTTGTAAACCCGATCATACCAGCTTTGGAAGCTGCGTAATTGGTCTGCCCGGCATTTCCTTTCACCCCTACCACACTGCTCATATTGATAATAGACCCTTTTCGTTGTTTTAGGAAGGTACGCTGTGTGGCCTTGGTCATGTTGAAGACGGATTTTAGGTTGATGTCCATCACTGAATCAAAATCCTCTTCGGACATACGCATCAACAAATTATCCTTTGTAATACCCGCATTGTTTATTAGAACATCGATTACCCCATCAAAATCCTTCAACACCTCTGTTACAAGTGTTTCGGCCTCGGCGTAGCTTGCCGCATTACTTTTATACGCTTTCGCTTTTACACCTAGCCCACTAAGCTCTTTTTCCAATTCCAATGCAGGAGTTTCGCTAGAACTATAGGTAAATGCTATGTTGGCACCATGTTGGGCAAATACTTTGGCTATTCCCTTTCCAATGCCACGACTGGCACCGGTTATGATTACATTTTTTCCTTCTAAAAGTTTCATTTAATAGTTATTTCTATGGTCGTTCATCAAATATAAGTATATAGGCGAAAAAAAATCCCGCAAAAACGGGATTTTACTATAGATTTTAAGTGAGTTTTATGACATTACTTCTTTTACCTTAACACCTATCTCGGCAGGGGAATCCACTACATGAATACCATGTTCCCGCATTATCTTCTTTTTGGCCTGGGCCGTATCGTCACTTCCACCCACAATGGCTCCCGCATGTCCCATGGTTCTACCTGCTGGGGCGGTTTCACCTGCTATAAAGCCAACAATCGGCTTTTTGCTACCACTCTCCTTATACCATTTTGCGGCATCAGCTTCCAACTGACCACCAATTTCACCAATCATTACCACGCACTCGGTTTCTGGGTCGTTAATCAAAAGCTCAACCGCTTCCTTGGTCGTTGTTCCAATAATCGGGTCACCTCCAATACCTATGGCCGTGGTGATTCCCAATCCCTGTCTTACCACTTGATCAGCGGCCTCATAGGTAAGCGTGCCTGACTTAGAAACGATTCCAATAGTCCCTTTCTTAAATACGAAACCTGGCATGATACCTACCTTGGCCTCTCCAGGCGTAATGACACCTGGGCAGTTTGGGCCAATCAACCTACAGTTCCTGTCCTTCACATAGTTGGCAGCAATGACCATATCTGCGACGGGTATGCCTTCGGTAATGGTAATAATAACTTTGATTCCAGCATCGGCGGCTTCCATAATGGCATCGGCGGCGAAGGCAGGTGGAACAAAAATGATGGAAGTATCTGCACCTACTTTTTCAACAGCTTCGCTAACGGTATTAAAAACAGGTTTTCCCAAATGCTCTTGGCCACCCTTTCCCGGAGTTACTCCTCCAACGATATTGGTGCCATATTCTATCATTTGCTCGGCATGAAAAGTACCTTCACTTCCTGTAAATCCCTGTACAATTATTTTGGAATCCTTGTTTACTAAAACACTCATACTGCTGTTTGGTTTTTATTGGCACCGTCAATGGGTAAATACCAGTTGACTTGCCTAGAAATTAAAAATAGTTCCTTGCGAATGCCTCGTAGGCTAGCCCCGAGGTAGAATTCTTTTGCAAAAATATATGATTGACAAAGAATACTAAAGTATTCCGCTTCTTATTTATCCTCAAGTTTTTTTAATATTTCTGGAATTCTTTTAGTGTAAGCCAATTGTTTGAGCTTTTCCCTTGATTCTTCTATAGGAGTTCCAAAATAGCTTTTACCTCCCGCAACCGATTTGGTAACTCCTGTCTGTCCCATAATAACCGCCTTTTTTCCTATTGTAATGCCACTATTGGTCCCAACTTGGCCCCAAAGGGTCACTTCATCTTCAATGACCACGCAACCTGCAATACCCGTTTGGGAAGCTATCAAACACTTTTTGCCTATAACGGTATCATGACCTACATGTACTTGATTGTCCAACTTGCTACCTTCGCCTATGGTCGTGTCGCCGGTAACGCCCCTATCTATGGTGCACAGTGCTCCAAGGTCCACATTGTCCTCTAGAACGACCCTTCCTCCTGATAGTAATTTATCAAAACCCTCTGGCCTATTTTTATAGTAGAAGGCATCGGACCCAAGCACGGTACCAGCATGGATAGTAACTCCGTTCCCAATGATACAATTGTCATAAATGCTCACGTTGGAATGGATCACACAATTGTTGCCAATGGTGACGTTGTTTCCAATAAATACATTAGGTTGTATCACGGTATTTTTTCCAATTTTGGCCGAATTGGATATCGTTCTGACCGAAGCAACAAAGGGACTAAAATACTGGGTGAGTTTGTTGAAATCCCTGAAAGGATCATCTGAAATCAAAAGGGCCTTGCCCGATGGGCAATCTACCTCTTTATTGATAAGAATCACCGTAGCATTGGAATTCAAGGCCTTATCATAATACTTTGGATGATCTACAAATACGATATCCCCTTGTTCCACCACATGGATTTCGTTCATGCCCATCACAGGAAAATCTGAATCACCAACATAGTCGGTTTGTATGATTTCTGAAATCTGTTTAAGGGTGAATGTAGTTGGAAATTTCAAGGACGTCGTTTTATTCTTTTACGCGTTCCATATAGGAACCGCTGGAGGTATCGATTTTAATTTTATCGCCCTCGTTAATGAATAAGGGTACATTTACCTCGGCACCCGTTTCAACCTTTGCAGGCTTCGTAGCGTTGGTGGCCGTATTTCCCTTTACACCAGGTTCCGTATACGTTACTTCCAAAACTACACTGGCAGGCATTTCCACGGATAAGGGCATGCTATCCTCCGTATTGAACATGATCTTTACGACTTCACCCTCCTTCAAAAGTCCCGGAGCGTCAAGAGCACCCTCTGATAACGTAAGCTGGTTGTAGTCCTCCGTATTCATAAAATGATAAGTCTCCCCTTCTGCATACAAAAATTGATAGGAGCGTGTCTCCACACGCACGTCCTCAATCTTGTGACCTGCGGAGAACGTGTTGTCCAAAACTTTTCCGGTAGTAACGCTCTTAAGTTTCGTTCTTACAAAGGCTGGGCCCTTGCCTGGTTTAACATGCAAAAATTCGATAATCTTATAAATATCGTTATTGTATCTAATGCACAATCCTTTTCTAATATCCGATGTAGATGCCATTCTTATTTACTTAAAATGATTTATGTTAAACTACTATTTAAAAACAAGTAGCTGCAAAATTAAGGTAATTAACTATTACTGAAATACCCTTTCATGATTCCTCGTTGGGAATCCCTAATAAACTGCAGTATTTCGTCCCGCTCCGGAGTTGCCTCCATCTCTGCTTCCAAAATTTGGACCGCCTGGGTGTTGTTGTAATTTTTCTGATATAGAATTCTATAGATATTCTGAATCTCCCTTATTTTTTCCGATTGGTATCCTCTCCGCCTAAGTCCAACGGAATTTATACCTACATAGGAAAGTGGCTCCCTGGCCGCTTTTACATACGGTGGCACATCCTTTCTAACCAGCGATCCCCCTGTAACAAAGGCGTGCTGCCCTACCGATACGAATTGATGTACAGCAACCAAACCGGCCAAAATGACGTTGTCGCCAATAGTCACATGTCCCGCTAGA
Organism: Maribacter algicola; assembly: GCF_003933245.1. NCBI lineage: Bacteria > Pseudomonadati > Bacteroidota > Flavobacteriia > Flavobacteriales > Flavobacteriaceae > Maribacter > Maribacter algicola. The sequence goes on from NZ_QUSX01000002.1 coordinate 717,722, forward strand.
GTAGAATTATTCGAAAAAATACAATTATTTCCTACCAAACAATCGTGGGCGACATGGCAATAGGCCATGATAAGACAATTTTTCCCAATGACCGTTTTCATACGGTCAGAAGTTCCTTTATGGATAGTGGCACACTCCCTTATGGTGGTTCCGTTTCCTATGACCACGGTTGTTTCCTCGCCTTTATACTTTAAGTCTTGCGGAGGTGCGGAAATGACGGCACCAGGAAAAATGTTGCAATTTTTTCCAATTCTTGCCCCCTCCATGATGGTGACATTGGAACCGATCCATGTACCTTCACCAATCGTTACATTGTTGTGTATGGTGGTAAACGGTTCAATTACTACGTTCTTTGCAATCTTTGCGCCTGGATGGACGTATGCCAGCGGCTGATTCATATAGTTTCGATTATTTTGATTTTACGATTTGGGCCATCAGTTCCGCCTCCGAAACCAATTTATCATTAGCATAGGCATAAGCTTGCATATGACAGATACCTCTTCTTATGGGCGAGATTAAATCGCACTTAAAAATTAAGGTATCCCCGGGAAGTACCGGCCTTTTAAACTTCACATTGTCCATTTTCATGAAGAACGTCAAATAATTTTCAGGGTCCGGTACGGTACTCAAGACCAAGATCCCTCCCGTTTGGGCCATTGCCTCCACTTGTAAAACTCCCGGCATAACGGGTGCTCCCGGAAAATGCCCCACAAAGAAAGGTTCGTTCATGGTAACGTTTTTCACACCTACGACATGTGAATCCGATAACTCCAAGATTTTATCGACCAACAAAAATGGTGGCCTATGTGGCAACATCTTCATGATTTGAGTGACATCCATTAAAGGAGTTTGGCTCAGATCATATTTGGGCACATTGTTTCTTTTCTCCAACTTTATGATTTTGGATAACTTTTTAGCGAACTGGGTGTTTACAAAATGGCCCGGTTTGTTGGCAATTACCTTTCCCCTGATTCTCATACCTGCAAGTGCCAAATCACCAACCACGTCCAAAAGCTTGTGACGTGCGGCCTCATTGGGTTGATGCAAGGTTAGGTTGTCCAGTATTCCATTGGGCTTAACGGATAGTTTCTCTTTGTTGAAGGCCTTTTCCAGTTTTTTCATGGTTGCCTCTGAAATTTCCTTGTCAACGTAGACGATGGCATTGTTCAAATCACCTCCTTTGATCAGTCCGTTTTCCAAAAGCATTTCAAGCTCGTGCAAAAAACTAAAGGTACGTGCTGCAGAAATCTCCTTTTTAAAATCGGATATTTTTTCAAGAGTAGCGTTTTGGGTACCCAATACCTTAGTCCCAAAATCCACCATGGTGGTCACTTGATACTCATCTGCGGGTATTACGGTAATTTCGCTACCGCTGGATTCATCCTTATACGTCAATACCTCCTTTACCACATATTCTTCCCGCAATGCTTCTTGTTCCACAATGCCTGCCTTTTCAAGAGCCGCTACAAAGAACTTTGCGGAACCGTCCATAATGGGAGGTTCTGGAGAATCCAACTCTATGAGGACATTGTCAATTTCAAGACCTACGAGGGCGGCCAATACATGTTCTGAAGTATGGATTTTCACCCCATTCTTTTCAAGATTGGTGCCTCGCTGGGTGTTTACCACATAATTGGCATCGGCCTCAATGATCGGTTCCCCTTCAAGGTCTACACGCTTAAATTTATAGCCATGGTCTTCAGGAGCGGGAACAAATTTTATGGTTACGTTCTCTCCTGTATGCAAACCAACACCGGTAAGGGAAACCTCTTCCCCAATGGTGCGTTGTTTTTCGTTTGTGTTCATCGTCGATCCTTATTTTCCAAGTTGTCGATTCTGTTAATTATTTTAGGTAAGTTTTTAAAGTGTACGTAGGATTTATTGAAGTCACCATAATTAAGGGCTGGCGATCCCTGTAGGACTTCGTTGTCCTTTACATTTCTTCCTATTCCGGACTGTGCCTGAATCTTGACATTATTGCCAATAACAATATGTCCCACGATTCCAACTTGTCCCCCTATCATGCAATGCTTTCCTATCTTGGTGGAACCTGCTACTCCGGTTTGGGCCGCAATCACGGTATGTTCCCCTATTTCCACATTATGGGCAATCTGAATTTGATTGTCCAACTTTACACCTTTTCTCAATATGGTAGAACCTAAGGTGGCCCTATCGATCGTAGTGCCTGCCCCAACATCCACATTGTCCTCAAGAATAACGTTTCCCGTTTGAGGCACCTTGCTGAATTCTCCATTGGAATTTGGGGTGAAACCAAAACCATCGGCACCTATAATAACACCACTGTGAACTACACAATTATTACCGATGATACTTTCCGAATAAATCTTCGCCCCGGCAAAAACTACCACATTATCACCAATTCTCACATTGTCGCCAATATAGACGTTCGGATAGATTTTCACATTATTCCCAATGACTACGTTGCTGCCTATATAGGAAAAGGCTCCTAAATATAATCCATCCCCAAATGTTGCGGAATCCGATTTAAAAACCGGTTGCTCAATACCAATCTTATTATTTTTTACCTGGTTGTAGTACTCCAGTAATTTAGAGAATGATTTGTAGGCGTCCTCAACCTTAATTAGGGTGGTTTCCAAATGTTGTTCCGGAATGAAATCCTTGTTTACAATGGTAATGGAAGCTCTTGTTTTGTAAATATGGGCCGTGTACTTTGGGTTGGCCAAAAAGGTCAAAGAGCCCTTTTCACCCTCCTCGATTTTGGCCAATTTATGAACGGCTATCTCTGGATTTCCATGGACTTCACCCTCTAAAATACCCGCAATTTGACCTGCTGTAAACACCATGGGCACAAATGTAAGAAAAATTGTTATACGGCCTCTTTAGGGTAACAGATATAATATTTGATGACAGTTTTTGACAGGGCTTTAATATTCAAGTGGTCCGAAAGTTTTGCCACATCTACGATTTTACCATTTTTTCGTAATATGTGGATGTTTTGGCTTTCCTGATTGTAGGCCCTATTCTCGATTTCTCCCGTAAAAAAGAAATAGGAGATTTCATCGTCCGTAGTTAGCCCTAACAACGCCCCTACCTTTTCTTTCTTTTTGGATAATTTCTCCTTCTTAATGGGTTCTTTCTTTACCTTTATGTGCAAGAGTTTTCTATTGATGAGCATTTTGCAAAGTGTGGCCAATACTCTATCCTCGGCGTCCTGCCAGTTTTTTATGGCCGAAAGGATATCAACGTCATCCAGTTTGGAGAACAATTCAAGAACCTTGGCGTCAAAGTTCTCAAGATGTATATCGTTTTGTAGAAAAAACAGCAATGGCGTACTACCAAATAGGTTTACGCCATTATTGATTAAAAATCGGGCCCTTTTCAAAATACTGATCAGTATCTGTTCCGCTACTACCCCTGTTTTATGTAGATACACCTGCCAATACATAAAACGGCGGGCCATTAAAAACTTTTCCACGGAATAAATCCCCTTCTCCTCCACTACGAGATTACCGTCTACCACATTCAACATGGTGATGAGCCTATCGGCATTGGTATTCCCTTCAGAAACCCCGGTATAGAAACTATCCCGCTTTAGATAGTCCAATCGGTCCATATCCAGCTGGCTTGAAACCAATTGATTCAAAAACTTCTTGGGATGTTTCCTAGTAAATATTGAAATGGCCCCATCCAACTCACCTTTAAAAACAACATTCAGTTCTTTCATGAATTGCATCGATATATACTCGTGGCTCAGCCCGTTTACGATACTATGTTCCATGGCATGTGAAAATGGTCCATGACCTATATCGTGTAAAAGAATCGCCCCCAAAAGTCCCTTCTCGTCCGCCTCCGAAATATCCACCCCTTTATAGCGAAGTACTTGTATCGATTTTTGCATAAGGTACATGCTACCCAAGGCATGGTGAAACCGGGTATGGTGTGCACCCGGATATACCAAATAAGAAAGCCCCATTTGGGAAATTCTACGCAATCTCTGAAAATACGGATGAGCAATCAGGTCAAAAATCAAATCACTGGGTATACTAATAAATCCGTAAATTGGATCGTTGAATATGGTAAGCTTGTTGGGTTTCATTTAACACAAAGAAATTACATCTGATTTTCAAAGTTATGCAAATAAATGAGGTAATACCTCGTGTTTAGAATAGAGATCTGAGATGTGAGATGTGAGACTTGGGATAGAAGATGTGAGACTTGAGGTATTCAATACCAACAACGAAAAACGAACTGTCACCCTGAGCACAGTCGAAGGGAACCAGTCACGAATTACGAGCAGCGATAAACGTTTAAGAATATTGGATGAACAAAATAAAAATTCTTTGGGTAGATGATGAAGTGGATCTCTTAAAGCCTCACATTCTCTTTCTACAAAATAAAAATTATGAAGTGATTACCTGCCAAAGCGGACAAGAAGCTTTAGAAGAACTCGAAAAGACACGCGTGGATATCGTTTTTTTGGACGAAAATATGCCCGGCATTTCCGGACTTGAAACCCTGAGCGAAATCAAGGTCATCGATTCCTCCTTGCCCGTGGTGATGATTACCAAAAGTGAGGAAGAATTTATTATGGAAGAAGCCATTGGTTCAAAAATCGCCGATTACCTTATAAAGCCGGTAAACCCCAATCAAATACTGCTCTCGCTGAAAAAGAGCCTGGACCATTCTAGATTGGTATCGGAAAAGACAACCAGTAACTATCAGCAGGAATTTCGGAAAATTGCTATGAACCTTTCCATGGTCAATTCCTTTGAGGAATGGACGGAGCTTTATAAAAAACTGATTTATTGGGAGCTTCAACTGGAGCAAATTGAGGATAGCGGTATGTTCGAGATTTTGGAATCCCAAAAAATAGAGGCCAACAATCAATTTGGAAAGTTCATCGATAAAAATTACGAAGATTGGTTCCATGGTGCAGAAGCCCCCGTAATGTCCCATACCCTTTTTAAAAATTGGATAGCCCCAGAAATAAAGGAAGGAAAAACACTGTTGATCGTTGTGGACAATCTGCGATACGACCAATGGTATTCCTTTGAGGACACGGTAGGTTCCTTTTACAAAAAGACCAAGGAAAAGTCCTATTATAGTATTTTGCCCACGGCCACCCAGTATGCACGAAATGCGATATTTTCTGGACTTACCTCATTGGATATGGAGAAAAAATATCCAGATTGGTGGAAGAACGATACGGATGAAGGAGGCAAAAACCTTTATGAAGATAAATTTTTGGAGGCGCAATTGAAGCGATTGGGACTCGATTTAAAATGGGAATACCACAAAATTAGTAGTCTAAAGCAGGGAAAACACTTATCACAGAATTTCAAATCCCAAAAAGACAACGATCTTACGGTGATTGTCTACAATTTTGTGGACATGCTCTCCCACTCCAAAACGGAGATGGAAGTTATTAAGGAATTGGCTTCCAATGACAAGGCATACCGATCACTTACCCAGAGTTGGTTCAAGAATTCCCCTCTATTGGAAATTATTCAGCAAGCCCAGCAATTGGGCATGAAATTGATTATAACAACGGACCATGGCACTATCAATGTAAAATCCCCATCCAAGGTCATTGGGGATCGGGATACGAGTTTAAACCTGCGCTACAAAACGGGCCGGAGTCTAAGTTATGAGGAAAAGGATGTCTTCGCTGCCAAGGATCCCAAAAGTATTTTCCTGCCCAACATCAACGTAAGTAGTTCCTTTATTTTTGCCAAGAACGACCTATTCTTTGCCTATCCCAACAATTACAACCATTACGTAAGTTATTACAGGAATACTTACCAACATGGGGGTGTTTCTTTGGAAGAAATGATCGTTCCTTTTGTAGTTTTGGAACCCAAATAGTCTTCAATGGAACTGGTTTATAAAGAAAGTGACATTCAAGAAATCTCGAAATCAATTTTGAAGGAAGTTGCTTTAAAAACATTTGCCTTCTATGCCCCCATGGGTGCCGGAAAAACTACCTTGATCAAAGCCCTTGTCAAGGAGTTGGGAGCTGTGGATGAAGTAAGCAGTCCTACCTTTGGACTGGTCAATGAATATGCGGATGGTGAAGGAAATCTTATTGCTTACCATTTTGATTTTTACCGACTGAAGGATGAAATGGAAGCCTTGGATTTTGGGTTGGAGGATTATTTTAACACGGATGCCTATATTTTTATGGAATGGCCCGAAAAGATTCCTTCACTTTTACCTGAGAATTTGGTATCCTTAAAAATTGAAATTCTGGATGCGACAACCAGAAGACTAACATCATTTGGATAGGTGCCAACTAGAATCACCTCTGTTTTCTGAAATAAACCACGTCGTCTAGAGAAGGATTTTATTGTATTTTTTCGATGAAACACATTGAAATCGATAAAATGTACATTTTTCACGTTGAAATACGCAATTTTAACGTTTAAACGCATTATGTTTGTCCATTTTTTCTTACGTTTGCACTAGAACAAGTAGAGTACTAACTAAAAACCCCTAATGAAAATGAAAAACAAAAGAACTTTTTTGGCCTCTTTGGCTTTAGGATTTTTCTTGTTGGCTATGACGGCCCCAATTATAACTCCTGATGATGCTACTGTTAGCGTTGATAGGTCAAAAATAAGAGTGCCAGGCAGACAGTAACACTTTTTTATTGTAGACTCAATAATTAATGAATTTAGTCGTTGTCATAATGTTAGATGTTATTCGCATTAATGGCAAAGATGAAAAATTACAAAAGATTAAGGGCTAGGAAGAGAATCCTTTTGGAGTCTTCTATAGCCTTTTTTATTGTTTTATCTCCCTTTATTTTTAAAGCGCATGTTTATTTTCCGCAGACGGCGACTTTTAGAATTGATTTTTTGGGTATTGAAATCAAGGATAACGGGTTTGAAGATGTAAATACTTATGTCTGGTTTTTGGTTGGAAAGATTGTTCCATTATACTTGTTAATCTTATGGTTTCTTTCTTCAAGGGATTGGTGGTACCATATTATTCTAATTCCCATAGCAATGTATGCTTTCCAATTGTTTGAAGTATTATTTATCAATGATGAAGCAGTTGATACTGCCAACTTGTTATGGCTTTTACCAATCTGTATGATCGTTATTCCTTTTGTCTATTTCATCAGAATTAAGTTATATGATAAATACGTCCATGGTATCGATTTGGAGGCTATGGAAGCGGAATTGGAGGAATTAAAGGAAAAAAATATTTCCGATGGGTATACATCGAATATCAAAAATGACATAGAAGATACCAAGGATGAATTAAATCAAGAGTCACTTGCGGAGGAAATAGACAGAAAACTTTCTACCGATAGTATCGAGCAAGGTCTAAAAATATTCCAAGAGAAACTTCAAAACTGGTTCCATTTTAAATTCTAATAAGGTCTTTCCAAAACTTTGCAAAGGGTCATTTATCTAAAAATCGTACATTTGATTTAGGACTAAAAAGTCCTTTTTTAGATACCCTTATATGAACCAACCTAGCTCTCCTTTTAGTAAACAGCAACTACTGCCGCAAGAGGAAACCCTGGAAGTCCTTAGACAAAAAGGGGAACTATTTATTGGTATACCCAAGGAGAACCAATACCAAGAAAAACGTATTTGCCTAACCCCAGACGCAGTAAACGCCATTACATCCAACGGACACAGGGTTCTACTGGAATCAGGTGCTGGTGAAGGGGCCAACTTTACTGACAAGGATTATGTGGATGCCGGTGGTGAAATTACAAGGGACACAAAAAAAGTGTTCTCCTGTCCGTTACTATTAAAAGTAGAGCCCCCCACCCTTTCAGAGATTGCCATGATACACCCACAAACAACGGTGATATCGGCCTTGCAAATCAAAACACAAAACAAAGGTTACTTTGAGGAGTTGGCCAAAAAAAGAATTACGGCCATTGCGTTTGAATACATCCGCGATGAAGATGGCAAATATCCCGCAGTACGGTCATTAAGTGAAATTGCCGGAACGGCTTCCGTTCTTATTGCTGCAGAACTCATGGCGGCGACCAACAAAGGAAATGGACTCATGTTTGGCAACATAAGTGGGGTACCACCTGCGGAAGTGGTCATCATTGGTGCCGGAACCGTTGGGGAATATGCCGCACGATCGGCCATAGGACTTGGGGCCAATGTGAAGATTTTCGATAATTCAATAACCAGGCTGCGAAATATTCAGACCAATCTTAAACAAACCGTTTATACTTCCACGATTCAACCTAAAAATCTTTTAAAGGCCTTAAAACGCTGTGATGTGGCCATTGGAGCTACCAGAGGTAAAGGTAGGTCTCCCATAATCGTTACGAGTACCATGGTGGAACACATGAAAAAAGGAGCGGTCATTATCGATGTGAGTATTGATACGGGCGGCTGTTTTGAAACTAGTGAGATTACCAACCATAATAAACCCACTATAGAGAAATCTGGTGTACTCCACTACGGAGTGCCCAATATACCCTCAAGGTATCCAAAAACGGCTTCGGTTTCCATCAGTAATATTTTCACCCCGTATCTACTAAAAATCGGTGAGGACGGAGGTTTGGAAAACTCGCTTCGCTTTGACAAGGGGCTTCGTAACGGACTCTATATGTACCATGGTATACTAACCAATAAATCTGTTGGGGATTGGTTCGACCTCTCCTATAGCGATATCAACTTCCTAATTTTTTAGAAATAGGACTCCTTGCTTTCGACATCCGCATTAAACCGTTAATTTTACCCTCTAATTTTTAATATGTATCATGTCTTTTTTAAAGCGATTGGGATTTTATTTGGGCGGACTTGCCATCGGGATTGTTTTCTTGGCAATGTTTCTTCGGAAAAAATCGGATGAAACAGGAGTCAGTTTTTGCTATTTCCCCAACTGTAGGACCTTAAAGGACATTCGGTCCAAATCATTATATTATTCAAACGAGGTAGAAAGACAACTAGCGGAAAAGGAATTGGATAGTTTGGATATCGTTTATCTGCTCACTGAAGGGGATGTGGATTTCTCTGCAAGCAACACCAAAAGTTCTCCTTGTAAATCTTACTTCATTGAAGGTGATAAAGGGGATTTAAAATTGGAAGCTTGGGTTAAGAACTGTCCTGATAAGGCCAGTATTGAATCGGTCTCTATTAAATAACTAGATTTTTCTCCGTTTACGTTCCTTCTTCAACAAGGAAAGTTCCCTACTTGTTTGCCCCGCTACCGAAGTGTTCTCCTCCGCCCTGCGGATCAAATAGGGCATAACGTCCCTAACCGGTCCAAAGGGAAGGTATTTTGCCACATTATAACCATGGGCAGCGAGGTTAAAGGAAATATGGTCGCTCATTCCGTAAAGTTGTCCAAACCAAATGTCCTTGTGATTGTTATCCACTTTCTTTTCCTTCATCAACTGCATTAGCTTATAACAGCTATTTTCATTATGTGTTCCTGAAAATATGGACATTACCTCCAAATTTTCGAGCATATAGGCGATAGTGGCATCAAAATTTTCGTCGGTAGCCGCTTTTGACTCGCAAATAGGGCTTGGGTATCCCTTTTCCCTGGCCCGCTCATTTTCCTTTTCCATATAGGCGCCACGAACTACCTTGATTCCGATCTTAAATCCTTCCTTGTCAGCACGTTCGTGCAAATCCTTTAAATACGGTAACCTATCCCATCTATAGGTCTGCAAAGTATTAAAGACAATCGCTTTCTTCTTGTTGTATTTGCGCATCATGTCCTCGGCAAGCTGGTCGGCTGCATCTTGCATCCAGCTTTCTTCCCCATCTATCAACAAAGAGACATCCAGGTCATGCGCCTTTTTGCACACTTTATCAAATCTATTGATGACCCGTTGCCATTCGGCCTCTTCCTTTTCTGATAATTTCCCTCCTTCGCTTATCTTTTGGTATAGGGCAAATCTTCCAAATCCGGATGGTTTGAACACGGCAAACGGAATGGCATCCTTTTCCTTGACAAAATCCAAGATTTTCAAGATCATTTCCGTGGCGTTGTCAAAAGGGTCTTCTTCATCCTTGCCCTCCACCGAGTAATCCAAAACGGAGCATACCCCCTTTTCGAACATTTTGTCCACAACCGGCATGCAGTCGGCTTCATTGACACCTCCGCAAAAATGATCGAAGACCGTGGCCCTAATAAGACCCTCTACAGGAAGATGGGCCTTAATGGCAAAATTGGTCATTGCCGTCCCTATCTTTACAAGTGGCTCATTGGCAATCATCTTAAAGAGAAAATAGGCCCGTTCCAGTTCAGAATCCGTCTTTAAGGAAAAAGCGGTTGCCGTATTCTCAAAAATAGCATCCATATGCAGACAATTATTAAGGCATCAAAGATAAAGACAGGATTTATATTCTATTGATTAAAATAACCATTATTTTGCGCTCTTAAATTAAAGTTTTTTGGTCGATATATAATTTAGGTTCCATGCAGTCCATAGTATCAGATTCTTATTCGGTCCATTTCGACAAAATGGCATTTGAGGTTCTAAATTCACACTTAGCTTCCCATAACTACTCCACTATTTTTGTTTTGGTGGACGAGAACACCCATGAATTGTGTTTGCCGCAATTTATGTCTGAAATTGCAGGGGAGTATACTTTTGAAATCATTGAAATAGAATCAGGGGAAATCAACAAAACCATAGAAACTTGTGTAGGTGTTTGGGAAGCGCTTTCCGAACTTGGTGCGGACCGAAAGAGTCTCATGATCAATCTGGGCGGAGGAGTCTTGACGGATCTTGGGGGGTTTGTGGCCTCTACCTTTAAAAGAGGGATTCACTTTATAAACGTACCTACTACCCTTTTGTCCATGGTTGATGCTTCCGTTGGAGGAAAAACGGGTGTTGATCTTGGGCCCTTGAAAAACCAGATTGGGGTCATCAATCAGCCGGAAATGGTTTTGATAGTATCGGAATTCCTGGAAACATTGAATGAAAGACAGATTACCAGTGGCTTTGCAGAAATGCTCAAACATGGTCTTATTGGAGATTCGGATTATTGGGAATCGCTAAAAGAGGTACGTTCCATCAACGAATTAAAAAATCATATTTTTCCTTCCGTAGAATTTAAGAACAAGGTAGTGCTACAGGACCCTACCGAACAAAACATTCGTAAAATCTTAAATTACGGACATACCTTGGGGCATGCCATAGAGTCCTACTTTTTGGAAAATGTAAACAAGGAAACCTTGCTACATGGCGAGGCTATTGCCATAGGAATGATTACGGAGGGATACCTTTCGTACAGGATTACCGGATTGTCCCATGAGCAGCTGGAGGATATAAAAACCACCTTTTTGAAGTACTACAAAAAAATTGAATTTACCGAAAAGGATATCACGGCTATTCTTGAACTTTTGAAGTATGACAAAAAGAATTCACACGGAAACATCAATTTTGTCCTCTTAAATCGTATTGGTAAAGCCCAAATTGATGTAACCATTTCTCCCGATTTATTTAAGCAAGCCTTTGCATACTACATGGAATAAAATTTTCATATACTAAAACCACTGTTTCACAACTCTTTACATTTATGCGTTGATTAAATAATTAGTTTAGGTCAAGAATAAAATAAAACCGCAACTAACCTAAACTATTATGATCAGACGACTTATCGACTACAAAAAATTAGACCATCGGCTTGCTTCCCTGTTAATCGAAAAATATCCCTATGGCTATGGTGATGAAGACATTATCGTATTCAAAAATGCCCATGGCGAATTTGTGGAAGCCGTAGAACTTAGAACAGAGGATACGCTGTACTTGGTTAAGATCAGCAAAAGTCTTTCAAATTTCATTGCCAACTTTGAAGATGCCATAGAAAAGGAACTTGAAAGTAAAACTCCCGAAGAAGTAATGCGGGAAGAAGAAGAAATCATTCCTGAAATGGAGATGAACTATGAATCCGATGAGGATGCGTATTCAGAGTATGATTAGTCTATGAATATTTTTCCATTAGGATATTGGCGTGATACTTTTGGTGCCCGCTAATGGCAAAACCCAATGCGGCGACACTCCACATAATTCCACTTGCAGTCCCCACCCGACCCAATTGGGCATTTCCCAAATTTTTGAACAGGGTGATGGTAGCATTGCGAACGGCCAAGTAGTCCTCAAGGATATCCTCTTTGGTCCTATTGAGACTATTGCTTTCAAAAATGTATGCATCCTGATCAAAACCGGGCAATTCAACCTTGTCGTTTCTTGAAAACCGGAAGGCCCTATATTGGAAAATACGCTCCGTATCAATGATATGGATCAATACCTCGGCAACGGTCCATTTATTTTCGCCATAGGCATAGCCAAGTTGCTCCAAGGGAAGGTCCTTTACATAATCTAGAAACCACTCCTTTCCTTCATAAAAGGCATCCATAAGATTAACGTCTTCCAACGTATTTATATACGTATCATAAAAGTTGGAAGTACCAAAATCCGGTAATTCTGATTTTCTCATACTTTTTGGCCCAGGGTTACGTCAAAAAAGCCCAATCAAAAATTGATTGGGCCCTGCAATATCGTAAAAAATAAACTAAAGTTCGTTAAAAATGGTGTGCATCAACCGTTTCTTGTCATTGAAACTTTCTTCCAAGGAAATCATGGTCTCCGTTCTACTGATACCATCGATATCATCAATCTTGAAAATGATGTTTTTGGCGTGTGTGGTATCCTTTGCCCTGATTTTACAGAAGATATTAAACTTCCCCGTGGTAATGTGCGCAATGGTAACGTTTGGAATCTGGTTCAAACGTTCAAGCACAAATTTGGTCTGATGCGTTTTTTCCAAGAATATACCCACATAGGCAATGAAAGCATAGCCAAGTTTAACATAATCCAACGTAAGCGATGAACCTTTAATAATTCCGGCTTCCTCCATTTTCTTCACCCTCACATGTACAGTTCCTGCGGAAATTAAAAGTTTTTTTGCAATATCGGTAAAAGGTGTTCTGGTGTTATCGATTAACATATCCAGAATTTGGTGGTCAATTTCGTCTAATTTAACTTTACCCATAGTTGATTAATTTTATGCAAAAATAAAAAATATTAAAAAGAATTATAAAGATTATTACGTTTTTATACGAAAATCGTAATGTCCGTAAACCTAACCAAAATTAATCTTACTATTTTATCAATTCAGGGATTTTTTGGGAACTCAACCATTGCATGTCTTCCTTATTAAGACAATCCACTGTTTTGTGCCCAAAATATTGACCTGTCCGGAAGCCTTTTTCAGCAATGAAAGGAACGAATATTATTCTATTTTTTGTCAATATTTCCTTGTAAATCAAGGAGATACAATCATTTTCCCGCAAAGATTTATCCAAGACATAGGCATTTTCCAAAAGGATATCTACATATAATTTGTTGTTTTCCGGGATTTTATAATAGTCCTCCAGAGGATAGTTGTTCATCCGCTCATGGGCTATGGTATCTATAGCCTTATAAAGGGATTTGAAAATATATTCACGCGTCTTTTCCCTTTGGTAATCTTCGTGATAATGACCTGCTTCAAAAAGAATGGTGGGAATTCCTTCCATTTGAAATGCATCTCCAACACAATTTGGATTAAAAGAATCATCAAACCGACCAACTTGACCTGGTATCAATTTTTGCAGCTCATAATCCATGGCCGCGATAATGTTCATGGCGACACTTCTGGATGATGAGTTGTTTCGTCCTTCATCAAAAGAAGGAGCCAAAAAAGATACCGTTGCGGGTCTTTCTTTTTTGCCCACGTTGAAAATGGTCCGTTGATCATGAAGATTAAAACAATAGTTAGGACTAAAATCTTCAAATGTTTTTCTTAGCACTTGGCTCTCAGGTTGACTTTTTTTCTGGGCATCCCTATTTAGGTCGATTTGATTTGCATTGAATCTGGTGTACGCATTTGCGCCATCCGGATTAAGAATGGGAATTATTTTTAAGGTCACTTTTCCCAAAAGTTCGCTGGCCAACGACGATTCGTTCTTTAGAAAACTGAGCAAATCAAGTGCCGCTTTGGTCGTAGTGGATTCATTTCCATGCATTTGAGACCACATAAAAACGCGTTTTGCTCCATGGCCAACGCTTATTCCATAAATGGGTCTTTCTTCAACGGAGCGCCCTAATACCTCCAAATGAAATGGGTCGTCCAAGGAATTTAGGAATCCTTCAATATGTGTGTTGGTTACATACCTGCCTTCAACGGTAGTCACTTTATAATTCAAATAATTAGTGTAGTCCCACATACGTTTGTACTAATTGGGCGAAAATAATATAATCTTGTAACATACCCCCATACTTTGTGGAATCCTCTTCAATATGCGTTTTCTAAACGTATTTAGTACCTATAGAGCTAATAGGTAAAATTCAAAAGTGGACAATAGCCAGAAAACAAGTTTAGTTATTGGATACAATAACAAGAGGTTCCAATAAAAGCCATACAAACTTTAACAAAAGTTTTGGCAGTCTTACTGGTTTTCCAAGAATTGGGAAACGCCAATTTTATTTAAATTGCAGCCATGTTGAAAAAAGTGTTTTTTGTTGTATTTGCATCAATTTCCCTAATATCTTGTTATACCCCCAATAGGGATTGTCAAGCATATAAAACCGGCGAGTTTCTTTTCAATTATAGCATTGGAGATTCCCTTAAGCAAGGGCGGTTTGTAAGAGGGTATAATTATAGTATAGATTATTATGACAATAAGATCGACAGTGCGTCCATTCGCTGGCTCAATGATTGTGAGTTCGTCTTACAGGATTTAAAAAGCAAAGTAGGCATTCACTATAAAATTATAGGGACAACCGATACCTCCTATACCTTTGAATACAAAAATGCGGTAAAAGATCCCAATAGAAAGAATGTTGTAAAAATTGGTACTGCTTATAGGGTTCAGTAAAGAATCAAGAATCAATAATAAAGTACAATCTTAAATACAAGTATCAATTTGAGTACCAAAAACGGGTATATTCAAAATAATAATTAAATCTATAATTATTTCACCCTTCCACTCCCGTAGAAATCTACTTTTTCAATACTTCACATCTTCACTATTTCACCGGGACATTTGGTAAAATTCGTTCTTAACTGTATAGTCTGAGTTTAAAGAAATTAAAATTCTTGAATTTTAAGTAGTATTGTCAATAGAAAGGAGTTTTGATGGATTCACACCAAAATTAATTAGTACCTTGAGGAATAGGTAACTAAAAAATGAAAACACGTATTTAATCAAGATGAAAAAATCAAACAAAAAAAAGCATTCAATCAGCCGGAGGGACTTTGTTAAGAAAAGTGCATTGGCCTCCTCTATTTTCATTGTTCCTAGAAACGTACTAGGAGGTCCTGGATTTATTTCACCTAGTGACCAACTGAACCTTGCGGCCATTGGCTCTGGCGGTAAAGGGTTCAGTGATATCACCAATGCTTCCGTAAATGGCAGGGAACGTGTGGTAGCACTTTGTGATGTCGATTTTACGGGATCCGCTTCCAAGGCCGTGGAGTCCTTTCCAAAGGCAAAACTTTTTGATGATTTCAGGGAGATGCTGGACAAGAAAAAAAATATTGATGCCGTAACTATATCAACACCAGATCACGTGCATGGTCCAGCCGCAAAATATGCCATGGAAAGAGGTATCCATGTGTATGTTCAAAAACCTATGACCCATAATATCAAGGAAGCCAGAAAACTAACCCAAATGGCACGTGATAATAAAATTGTTAGCCAAATGGGAAATCAAGGAGGTTCCAATCCCTTATTGGGGATGGTCCAAAAATGGATCGACGATGACAAAATAGGTGCCATCAATAAAGTTCAAATTTGGACGAACAGACCTGTGTGGCCACAAGGTATTCAAATGCCAAAGGCCGATGCCAGCCTAAAACCAAAAGACTTGAATTGGGACCTTTGGTTGGGACCTGCCGAGGAACGACCTTATATTCCCAATTTGCACCCTTTCAATTGGAGAGGCTGGTGGGATTTTGGAACAGGTGCACTAGGAGATGTTGGCTGCCATTTGGTTGATATTCCTTTTAGGACCTTAAATTTAAAATATCCAACGGCCGCAGAATGTAGTGTGGGTTCCGTATATACGCAAATGTGGACACCGGACTATTATCCAGAAGGATGCCCCCCTTCTTCGTTTATTACGCTAAATTTCGATGCAACTGCGAAAACAAAATCACCCATTGAAATGACATGGAGCGACGGCGGTATCAGACCGGCACATCCAGATATCATTCCCGCCAATGACGATATAGGTGGAAAGAACAGTGCCAATGGGGTACTTATTATTGGAGAAAAAGGAATCATATCAACCAATATCAATGATAGTTCCCCATTGATGCCAAAATTGTATCTAAACGATGGTACAACGGAATTTGGACCAGAAGTAGAAGAAAATCTTGAACCGGAATATGGGCACCAACGTAAATGGGTGGACGCCTGTAAAGCCGGATTTGGAAGTGAGGAACACTTATCCTTAACATCTTCCTTCGATTATGCCGGCCCAATGACGGAAACAGTGCTAATGGGTAATCTAGCTATTAGAAGCTACATGCTCCGCAAGGAAAATGAACAAGGGCAAATGGACTTTTTTGCACGCAAGAAGTTGTTATGGGATGGCGAAAACATGCGTATTACCAATTTAGAAGAGGCCAATCAGTTTGTAGGCAGAACCTACAGGGAAGGTTGGGAAGTATAATCTATATTTTTGGAAATCAATTAGGTCTATTAAAGACTACCTCTGGGTTGGCGTTCCTTTGCGCTTCAAATAGCCGTTGTTGTTGTTTTACGGTCATCGTACTACCATCGTGGCTCCAACCCGGAGGTCCAAAAATATACATGAATTTATGTGACCACTTGTCGGACTTTTTTACATCGTTCCAAATATCCTTGAACTCATGGGTTAGTATAACTAACGGGTTATAGGAATTTGGAGCATGAATAACCCCAAATTTCACATCAATATCATCATCGAGTTCCTTCCACGTGCCAAACATTTTGTCAAAAATGTTCAAGAATCCACCGTGGTTTTTATCCAAATATTCCACATTCTGTGAGTGGTGCACTTGGTGCATGGTATGCGTATTGAAAATTTTTTCTATCCAACCCATTTTAGGCACATACTTACTATGTAACTGGAATTGCCAAAACGATTCTATGGCAAGGCAGAATATTACCACTTCCACGGGAAAACCCACAGCGGGCATCCACATATAGAAAAACGGCTTATACAATAGGGTAAACCACCCATTTCTGATGGCCGTCCCTAAATTAAAATGGTCCGATGAATGGTGCACTATATGCGCGGCCCAAAGAATCCTAATTTCGTGATTTGCCCTATGAAACCAGTAATAGGTAAAATCATCAGCGAGCTGGCAAAGTAGAAATATATACCACTCATAGCCAAAGGACTTATACCCCATGATGTTCATCCTAACTCCATCTACCATAGGATTAAACAGTTCATAGGTGAAATTAAAGACGACGATCAATACCGTAACCTTGATCAAGGGGCCCAATATAGCCGATCCAATTCCCATGGCCCCACTAGCCATTAGATCTTTCCAGACGTAAAGTTCCTTATCGCCATGGGTATGACTATATGTTAATTCCAATAAGATAAAAGCTATAAAACAGGGTACGCCGTAAATCAGGGGGTTCGTTAAATCCATTTATTTTTATGATTTCGCCAAATATAATTAGAAAAGGTTCTTATGAAACCTAAATAGAATAATTCATTTCTATTAAACTATAAATAAATCAAAAAATTAACGTTGTTGCTGATTTTTTAAAATGGAATTCTGCTCCTTCATGAGACTTTCCAAATTGGACAAAAGCTCAATGTTTTTTGGGGTAGCAACTTCAGCATTGGCTGGGTCTTCTGATTTTTCCTTAAACTTATTTATGAATTTGAGCATCATAAAAATGGTGAAGGCGATAATGCCAAAGTCTATGATTACCTCTAAAAACTCACCATATCCTATTGCGACTTCTTCCATATTTTCCATGCCCTCTCTTAGAATCCATTTTTTGTTTCGAAGATTGACGTCATCCGTCATTAGCGATAAGGGTGGCATAATAACCTTTTTTACCAGGATATTCACCACTTCATTGAAGGCTGAACCGATAATAATACCGATGGCCATATCGATCATATTACCCTTTACCGCAAAATTTTTGAACTCCTTAAAAAGATCTTTCATTTCCTTTCAAATTTAAAACAGGGTAATCTGTCCTTCTTCTCCCTCATTATCCAACGGTTCATTTTGACTAGTGGTACCATTACCTTGTTTTCCTTCCATTTCCGAAGAAATATTCTCTTCATCCACAACTTCTATTTCTTCCGCGTCTTCAGGTTCTTTCTCCTCAAAGGGAAGAGGCTCCAGCAAGTTAATATTCTTTACCTTTTCAGTAGTCAATTGATTGCCCATGGCCTTAATTCCCTTAACCGAAATAAAATCCTCCAGTTCCACCCTGAGGTTTTCCTTTGCCTCCTTGCCCCTTGGTTTTGGAAACTCTACCTCTACGACTGGTAACCAATCTGTAGAAACGATTTCCAAATAGGATTTGGGATGTTCCGTAATAAAGGTTTCCTCCTTATTTTCGTTTTCAACATGGAACCTTTTTACATAAAAACGTTCCTTTTCCCCCTCCCAATAGATGGCCGAGATTGGTTTATTGGGGTTGTATTTTTCCAGAACGACCATGTCCTCGTCAAAATGGGAGGTCAGAACGGGCTGAATGGTTTTTACAACGCCTTTTTGGGTAATAATCAACAATAAATCATCGCCCTTAAATTCCCCTATCAATTCTCCTCTACCGTCTACGTTCAACCTTCTAACCACATCATCAAACCAAATCTTTCTGGGTTTTAAGGTGGAAACGCCTTTTTCCTTCAGCTCTATGCGCTTCACGGAATATTTGGTGACAATATTCCCTTTGGAAGTTCGGCCTTTAATAATGACATCGGCAAAATCGATATCCCACTTCAGTTTTTTGATGCTTCCAGCCTGCCGCAAATTAACGGTAACGACTTCCGCTTCCCCGTTTGGATTGGCGGAAAAATACAGTACTTGGGAATTGGGGGTTCCGGCGGTCAAATCATAGCTTTTGTCCCTAGTAATGGAAGTGACATTGAATCTCTTAATGTAGGAGGCGCCACCTTTACCATCTTTATAAATCATATTATATATAGTGCGCTTGTCCTTTTTCTTAAAAACGGCTACGTGGATAATGTTTTTACCAACAAATGTCTTGGCGTCTACCTTGGTTACCTGCATGGAACCATCCCTTGTAAATACTATTATATCGTCAATATCGCTACAGTCGGTTACATACTCATCCCGCTTTAGGGAAGTTCCCACAAAGCCTTCCTCCCTGTTCACATACAGCTTGGTGTTTCTAATGACTACTTTTGTGGCCTCAATGTCATCGAATATGCGAATCTCAGATTTTCTTTCCTTGTCCTTTCCGTAAGTGGTCTTCAAGTTCTTAAAATAATCAATGGCATACTCCACCAAATGTTCCAAGTGATGCTTTACTTGGGCTATTTTGTCCTCAAGGCTTTCCAAATGTTGTTGAGCCTTTTCCAAATCGAATTTGGAAATACGCTTTATTCTAATTTCTGTTAGGCGAACTATATCCTCTTCGGTAACGGGGCGGCGTAAGTGTGTCGTGTATGGTTTCAAACCTTTGTCAATAGCCGCAATCACACCTTCCCACGTTTCTTCTTCCTCAATATCCCTATAGATTCTGTTCTCAATGAAAATTCTTTCCAGCGAAGCGAAGTGCCATTGCTCTTCCAGTTCGGAAAGTTGAATTTCCAACTCCTTTTTCAACAAATCAACCGTAGCATCCGTTGAACGTTTCAGCATTTCGGTCACCCCTATAAATAATGGCTTATTGTCCTCTATAATACAACCCAACGGGGAAATGGAGGATTCGCAGGCAGTAAAGGCATACAGTGCGTCTATCGTTTTGTCCGGTGATATCCCAGAGGGCAGATGCACCAATATTTCGACTTCCGCGGCCGTATTGTCCTCAATTTTCTTGATCTTGATTTTGCCCTTGTCATTTGCCTTAAGAATGGAATCAATCAAGGTAGAAGTATTGGTTCCATAGGGTATTTCATTGATGACCAAGGTGTTTTTGTCCAATTGCGATATTCTGGCCCGCACCCGAATCTTTCCTCCCCGTAAACCGTCATTGTAATTACTTACATCGATAATACCTGCCGTAGGAAAATCTGGAAACAACGTAAACCGTTTTCCTTTTAGGTGTTTAATGGAAGCATCTATCAGCTCATTGAAATTATGGGGCAAGATTTTGGTCGAAAGGCCTACGGCGATCCCTTCCGCTCCTTGTGCCAATAATAACGGGAATTTTACGGGCAGGTTAACCGGTTCCTTTTTCCGTCCATCATAACTTAATTGCCACTCTGTAATCTTTGGGCTGTATACTACTTCGAGTGCAAATTTGGACAATCTGGCCTCAATGTATCGGGAAGCGGCCGCACTATCTCCAGTATGTATATTTCCCCAGTTTCCTTGGGTATCGATTAATAAATCCTTTTGGCCCAATTGCACCATGGCATCGGCAATACTGGCATCCCCATGGGGATGATACTGCATGGTATGTCCAACAACATTAGCGACCTTGTTGTATCTACCGTCATCCAATTCCTTGAGCGAATGCATGATTCGCCGTTGAACAGGTTTAAAACCATCCTCAATGGCGGGTACGGCACGTTCCAAAATAACGTAGGAAGCATAGTCTAGAAACCAATCCTTGTACATTCCAGTAACCCGCGTAAGGGCCTCGGACGAATCGTCTTTTATTGGCTGTTGACCTTCCGATAGGTTATCGTGCTGTCCTTCGTTCAATTCTTCATTTTCTTCCATTCAGAAGCAATCGTATTTCAAGTTTATTTTTGATTTTCCTCGATCAGGTCAATCTCTACTTTCAAATTCTCTATGATAAATTCCTGTCTGTCCGGTGTGTTCTTACCCATATAAAAATTCAACAATTCCTCAATTGACATGGCTTTGTCGAGCATTACAGGCTCCAGACGAATATCGTCCCCAATGAAATGTTGGAACTCACCAGGAGAAATCTCGCCCAATCCCTTAAATCGCGTTATCTCAGGTTTCCCGGATAGCTTTTGGATAGCCGCCCTTCTTTCCTCATCACTGTAACAATAAATGGTTTCCTTTTTATTGCGCACCCTGAACAATGGGGTCTGTAATATATATAGGTGGTTTTCCTTGATCAATTCTGGAAAGAACTGCAGAAAAAAGGTAATGAGCAATAAACGAATATGCATCCCGTCAACATCCGCATCGGTAGCAATAACTATATTGTTATACCTAAGGTCTTCCATGGACTCTTCAATGTTCAAGGCCGCCTGCAGCAAATTGAATTCCTCATTTTCATACACTATTTTCTTGGACATACCGTAGGAATTGAGCGGCTTCCCACGAAGACTGAATACGGCCTGGGTATTCACGTCCCGGGATTTTGTTATGGAACCGGATGCCGAATCTCCCTCTGTTATGAACAAGGTGCTTTCCAATCTTCGGTCATTTTTCATATCCCCCAAATGCACCCTGCAATCCCGTAATTTTTTGTTGTGAAGACTTGCCTTTTTAGCTCGGTCCCTGGCCAATTTTCGTATGCCTGAAAGTTCCTTCCGTTCTTTTTCGGCCATGATAATCTTCCTTTGAAGCTTATCCGCTGTTTCCGGATTCTTGTGCAAATAGTTATCCAACTGCGTGCCTAAAAAGTCGTTAATGTAGGTTCTCACCGTTGGAAAATCACCGCCCATATCCGTGGAGCCCAATTTCGTCTTGGTCTGACTTTCAAATACAGGTTCCATGACCTTTATAGAAATTGCAGAAATGATGGATTTCCGAATATCTGAAGGGTCGTAATTTTTTCCGTAAAAATCCCGAATCGTCTTTACAATGGCTTCCCTGAAAGCTGCTTGGTGGGTTCCCCCTTGCGTTGTGTGCTGGCCGTTTACAAAAGAATGGTACTCCTCGCTATATTGGGTCTTACTGTGGGTTATGGCTACCTCTATGTCCTCTCCTTTTAGATGGATAACGGGATAGAGCATATCATCCATGTTATTATTATCCTCCAATAAATCCTTTAGGCCATTTTCCGAGTGGAATTTCTCACCATTAAAAACGATGGTAAGACCCGGATTTAGGTACACGTAGTTCTTGAGCATGCGTTCCACGTACTCGTTACGGTACTTGTAATTTTTGAAAATACTTTCGTCTGGAACGAACGTGACTTTGGTTCCCTTCCTTTTTGTGGTATCCTCAGGACCTTCCTCTTTGTCCAGATTACCAAAACTGAATTGTGCGGTCTTTACCTGATTGTCCCTCGAGGACTGGACCTCAAAAAAACTGGAAAGTGCGTTTACCGCTTTGGTTCCTACACCGTTTAACCCTACCGATTTTTTAAACGCACGGCTGTCATATTTGCCGCCGGTGTTCATTTTGGAAACAACGTCCACCACCTTTCCCAAAGGTATGCCCCTACCGTAATCCCGAACCTTAACGGTCTTGTCCTTGATGGTAATCTCAATGGTCTTTCCGGCACCCATCACGAACTCGTCGATACAGTTATCGATGACTTCCTTGAGCAAAATATAGATTCCGTCGTCCGCTGAAGAACCGTCCCCCAATTTTCCGATGTACATACCGGGTCTTAATCGGATGTGTTCCTTCCAATCGAGCGAGCGTATATTATCTTCGGTATACTGAGATTCTTGGGACATTTAACTAAAATTTATGAAAGTGATGCTAAAGATAGCCAGACTCCCATAAAGATAAAACCCCTGTAGCTTAAAGTAATTAACAATAGATGGCCCTGTATTGTTGATAGTAAAGCCACTTTAGCCTCAAAAGTTGGAATTTGAAACAGATGCTGTTTATCAAACTAAAATTTGCAATTCACCCATGCTGATGTGTAACGTGGAAAATTGAAGCCTTCCTATTGATAAACCAACCAATGAAGCCAAATATAAGAAGGGTTTTACGCTAAATTTAGGATTTCCCCTTTGAGGGTTAGAGGGCTTTACACGTTGAATCTAAAGTGCATCACATCGCCATCCTTAACGATATATTCCTTGCCTTCCACACGCATTTTACCCGCTTCCTTAACCTTTGCCTCGCTACCAAATTTCACGTAGTCATCATAGGCAATCACTTCGGCACGGATGAAGCCTTTTTCAAAATCGGAATGGATAACCCCCGCCGCTTGAGGTGCGGTAGCGCCCACGGGAATGGTCCATGCCCGTACTTCCTTGACCCCTGCCGTAAAGTAAGTTTCAAGATTTAGGAGTCGGTATGCACCACGTATCAACTTGGCCGACCCTGGCTCTTCCAAACCAAGGTCTTCCAAAAACATCTGGCGTTCCTCATAGGTTTCCAATTCCGTGATATCGGCCTCCGTACCTACGGCTAGGAAAATCACTTCTGCATTCTCGTTGGCAACGGTTTCCTTTACTTTTTCCACGTAGGCATTTCCTGTAGATGCCGACTCCTCGTCTACGTTACAAACGTACATAACAGGTTTGTCCGTTATAAACTGAAGCGGTTTTACGAATTCTATCCTATCCTCCTTTGAAATATCGATGGCCCTAACGGAAATACCGGATTCCAAGCCATTCTTTATGGCCATCAAAACCGCCTCCTCCTTTTGTGCTTCCTTATTTCCAGTCTTAGCGGCTCTTTTAACTTTTTCCAATTTCTTGTCCACGGTTTCCAAATCCTTCAGTTGAAGCTCCATGTCAATGGTTTCCTTATCCCGAATAGGATTTACGCTACCATCTACATGAACGATGTTGTCATTGTCAAAGCACCTCAATACGTGAAGGATGGCATCGGTCTCACGGATATTTCCCAAAAATTGGTTTCCAAGACCTTCGCCTTTACTGGCCCCTTTGACTAAGCCAGCTATATCTACAATCTCCACGGTAGCAGGTACAACTCGCTCAGGTTTTACCAGTTCCTCCAGTTTTTCCAATCGTGAATCGGGCACGTTTACAACGCCAATATTGGGTTCTATGGTACAAAATGGGAAATTGGCACTTTGTGCCTTCGCGTTGGACAAACAATTAAAAAGGGTCGATTTTCCCACATTGGGCAATCCCACGATTCCTGCTTTCATTTTTTCTGAGGTTAGGTACTAGACGTAAAAAGCTAGACTGTTATTTTCGGCCGCAAATATAACTCTTACTTGGCTATTAATCATATCAAATAAAAAACCCGAACGCCGTTCGGGTATATCAATTGAATATCGTTTATGATCTAAACCGATTTTCCGATTAATCTTCCGGATGCATAAAGGCCTGTTTGGCCAACAGCGTTTCTTCGGATTCCACATGGTCCTCATCGGGCACACAACAATCCACAGGACATACGGCGGCACATTGGGGCTCTTCATGGAAGCCCATACATTCCGTACACTTATCCGGTGCTATGTAATAGACTTCATCGCTAATGGGTTCCTGGGCATCATCAGCGTTTACCGCCTTGCCATTTGGCAATACAACGTCACCCTTCAGAGAAGTACCATCCCCATAGCGCCATTCATCGGCACCTTCATATATTGCAGTATTGGGACATTCCGGTTCGCAAGCCCCACAGTTTATACATTCGTCTGTTATTATTATAGCCATAATTTAATTTTTATTTAATATGGATTCAAAAATTAAAACCATCTTTGGGTACTTCTGTCCCGCACTTTTTCAATTCAGAATCTTACTTTTGCACAAAAGTAAACCCTAGTAAACTTGTATACAAATATAATGGCAGAACAACCAGAAACTATAAAAGCTTTTG
This sequence comes from Maribacter algicola, assembly GCF_003933245.1. Taxonomy (NCBI): domain Bacteria; kingdom Pseudomonadati; phylum Bacteroidota; class Flavobacteriia; order Flavobacteriales; family Flavobacteriaceae; genus Maribacter; species Maribacter algicola. The sequence goes on from NZ_QUSX01000002.1 coordinate 742,522, forward strand.
TTAAACTCGGAGAATTTTTGGGTGATTACTGCCAATTTGCCAAAGGGAACCTTGAATTTAATGAAGACCAAATTAAGTGGTTGCATAAACTGGATGATTTGGTGGCAAGGGCTGCGAGTCATAACGGTTGGTTCACCCAGGGAAATATTTTATACGCTTTTGAACAATGGTCCACCGCATTGAAAACCGATAACTTAAAAAAATGGTTGGACCAATACGATATTCAAAATTCCAACCCAATGACCGTAGCCATTATTATGGCAGGCAATATTCCCTTGGTTGGATTTCATGATTTTTTATCGGTTTTGGTGACAGGAAACAAGGCGCTTGTAAAGTTATCCAGCAATGATAAAATTTTGTTGCCCTTTTTTACCGAATATCTAACAACGCTGGAACCCCTACTTTTAGGGTATATAAAATTTTCGGATGAAATCCTGACCGATTATGATGCGGTAATCGCTACGGGAAGCAACAATACCGCCCGCTATTTCGAGTATTATTTCGGCAAAAAACCGAACATTATTCGAAAAAACAGGAACTCCGTAGCGATTATTCATGGTGACGAAACACCCGAAACTCTTTCGCTTTTGGGCGAGGATATTTTCCGATATTACGGGCTTGGATGTAGAAGCGTATCCAAAATCATGGTTCCCCGGGGATATGATTTTGACAACTTCTACAAAGCCGTTTACTCATTTAAGGATATCATTGACGAGAACAAGTACGCCAATAACTACGACTATAACAAAGCGGTTTATCTTATGAGCGAATTCAAGTTTTTGGATAACGGTTTTCTTTTATTGAAAGAGGATGCAGGTTATGCCTCGCCCATAGCTTCCCTTTTTTATCAATATTATGATTCCAAGGAGTATTTGGATGAGACCTTAAAAAGGGATGCAGATAAAATCCAGTGTATTGTTTCTTCCAGACCCAGAAGAGACCACATTGCCTTTGGTGATTCGCAAAAACCAGCGCTTTGGGACTATGCGGATGGCGTGGACACTGTTGAATTCCTGTTAAAAATATCCAACAATAATTGAATCTATCTTTATTCTAAATCAATAGAAATTTCTGACCTTTATCCCCTTAATCAATTAAAAAATGCAAAAACATAATTTTAGTGCCGGACCATGTGTTCTTCCGAGAGAAGTCCTTCTTAAAGCTTCTGAGGCTGTAATGGATTTTAACGGTTCTGGACTATCGTTAATAGAAATCTCCCACCGTAGTAAGGATTTTGTGGCCGTCATGGATCGTGCCCGATCCCTCGTTTTGGAACTATTGAATCTTGAAGGAAAGGGATACCATGCCCTATTCCTACAAGGGGGTGCCAGCATGGAGTTTTTAATGGTTGCCTATAACCTTCTAGAAACGAAGGCAGGTTATCTAAATACGGGCACTTGGAGCGATAAAGCAATAAAAGAGGCCAAACTCTTTGGAGAAGTGGTAGAAGTAGGATCTTCCAAGGACGAGAACTTCAACTACATCCCAAAGGGCTATGCTGTTCCTTCCGGATTGGATTATTTGCACCTTACTTCCAATAATACCATATTCGGTACCCAGTTTAAAAAATTTCCTACGACAGACGCACCTTTGGTCTGTGATATGAGTTCCGATATTTTCTCAAGGGTGCTGGACTTTTCAAAGTTCGATTTGATTTACGCAGGAGCGCAAAAAAACATGGGTCCTGCCGGAACTACCTTGGTTGTTGTGAAGGAGGAAATATTGGGTAAGGTATCTAGAAAAATACCTTCCATGTTGAACTATAAAATTCATATCGACAAAGAAAGCATGTACAACACTCCGCCTGTATTTGCAGTGTATACTTCCATGCTCACCTTGGAGTGGCTAAAAAACCTTGGAGGAATCGCCGCCATTGAGCAAATAAATGAGAAAAAAGCACAGTTGCTTTATTCTGAAATCGACTTGAATCCCGTATTCGAGGGATATGCCAATAAAAACGACCGTTCCATTATGAATGCCACCTTCAACCTAACGGAGGAAGGACTTAAGGATACTTTTGAAGCTATGTTGAAAGAAGCCGGAATCAATGGCCTTAACGGACACCGATCAGTTGGTGGATACAGAGCCAGTATGTACAATGCGTTATCTCTAGAGAGCGTTGGCGTCCTAGTGGATGTAATGAGCGAAATGGAACGCAAAGCATAACAAAATGAAGATATTGGCGAACGATGGAATATCCGATAAGGGTATTTCTCTTCTTGAAAATAAAGGATTTAAAGTAATTACAACGCATGTTGCCCAAGAGCAGCTAGGAAACTATATAAACCAGAACGATGTCACCTGTCTTTTGGTTCGAAGTGCCACCAAGGTGGATAGAAACTTAATCGATGCCTGTCCCAAGCTAAAGCTTATTGGCCGTGGTGGCGTAGGTATGGACAATATAGATGTGGAATATGCCCAGAAAAAGGGCATTCAAGTAATAAATACGCCATCTGCGTCCTCACTATCCGTGGCGGAATTGGTATTTGCCCATCTATATGGAGGCGTTCGTTTTTTATACGATGCCAATAGAAATATGCCTTTAGAGGGGGATAGCAAGTTCAAACAGCTAAAAAAAACCTACGGAAACGGGAAGGAGCTTGCCGGTAAGACTTTGGGCATTATAGGTTTTGGCCGGATAGGTCAGGCGGTAGCCAAATTGGCCTTGGGTGCTGGAATGAAAGTAATTTTCTTTGACCCCTTGTTGGACGACGTTTCTTTGACCCTCTCCTTTTTTGATGGACAATCCGTGACATTCAATCTAAAAAAAACGGATAAGGACCAATTGTTAAAAGTGTCCGACTTTATTACCGTTCACGTTCCTGCACAGAAAAATTACGTTTTGGGCAGCAGGGAATTTGAATTGATGAAAGATGGTGTAGGTATCATCAATGCGGCCAGAGGTGGCGTTATTGATGAAGTTGCCCTCGTGGATGCTTTGGAAAGCAATAAGGTCTCCTTTGCAGGGATGGACGTGTACGAGTCGGAACCCCAACCTGAAATTAGGATACTAATGCATCCAAAAATATCCTTGACACCACACATTGGAGGCGCTACAAACGAAGCACAGGACAGGATAGGAATTGAGTTGGCGGAACAAATAATTTATCATTTTAAATAGTGTTTTTTTGCAACTTTTTTGAACTCTTTTTGTACATTACCATCAGAACATTAAATTAACTATAAAATGGCAGGATTATTAGACTTATTGAATAGCCCAATAGGCAAGCAATTAATTAGCGGTGTCGCCGGACAGACCAATCAACCGGAAAATAAAACGGCCGATGTACTTAGCATGGCCATGCCACTTATTTTGGGTGCCATGAAAAAAAATGTAAAATCCCCAAATGGCGCGGAAGGTTTGATGAGTGCCTTGAACAACAAACACGACGGTAGTATTTTGGACAATCTGGGAGGACTGTTCCAAGGAGGTGTGGATGATTCCGTAATTAATGACGGGGCCGGTATCCTTGGCCATGTTTTTGGTGGCAAACAACCACAGGTAGAAAATGCGCTAAGCCAAAAATCCGGTCTTGATGCGGGTACTATAAGCCAAATCCTTAAAATAGCGGCTCCTATAGTGATGGGTTACTTGGGAAGAGAAACTTCCCAAAACAGGGTGAACGATTCTAATGGAATGAATGCACTTTTGGGAAGTATGCTTGGAGGTCAGCCACAACAAAACCAAAGTCTTATTACAACGCTTTTGGATGCGGATGGGGACGGAAGCATTTTGGACGACGTAGCGGGAATGGTTATGGGCAGTAATAAAAAGAAGGGCGGACTTGGTGGTCTCTTGGGAGGTCTCTTTGGTAGATAGTTCCTTTTAACCTTATTTAACGTAAGCCGTTTGAATAATCAAACGGCTTTTTTGTACCTTAAGCTTTATGAAAAGGAAAATTTTAAAAATATCATCTAGTATCGTAGGAATGATAGGGCTATGCCTTTTCCTTATACACTGTGGAGCTTCAAGAGAAGTTCTTTCCATTTCTGATCAAGAAAGAAAAGCCTTTGATGCGACTGAGGGTGACACCGTTAGAATAGCCAACGAGGAAACAGAGTATGAAATTATAATTATTGACCCTGGTTTTTATACCTGGTTGAATTCCATTGCAAGACCAGAAGGATATTATTCCCAATCCTTTTTGGAAAACAGGAATATTCTTATGGTCATGGAATGGAATAGAAGGGTCTTACAACCTGGACAGTTCAATCCAAATTTATATGAGCTGCAAATCGATTATAAATCGGAAATTGATTACGGATATGAAGTGAATTATAAACTGTACAATTATTTCATTTATTTCCAACGCAAGTATAATCAAAGACTAGGTCCTTTTTTACCTAGGATATAGGCTTTATCTTTGTGATCGAAAAATGGACAGATGCAGAGATTAAAACAGCGTTGGGGAATAGAAAATAATCTTCAACTCATTATTATATTCTTCGTTTTTGCAATAACCGGGTCTTCTTCGGTCTATGTTGCCAAACCTTTTTTAGATTTAATTGGTCTCCAGCAAGAAAATTTCCCCGAAACTTGGTGGAGTACCATAGCATATTGGACATTACGTATTCTTCTGATATTCCCATTTTACCAAGTGCTTTTGGTGGTCTATGGATGGATTTTTGGACAGTTTAAGTTCTTTTGGACCTTTGAAAAAAAGATGCTCAAAAGAATGGGGTTGGGTTTTTTGTTTAAGGGTTAAGTTTTATTTAACAATTATTATTGGAGCATTTACTAGTTTTGTAACTATGAGAGGTAGGTTATTTACATATCTGGCAGCTTTTGCTCTTTTCACCCTGATGCTATTCAAGGTGACATCCTTTCATATTTACACACATCAGGATAGTTCAGACAAAATCGAGAACTGTGAAACCTGTTACTTTTCCTTTCAGAATCAAAAAATTGATTTTAAGGTCGTTTCGGTTCTTCTCTTGGCAATAGTCGTTCTGGTTCCTGTGAGTAAGAAAATTTTGGTGGAGACAACTTCACTTCAGGCGTCCCCATCTATACACTTCAAACTCTTTGGGAGACCTCCCCCAATAGTGCGCTAATTTCTGTCCTTTAGAATCGATGTAAAGTTTATATCGATCAAAATTTAGCGTAAACACTCTTTAATGAAGTATTATTTAATACTACTTGTCGTATTTATGGGCATTAGTTTAAAGGCCCAGGATTGTAATTCCATTTTAGTGGGAGAAGTCTATGATTTTCATGATAACCGTCCACTAACGGGAGCTATCATTTCAATTACGGGTATGGACCGGACTACCATTTCCAAGGAAGATGGAAAGTTCAGTTTTAGAAACCTATGTAATGGTGTTATGGAATTGGAGGTCTCGCATCCTTCGTGTACCACGAAATTTGTGATAATTACCATCAGCGGGGATACCTTTGAAAAGGTTTTTTTAGAACATCATCTGGAAGAATTGAAAGAGGTTAAGGTTGTAGGTAATACTCCCAAAAACACGAATTCTGGTCAGGAGGAACAATTATCCCTGAGGGATATTGAGCGGAGCAGTGGTAACAGCCTTGGAGATGCCTTGAAGAAAATTGCAGGTGTATCTACCTTGAATACAGGGGGCAACATTGTAAAACCTGTGATACAGGGGTTGAACGGCAGTAGAATTTTAATACTCAACAACAACGTACGCATGCAGGACATGGAATGGGGAGATGAGCACGCGCCTAATGTGGATATTAATGCCAATCAAGGGATAAGCGTTATCAAAGGTGCCGCTGCCCTCGAATACGGTGGTGATGCCGTTGGAGGTGTGATTGTTTTAGATCCTTTGCCCATTGTAAGAAAAGATACGCTTTTTGGAAAGACACAAATGAACCTCTTTTCAAATGGTCGTGGCGGAAATATTACCAGTATGCTTACCAAATCCTATAACTCCGGTCTATTTGTAAAAGCGCAAGGGTCCTATAAGCTTTTGGGTGATTTGGAAGCACCGGATTATGTGTTGTCCAATACGGGGATACGTCAAATGGGTATTTCTTTGAATGTTGGCAAAAGAGATTTTGTGCAAGGCTGGGAAGCGTATTATTCCTTCTTCGATACCGAAATTGGAATTCTTAGGGCTTCTCATATTGGTAATGTGGATGACCTGATTCAATCCATCAATAATGAACGTCCAAATGTCATTAACGACTTTACCTATGATATTGCGAGGCCCAATCAAGAGGTTTCCCACCATCTTGCAAAACTGAATTACTACCGCAGAGTTGAAGGTTTTGGAAAGTGGACCATACAATATGATTTTCAGAAAAACCGTAGGTTCGAATATGATATTCGGGTAGGTGACGATGCGGATAAGGCATCCTTGGACCTGCAACTGACTACCCATTCCGTTTTAGCGGACCTCAAGTTCGATGCAAGGGAGGGCTTTGACCTAAAGGTAGGTGTTTTGGGAAGGTATCAAAACAATTTTGCCAATCCTGCAACTGGTGTCAGAAGGCTCATACCAGATTATGATAAATATGATCTTGGGGCATATGGAGTTGCCGAGTATCACCTAAATGATTCTTGGACCATAGATGGAGGTTTACGCTATGATTTCAATAGGATAAACGCCAAAAAGTTTTATCGCAGCTCTAGATGGGAAGAAAGAGGCTATGACCAGGATTTCGGAGAAATTGTAATTGAGGATTTGGGAACTCAACTCCTTACCAATCCAATATTCAATTTTCACAATTTTTCCGGTAGTACTGGCCTTAATTATGAAATGGACGGCGAAAACTTGTTGAGGGTGAACTATGTCTATTCCCAAAGGTCGCCCAATCCATCTGAACTCTTCAGTGACGGACTCCATCATTCAGCTGCAAGAATTGAATTGGGAGATTTACGTATACAGAGTGAAAAATCGTCAAAGATTTCGATTTCGTTGGAAAGAAATTCCTTGGAATGGGGATATACCCTTGCACCTTATTTGAACAGGATTAACGATTTCATCATCTTGGAACCAACCGGTGCAGAATTTACCATTAGGGGCGCCTTCCCTGTTTGGTCATACAGGCAAACAAACGCTTCATTGATTGGTTTTGACGCATCTATTTTTAAAAATTGGAACAATAATATACGTACGGAACATAAATTTTCTTGGGTTCGCGGTACCGATACCAAAACCGATATCCCATTGATAAATATTCCGGCGGCAAACTTGAACAATAGTATTGAATTTAAAATTCCAGCATGGAATAACTTTACGTTTGGCATGGAAAGTCGATTTGTTTTTGAACAAAAAAGATTTCCCCCAAACATTACCGTATTCTCTCCTGAACAGCAACAAGATGTACTTTTGGCCATCAATACACCACCGCCGGCCTATCATCTACTCGACCTTAACGCGGAAACATCCTTCTCGCTTAAGAACGATAATGATTTAACCTTAGGGCTGGGTGCAACCAACCTATTAAATACTTCCTACCGGGATTATTTGAACAGGTTACGATATTTTGTTGATGATATGGGAAGAAATATTAATCTAAGAATCATTTATCATTATTAATAAAAATAAACAACTATGAATACAATTAAATTAAAAATGCAAAACAGTTCGCTCAAATCGATTCTAGTCCTATGCTTTATGGCATTTGGCTTTATGTCATGTGACAATGACGACGATAATCCAGCGCCCATTGACGAGGAAGAGGTCATAACCACAATGAACGTTAGATTGACGGCTTCTGGTAGCCCTGTAACTTTAAGGTCCCAAGATTTGGACGGTGATGGGCCCAATCCTCCAGAAATTACGGTTTCAGGAAACTTGGTTGCAAATACCACCTATAATGGGAGTATCGAGCTATTGAACGAGACGGAAACTCCCGCGGAGGATATCACTGTGGAAGTTGAAGAAGAAGATGAAGAACATCAATTCTTTTTTACGGCTACAGGTGCGATTACGAGTGTTGATTACGATGACGAGGATGGTGATGGAAACCCGGTCGGTCTGAGTTTTACCTTGACTACGGGTGATGCGGGGAGCGGAACCCTACAAATTACCTTACGTCATGAACCCAAAAAGCCAAATGATGGAACTTTGGCCGATGCGGGCGGGGAAACAGATATCGTTCAAACCTTCACTTTGGTAGTGGAGTAAAGCGTCCCTTTAATTCGTCGATATTTTAAATTCTATATATACTATTAAAATTGTTCAAGTTGTAAAAAAGTCTTTCCTATTCAATGGAAAGACTTTTTTCATTTTGACCATTGAACAAACAGATATTTGAGAAATGCTAATTGGAATTATTTTGTATCCAAGGGATACCATTCAATGTCCGTTAGGGCCGCTCTCCTACCTTTTTTAAAAGTGGGATAGTTTGTAGTGAGATAATCTACAATAATCTTTTGATTTTCTCCCAAATCCCAAAGCCCTTGTGTTTCCTGCATCCACCGTATGGTTGCGTTCCACTGTTCCTTGCCCATTCTATTTTGAATGATCAATTTTGAGGAATGACAGGTCGTACAATTGGTAATGACCTCCTGTAGGCCCACGGCATCCACTAAACCCGTTCTAACATGCACTCCTTCAACAATAAGGTCCGGGTTTTCAACTTTTGGCTCTACTTCAACCAAATGGGTACCACCTGTACTCTTTATTTCCGATTCATTTAAAAAGAAAAAAATCGCGCCTATCAACAAAAGTAATAGACCTGCAATGGACAAATATATAGTTAGCTGTTTTTTCATTTTTACTTAAAAAGGGCTATACCACTTTTACGGCAATCCTATGACAGGCATTATTAAGATACCCTTTGGGATTCCATCCTGGAAGGACCATAGGCTGTTTATTTCCTTCACTGTCCGTTGCCCTTGCCCATACTTCATAATACCCTTTCTTTGTGAATTTTAAGTTGCTTTCAAAACGTTGCCAAGCCAATCGGTTAACTGGCCGACTTAATGAACATTTTTGCCAAGAAGACCCAAAGTCTATGGAAAATTCCATTTCTGAAACCTCAAGTTCTCCGGCCCAAGCATGTCCCGATATGTGAAAATTAGAGCCTAGCTCTATGATGGCCCCTGATTTGGGATAGGTTATCAAGGATTTTACGGGCATGGATTCAATGATGCACATATTCTCATCCGGCACTTCTTCACCCGGAGCCACCGTTTCACAGGGAACCCTATAGGAATCACCTCCCATTTTTTCCCCATCGTGGATTTTATTTCTAACACTGATCCTTTGTATCCACTTACCTGAAACGGAAGCCGGCCAACCCCCAGCAACCAGTCTTAGGGGAAAACCGTGGGCCAAAGGAATGTCTTCCCCATTCATCTCAAAAGCCAATAGGGTTTCATTTTGAAGGGCCTTTAACATGGGAACACCCCTTGAAATGGGTTCTTTGGAGGGGTTTCTGCTTAGATGTATATCAGCACCATGATATCCTATATAAACTGCATCTGATTTTATACCTACATCCTCTAACACATCACGCAATCTCACGCCGGTCCATTCGGCGCAGGATACGGCCCCTACGGTCCATTGGTTGCCCTTGGCGGGGGGATCGAATTCACTTCTTCCGTTTCCGCCACATTCCAATGTCAATTGATAAGTATACCTTTTGAATTTTGATTTTAAATCCTGTATAGCATATGATTTCTCTTGTTTAACAGATTCGCCATCTATGGTCAAAACCCAATTTTTGGCATCAATATTCTCAGGAATAATCCCATTATTCCTAATGAACATATACTTGTTGGGAGTGACCGCATCATTGAGAAGATGAGCCATTGCCTCCATATTCCATGGCTTATCGTTGAGCAGGACCATTTCAGGGTCCTTGTTGAACATTTTAAAGGGATTTGGGTCTTGAAAGGCCAATGGAACATAATCCGGAGGCATGAAATGCCTGAAAACGATATCGGTTAATACTACGGTGGAAAGGCCACCTAGACCCGCTTTTTTGACAAAATTTCTTCTTTTCAAGATGATTGGATTTGCTCCTAAAGTTACATCTTTTGAAAATTAGGAAGAAATTATGCCTCTATCGTTTTTTGTTTCTTGGCAGACTTGAATACGTAGGTATAAAACCACATGATGGTAAACGTTGGTATTACGTCCAAACCTGGAATGATTTCTTCAATAAAGGTTATTATACCTGCGGCCTGACCAATTTTTCCCTTGTACATTCGAGTCATCAACCAACCGGACAATGGGGCCCAAATAATATCGGAAAACTCACCTACGAAGGGTATGGCAAAGGACAGCATTCCTATAGCGTCGAACAGCAATCCCAGGAACAATTGCCTATATTTTTTATCAGTAGTTTTTGACATGTTATAAATTTAAAAAACCTACTCAAAAGAACAATAACAATGCCAAAATACTGAAAGAAAATTGAATATCCGTTTCAAAACATTTACCAAGGGAACCTCAGGCAACTTCAAGAGTCAATTTTATAAATCCTTTTTTTTACTCCCCACGAATGACGCTACCAAAATAAGGAATAGGGCAATCGTGGGAAGAACTACCAAGGATGTCCAATTAAGACAAATCTGAGCTTATCAATTTCAAGAACTCGTTTCGGGTCTCTATTTTTTCAAATTGCCCTCTAAAACCAGAGGTTGTGGTTACGGAATTCTGTTTTTGCACCCCTCGCATCATCATACACATATGGGAAGCCTCGATTACCACGGCAACACCTTTTGGCTGTAAGGTATTATTGATGCATTCCAAAATATCATGGGTCAGACGTTCCTGCACCTGTAATCTGCGTGCAAATACATCCACGATTCTAGGGATTTTACTAAGTCCAACTATATGTCCGTTTGGTATATAGGCAACGTGTGCCTTGCCAAAAAATGGTAACATATGATGCTCGCACAAGGAATATAGCTCAATATCCTTTATGATGACCATATCATCATAATCTTCCTTGAACATGGCCCCTCTCAAGATTTCCTCTGCGTCCTGTTTATAGCCTTGGGTCAAGAATAACATGGCTTTTGCCGCTCTTTCCGGGGTTTTTAAAAGTCCTTCCCTGCTTTTGTCCTCCCCTATTTCATCAATGACCGATGCAAATTTTTCTTTGATTCCATCGGTTATTTCCATATTGTATTCCTCTAAATTTCTGTATGGAGCCATTTATTTTGTTTAAGTAAGTGAATATTTTATTGAACAAAAATATTCATTGTGTTTTCAATACAAGCCAATATATCGTTAAAATTCGAAATCAACAATCAAATAAATCATCCGTCGAAGCAATCAAAATTCCAATAGCAGTAGAAAGGACTCATGGATTTTTTTATCTGAACCCCATTCTTTAATTTCACCAGTTCATTAAACCATGATATGATCAAAGCCACAAACATCCATAAATATTATGGGGAATTGGAAGTACTGAAGGGTGTTGACCTCCACATAAAACAAGGGGAAATCGTTTCCATTGTTGGTGCTTCGGGTGCTGGAAAGACGACACTTTTACAAATTCTGGGCACTTTGGATGTCCTTTCAAATACCAATGACGGGACGTTATTTGTAAACGGAACGGAGACGACCAAATTATCTGACAAGGAGTTGGCCAAGTTTAGAAATGAGCACATTGGTTTTATTTTTCAATTCCATCAACTATTGCCGGAGTTTACGGCGGTGGAAAATGTATGTCTACCTGCATTCATAAAAAAGATGCCCAAAGGGGAGGCCGAAAAAAAAGCCAAGGAGCTGCTTGATTTTTTAGGACTATCCCATCGCTATGACCATAAGCCCTCAGAACTTTCCGGTGGAGAACAGCAAAGAGTGGCAGTGGCCCGCGCACTGATAAATAATCCCTCTATCATTTTTGCCGATGAACCCAGCGGAAACTTGGACTCTGAAAGTGCCGACAATCTTCACAATTTGTTTTTTGAACTTCGCGAAAAATTCGGGCAGACATTTGTAATTGTCACCCACAACGAGGAACTCGCAGAAATGGCCGATAGAAAATTGACCATGGTCGATGGTAAAATTATTGATAAAGAGGTCATACTTTCCTGAAACCATGCTAGAGGAGATTGTTCTGTTTTTAAAAAAACCGGTTTACAAAGAAGAGGCTTCCACGAGTATACATAGGAAACTCATATATATTGTCAAATTGGCAATACTTGCCATTTCCCTCAGTGTGGTTCTGAGCCTCCTTATTGGTTTAATGGAGTCCATCTTTGGCCTTGAGCTAGGGAAACATGCCATGGACGATTTTCTTGAAAACTACCCCATAATCTACCTTTTACTGTTCGCTGTGATCGGTGCGCCTCTTATAGAGGAATTACTGTTCCGGGGACCTATGGTTTGGTTCAGACAATCAAAATTTTTCCCGATTGCCTTTTATGTCCTGACGGCCGGATTTGGTTTTCTGCATATCTCAAATTACGAGATGAGTCCACAAAATCTGTTGCTATCGCCCATTCTAGTGGCACCCCAATTGGCTGCGGGATTGTTACTTGGGTTCACTAGGGTGAAATTCGGGCTATTATATTCCATCCTCTTGCATGCACTATATAACTTAATTCTTGTCGGTCCCATTTTTGTGTTCAAACTCTTAGATATCCCTATGTAATGAACAAAAAGGAACTAAAAGAGTTTTTAGACCAAAAGGTCATCGAATATAACAATCCCAAGTTTTTGGAATCCGATCCCATTCAAATCCCCCATCGGTATAACAAAAAGGAGGACATAGAGATCAGTGGTTTTTTAACGGCGACCATTGCTTGGGGAAATCGCAAAAGTATAATAAACAATGCCCAAAAGATGATGCATCTTTTGGACGATAGCCCTCATGACTTCGTGCTGAACCACACAGAAGCGGATCTGGAAACTATGCAAGACTTTGTCCATAGGACCTTCAATGGCACTGACCTTTCTTACTTTATTAGGAGCCTCAAGCACATCTTTAACAACTACAATGGGCTCGAAGGGATTTTTACCCAAAATCAGGGTAAAACCTCTTTGCAACCCACCATTTCAGTTTTTAAAGAACACTTCTTTGAACTCCCGTTTGAGAGACGTACGGCAAAACATGTGTCCGACCCCTTGAAAGGTTCAGCGGCAAAACGTATCAATATGTACCTACGTTGGATGGTACGTAGTGCCAATACCCATGTCGATTTTGGGCTGTGGAAAGGTATCCCGGCCTCTAAATTGTCCTGCCCTTTGGACGTACATTCCGGCAATGTGGCCCGGAAACTTCAAGTACTCAAACGCAAACAGAATGATGCCAAGGCCTTGGAGGAACTGGACAGGAATCTAAGAAAGTTGGATCCTACCGACCCCGTAAAATATGATTTCGCTCTTTTTGGTTTGGGTGTGTTTGAAAAGTTTTAGTTCAGGCTTTCAAATTCCTTATCGGTCAGGGTTTTTAAGAATGCGATAATGGCCTTTGATTCGTTGTCCGTCAACCCCTGGGAATCAGGAGGAAGGGTCTGATTGGGAACATCAAGTCCCATTCCCTGACCGCCGCCCACATTATAAAAAGTAATGACATCTTCCAGGTTGTCGTACACGCCATTATGCATGTAGGGCGCGGTCACTTCACTATTTCGTACGGTAGATGTTTTAAAAAAATTACGTTTCTCTGCCACCTTATATGGAAAATATTGTCCCATATCCTCATCCAATTCCGGGTGGTCAAAATCATCGGTTTTTGGTACCCCTAAATTTTCAAATTCGGTTTCCATGTATTTGGGAGGAACCGTACCATTGAAAGCCGGGGGGAAATGACATGTGGCGCATGCAGCCTTGCCCATAAAAAGATTGAAACCTTCTATTTCCTCGTCCGTAAGTGATGCTTCCAAATCCTGCATATTTCTGTCAAATTTGGAATCGAAAGGAGCCAAGCTTCGTATGTACGTCGCAATGGCGTTACGTACATTCAGGTCGGAAATGGTACCCTTGTACAACGAATCGAACTGAACCTTATAATCGGCATTCGCTTGAACTTTTTGCTCCAAAAGTTTTAAATCGATATGAAACTCGTCCTCATTGTTCGCTACGTTTACGATTTGATCCTCGAGACCATCCGAACGACCATCGTAAAAGAACGAGGTTTGATAGGCTGCGTAACTTAACGTAGGGGTGTTTCGTTGAAGCTCTTTATTGTTAATGCCGATTGCTATTTTCCGTCCGTCCGAAAAGGCTTTCTCCTTTATATGACAAGAAGCACAGCTTATGGTTCCGGTACTTGACAAAGAGGGGTCGTTGAAGAGTTTTCTCCCCAATTCAATACGATCCTGGGTCATTTGCGGATCCCGTTGTTCCGAAAACATTTTCATATTGAAAAAGTCTTTATTGAACAGATTGGCAACGGAAGGATTTAAAGTGCGGGACGTGTTCATGGAAATCCCCCAATCGCTGGCAGTCAAATGGATTAATTTCAATTGTTTGTTGGTGTGATCTTTTAAAAAGGCGTATCGGTCAAAACTGTCAAAATCGGAAGCATTTAAATCCTTTATCGTTAAGGCGATTTCGGTCTTCCAATGCTCATAGAGGGATTTGTCGTTGAAGGCATTTTCATAAATATCGATAACCTTGGCAAGGGTTTCGTAATTGTATACCGCTTCTTTCATGGAATTTGACAACATGGGGGAATCAAAGCCTGAAATGCCCTTGGTCGCAATGTTTACCACGGCATCACGAATCATCTTGAGGTGATGTCGATCTCTTTGATTGATCAGGATATGATTCTTTCTAACAAAAGGTATGCGCACCTTTAAGTATTCCAATATGGTATTTAATTCCTTGTTGGAAAAGCCTTCTTCGGCAAACAAAAGTTCCTCCAAAACTTGAAAACTTTTCGGGTGAAGCACCTTAATATCCTGATAATCGTCTATTTCTACCTTTACTAGGTTTGGTGCGTTCATGGAAAGGTAATTTTCATAATCATAAGCGATGAGCATGGGCTCTGCCCTCTTATACCATTCTCTAGACTTTAAAAATAATTCCCGATTGGCCTCTATTGAGTTTAAGGTGTCCATTTGCGAAATAAACTGCGCCGTGCTATCCAAAGTAGTGAAGTAATGCGCTCGTATGGATTCATTAAATACGGATTCCATGTCATTTGAAGCCAACAATTTAGGTTCCTTATCCTCTTTGCATGAAATCATCAACACAAATGTGGTACCCATAATCAATCCTAAATCTTTTATTCCCATATTCGTTTGATTTTTAGAATAGATAAAAGGGTTTCTTTTCGAAGAAACCCTTTTTTAAAATTTTTAAGTCCGATTATCTAGGTAAGCCTGTTACTTTAAAAAGGAAGGAACCTTCCAAGGTAGCACTGGATTCATCGATGGCCGTTGGATCCACAAACTTCAATCCGTCCGCACGAACAGCAGTTTCAGGAGTCGTACTGAAATTCCATCCATGTACCTGTGCACCGCCCATAAAGGTTGGCTCGGAAGCACCAATTACATCGGTCACATCGATTAGACCAGTTATTTCCCACATATCGGTAGTAGTTCCCAAACCTAATCCTGCCGCAACGGTCTGGTTACACTCCATGACCTCTACAAAGGCACCGGTATTCAAATCCAATTGCCATAATTTTGCAAATCCGGAAATATCGGCATTCAAAGAAGCATAACCATTGGGGTCTTCTTGGATATAGGCATAGTTTTCGGTTACCAAAATATTATCTGGAGAATGCATTCCATCACCCTTTCCGCCTTCCAAATCACCATCCACCACAACGGTCAATTTCGCGTCACCGGTAGGATTATCTGGATTGAGTTCCAATTTATATACCCTACCAAATCCGGTCCCTCTCAAGTTAAGGTCTGGGTTATCGCCCCGTATCCTTCCGGTGGCATTGAAATAAACTTCTCTGTTGGCCTGGGCAGAACCCTTTCTCCAGTCAATATCCTCAATTCGCTGAAAGCCTATCGCAGATGAATCGATGGCCTCTTGGTTCAATTCGGCCAAGGTCCTTTCCGTAACTTCTACCCATTCAACATCATACTCGATATCTTCGGCCATTCCCATTTCAAACAATTGTCCACCTGCACCAGGTGCGGATTCCACAGGGTTTTTCCCTCTCAACACATATAATTTCCCACCATACAAATCTCCTCTAGAACCTACGTACATTCCAAAATGTGCTTGTGGATAGGTATTATTACTATCATCATCTCCCATAAACACAACGGTTTGGGACGGATAGGCATCCTTACCGATCACCACGGCATTTTCCGTGGACCACTCGCCCATAGCAGGAAGTCTTTCGGCCTCTACCCTATTTTCCACGGCTCTAAAAGGATTTACTTTGTAGACGCCTTTGGCGTTTCCTCCCCATTCACCGCCGGAAAGGTACAAAGGCCCAAATCCATGTTCCTCAACGGTTACCGAAGAACCTGAACACATAGCTGTAAAGGCAGTGGCGGTTGAATTGACGATGTAATCCCCTTCCATGGGCTCTAAATTCGAGTTCATTCGGATTCGGGCAATGGAATAATCGGCCTCCAAATTGTTGATAAATGCGTACGTACCATCTCCATAGGGATACAAAGCGGCACCGTCCATATAAGAACCATATACAAAGGTGGAATCCGATGCTAAGATATCAGCGGAAGAAAGAATCATTTTTAGATTGGCGGAACTTGCAAAAGAACCTTTCAATTCAAAAACATCATCAGGCACTACAGAACTGGTCAAAGGTACCATTTCCTCAATGGTAAGGTCCTGTCCGTCCTCTCCGTCCTGACCATCTACCCCATCCCTTCCGTCAACACCGTCGATGCCGTCACGACCGTCCATACCATCGAGCCCGTCCTCCGGATTACAACTAACGGCCGCAATCCCAAGCAGGGAAAGCGCACAGATTTTAAACAATACATTTTTTGATTTTTTCATTTTCGTTACAGTTTTCAGGTTATGAATAGTCCAAAACTATAACGAGTACCTTGTTATAAGGTGTCCTTAAAATTAGGAATGTATTACGATTAGTTTTCCTAAATGTTAGGGCTTTAATTTAATGTAAATTCACCGTTTATAAATTCATTGTAAGTTGGTTTTAGCCCACGATGCCCATGTTGCCCAAATCCAGCATTTGTTTTTTTCCGCCTTCCGCAATAGACCTGTAGATAGCCTCCACAATGATCATGTCCCTCTTCCCCATTTCCCCAGGGGCCACATTTGGTGTTCCCATGAGTATGTGTTTGACAAAATCGTCCATTTGAAGAGCCTGCTGCCTTTGATGTGGAAAACTGATGACGTTTCCGTTGGATGTTCTACCGCTGATGGGCCCATAGCTATGGGCAGGATCCAATTCAAACCAACCATTGCTGCAATGTGATTTTAGCCTGTTTCCATTGGCATTATGGGAGGTCATCATATGGGCGACGGCATCATTGGGAAATTCGAATTGGGCCGTTATGGTTTCGTCCGTATCCTTAAAATAATCGGGTCTGGTACTAAATTCCTGTGCCGAAACCGATGAAGGGTTTGACCCACAACCGTAAATACTGGTCTGTATGGAATAAACGCCCATGTTCATCAAGGCACCTCCACCGGATAATTCCTTATTTAGTCGCCATTGATCCGGATTCCCATTGGAAATATATCCTGCATCCGAAGAAACAAAATGAACATCCCCAAATGTCTTTTCGGCTACATATTTTTTTACTTCCTTCGTGTACGGGTCGGATTGCATTCTATATCCAACAGATAACTTTACGCCCGCTTTGTTACAGGCATCAATGATAGCATCGCATTCGGCAACATTTAAGGCCATAGGTTTCTCACAAATTACATGTTTACCTGCCTTCGCGGCACGAATACTAAAATCCGCATGCATACTGTTAGGAAGTACCACATAAACGATATCAATCGCTTCGTTGTTTGCGATACTATCAAAATTTTCATAGTTAAAGGTGTTCTCCTTTGGTATTGCATATTTTTCTTGCCAGATTTTTTCCTTTTCACGGGTCCCAGTAACGATTCCCGCCAAGTAGCAGTGTTCAGTATCCTGCAATGAAGGTGCCAATTGATATGTGCTATAACTTCCAAGCCCAACCAAAGCGATACCCAATTTTTTATTTAGTGCTTTTGTACTTTGGCCACAGGCCAAACTCGTGCCTCCCAACAAGGTACTTGCGGCAATTCCCTTTCCAAGGGTTATTCCAAAGTCGCGTCTCGTAAATATTTTCATTTTAAAAGAATATTAAAATAGTGTATCAATTTGATACACTCTTAAATATAATAAGAATTAAATTGAATTTTAGAACGGATTAAGAAATAGAATTATCTATATAATGGTTATTTTTAGGAGACTAATTCAAACTACATATGAAACGATTATTTTTACCCACCATCCTAATTGTATTATTTTATTTTCAATCCAACGCCCAAGGCAGGGAACTTCCAGTAGACACTGTAGTAACTACCCAACACAGTGTAGTGATCAACGGAACCTCCATAGACTACACCGCAAAGACGGGCACCCAACCTGTATGGGACGAAAATGGCGATCCGATCGCTTCCCTGCACTATACCTATTACACCCGTAACAATGTAAAGGACCGTGCCGCCAGACCCTTATTGATTTCTTTCAATGGTGGACCGGGTTCCGGTTCCGTATGGATGCATTTGGCTTATACCGGCCCACGCATACTGAACATAGATGATGAGGGGTATCCCGTACAACCTTATGGAGTTAAGGAAAACCCTTATTCCGTGTTGGATGTTACCGATGTGGTCTATGTCAATCCCGCGAACACTGGTTATTCCAGAACGATTCCTGAATCTGGCGAGAAAGTGGACCGTAAAAAGTTTTTTGGAATCAATGCCGATATAAAATACCTAGCCGAATGGCTCAACACCTTTGTCACCCGAAACAATAGATGGCGCTCGCCAAAGTACCTTATTGGGGAAAGTTACGGTGGACCCCGGGTCATGGGGCTTTCCCTGGAATTGCAGAATGCACAATGGATGTACTTGAACGGGGTGATTTTGGTTTCACCGGCAGACTATAAGATTATTAGAAATTCGGGGCCAGTTGCCGAGGCTATGAACCTGCCTTATTATACGGCAGCTGCATGGCATCATAAAGCTTTACCTTCGGCATTGCAAAACAAGGATTTACTTGAAATTTTACCGGAATCTGAGGAATATACCATCAACACCTTGATTCCTGCCTTGGCAAAAGGTGGGTTTATTCCAAATACCGAAAGAACAGCCGTTGCCGAAAAAATGGCCTATTACTCCGGATTGGAAGCGAAAGATATTCTGGACCAGAATTTGTCCGTTCCAACATCCTTCTTTTGGAAAAATCTTTTAAAGGAAAAAGGAGGATATACCGTTGGGCGATTGGACTCGAGGTATTTGGGAATGGACAAACAGTTAATGGGCATGCAACCCGATTATAATTCCGAAATAACTTCATGGCTACATAGCTTTACCCCTGCCATTAATTATTACTTGCAGGAAGAGCTTAAATTCAAGACCGATATTAAATACAATATGTTCGGCCCTGTACGTCCTTGGGACAACTCTGATGAGAATACGAGGGAAAATTTAAGACAGGCCATGGCGCAAAATCCATACTTGAACGTATTGGTACAATCAGGCTATTATGATGGCGCTACCACCTATTTTAATGCAAAGTATCTAATGTGGCAAGTGGACCCAAGTGGCAGAATGAAAGACCGCTTTAGTTTTAAGGGCTATCGCTCCGGTCATATGATGTACCTTCGTAAGGAGGACTTACAAAAAGCTAATGATGACATTCGTGAATTCATAAAAAACACGCAAGCAAACGGCAAAAGTGCAAAATACTAGTATTCGCCGCTGAGAACACTTGGCGAAATTGCCAAAACGGAAAGCGAGGTAGCTGGGGAAATGGAATCCATTGGAAAATGATCATGTTCAATTTTAAATCCAATGGCCTCTCTATAAAGTTGCGCTCGCTTTCTTTTTTTCTTTTGTTTGAAAACATCGATGGTGACACCTACACTAACACCACCAAGGACGGTTGCCAATAGATCGGAATTGTCCCAACCACCATATTGGTTTTGATCGATGCCCTCTTTTGCCAAGCCTATGAGCAAACTTCCACCAACAGATCCAGCAAAGGTCCATGCCCTATTTCCATCCGAAATCTGGTTCGCCAAACCTGCACCAACCATACCAAAAAGGTTACCGCCCACAAAATGAAGTACCTTGTCCTCACCAATTTGGGAGTATCCTTTTACTGCAAAGAATATTACAAGGCAAAATAACAATACTGTTCTCATACCACGCAAATATATTGAAAGCATTGGTTTGTTGCAGTTTTTTATCAGATAATCAAAATGTAAATACTTCCCCAAGGCTCCACAAATCATCATTGACCTTACTAGTATACCAAAAGATATCCCTAAGCACTTTACCCAAAAACTTTAGTTTAAAATAGTATCTTAGGGCTTTATTCAACGTCTTGGAGATCAAAAGCTATTTAAGGACAAATAAAATTATTCATCTGGCATTGTTGGCCGGTGTTTCGGTTTTTCTTCTACTTTCCTATCTAGGTTCAGGGCAATTTAATGCCAAAATGGATGATTCAAATCCATTTTTATACCTCGTTCCCATTGTGGCAATCGCTGGTTATTTTGGGAGTCAGTTTATTTTTAGAAATCAGATTTCTGCCATGGAAAAAACAATGCCATTGGAGGAAAAATTGAAAAGATACCAGTCCGCATCGATCGTTAAATATGCCTTATTGGAAGGTCCCGCTTTTTTGGCCATAGTCGCGTATAATACATCCGGTAATGCCTTGCCTTTGGTCATAGCCGTGTGTTTGGTCCTGTACTTGGCCGTTCAACGGCCAAACCTACAAAAGCTCTTGGATACGCTTCCTTTGACATCGGACGAAAAAAGAAAACTTCAACACAATCACAATCAATAACATACAAATGAAAAATTTCAAGGTTTTGCTTATGGGAATTCTTGCCACTTTTTTATCCCAGCACACGGTTTTAGCTCAGGATTGGGCCAACTTAAAAATGTTCCAAGAGGCCAATGGATCTTTGGAAGCCCCCAAAGAAAATGAAGATAGGGTCGTTTTCATGGGCAATTCCATCACCATTGGTTGGCTGAATTCCAGACCGGAATTCTTCGAGGGAAAACCGTATGTGAACAGGGGCATTAGTGGACAGACGACGCCCCAGATGCTGATTCGCTTTCGGCAGGATGTGGTGGACCTTCATCCAAAGGTGGTGGTCATCCTTGCCGGAACCAATGATATTGCCGGGAACACGGGACCGTCCACCTTGGAAATGATCATGGACAACATCAAGGGCATGGCAGAAATTGCACACGCCAATGATATTAAAGTGGTATTGTCATCTACATTGCCAGCGTATGATTATCCTTGGAAACCAGGGATGGAACCCGCCGGAAAAATAGTGGCACTTAACAAAATGATAAAGGCCTATGCCTACGAAAAAGGGCATGTCTATCTTGATTATTTCTCGCAAATGGCGGATGAACGCAACGGATTGCCAAAAAAATATGCAGATGATGAGGTCCACCCCACCGTTGAAGGATATAAGGTCATGGAGCCTTTGGTGGAGGAAGCCATTGAGAAAGCCTTGAAAAAATAGCCCTTGAAAAAAAAGGATTTACAAGAGGATATATCGACCCAAAACTGGGACAGCATCATCATAGGTTCAGGTGCTGGGGGGCTAACCACTGCTTTATGCCTTGCAAGGGCCGGACAGAAAGTCCTATTGTTGGAACAACACGAAGTACCCGGTGGATGGTGCCATAGCTTTTATTTGGAGGGACACCGGTTTACACCGGGTGTACATTACATCGGGTTAGTAGGTGAAGGTGAATCTACTAGTAATTTGTACAAAGGTTTGGGCATTGCCAATGATTTGGTGTTTTTTAGGATGAATCCCGATGCTTATGAACATGTTCGTATTGGAAACCACCGATTTGATTTTCCCGATAATCCAGAAGAACTTGAAAACCGATTGATTAACAGATTTCCGAAGGAAAAAAAAGGAATCAAAAAATACCTAAAGCAAATCCGACTTGCAAGCGAGGAACTCTACTCGTTACCCTACATAAAGGGTTTTTGGAAAAAATTGACCATTCCGTACAGAACCCGGCATTTTGGAAGATACGGTTTGTTCAGTTTAAAAAGGGTCATTAATTGGCATATCAAAGACCCACTTTTAAAAAATGTCCTAAATATTCAATGCGGCGACCACGGGGTTCAGCCGAGGAAGGCCGCATTTATTTTGCATGCGGCTTTAATGTACCACTATTTTAAGGGTGGTTATTATCCCATGGGTGGCGGTGGGGCCTTGGTAAAATCCATGACCAATAAATTCAAGGGGTATGGTGGTGTTCTAAAAACTTCCACATCCGTTAAAAAAATACTGATTGAAGGAAAAAAAACAAAAAAGGCCACCGGCGTCGAATTACAGGACGGTAGGCAAATTTTCGCGAGGCATATCGTTTCAAATGCCGATGTTGGTATCACATATAATCAGCTTATAGGAAGGCAACATCTTAGTCAGAAACTAAGAAAAAAACTTGAAAAAACCAAGTACTCGTGCACTTCACTCATGTTGTTTTTGACAGTGGATATGGACGTACGAAAAGCCGGGTTGGACTCTGGTAATATTTGGGTCCTACCCGATATGGACATGGACGATTACTATGATAGCATTATGAAATCAGACCTTCAAAAGGTTGAATTTTTCAAGGCGCTTTTCGTGAGCTGCACTACCTTAAAAGACCCTACAAGCTTTGATGGAAAACACCATTGTTTGGAGGTCATCACTTTTATAGACTACAAAACATTTGAGCCATTTACGGAGGAAAGAGAAGAACGCTCGGAAAAATATCTCCAGTATAAGGCGGAACTCACCCAAAAAATGATTTTAGGTTTGGAAAAAGTGGTTCCAAACATCAGCAATCACATAGTACACCAGGAATTAGGAACCCCAATAACCAATGAATATTACATCAATACCACAAGGGGTAATGTGTACGGAACGGAAAAAAGTTTAAAGCACATTGGTCCTTTTGCATACAAATCCAAAAGTGAGATCGAAAACCTCTATTTTTGCGGTGCGAGTATTTTATCGCATGGAGTAGCCGGAGCAAGTCATTCTGGGGTAAACACGGCAGCTGTAATTTTAGGGTGCCACGCCGATGAACTAAAGGAACCCCAAGAAGGACAGGAACTACTTATTTTGGAGGCCGAAGACACCCCCGATAACTACCCAGAGGAAATACAAAAGAAAATCAAGCTAAGACAAAAAAGGACCCAAGAAAAATCTAAAAGCTTGGCTTAACCAAAAAGCAACGGGAAAAACTTGCCTTCCATCTTCCGGCCTTTGGGAATTGGCGGTACTCCTTTTAAGAGTTCATCATCGGTATTGCTGACAGTACCATCGGCAAAAACATTCAGCACAAAGGCCCTTCGAGGCCTATCCGATTTATTTTCATAGGAACCATGTACCATTAAGGGGTGATGAAACGTGGCAAACCCTTTTTTTAAGGGAATGGGTACGGGATTAAATTCCTTCCGTTGATCTTCTGTTAGATAATCCAAAAGTCCTTCCATATTCCCGGCCAGTTCCGGAGCATCGAGCAATCCCCAATTGTGGCTTTTTGGAACATAATATAAACATCCATTTTCTTCGGTCGCGTCATCGAGACCTGTCCAACAGGTAAGATGTTGCATGGCTACGGTACGGGTCCAGTAGGAATAATCCTGATGCCAGGCCACCACCCCACCATGTTTTGCAGGTTTGTAAAAAAGCTGGTCATGCCAAAAACGGACAGCCCTGTTTCCTAATAGCTGGTAAGCCGCCATTACAAAGGCCGGATTCCAAAGTACATCATGAAAACCTTCGGTAATTCTCCAATGTCCCAAGGAATGGAACAAAACGGAATCCTGATCCTTGGATTCATTACTATGAAATTCATAGAAAAGGGAATGTGCGGGATGTTTGGGATCCATAAGTTCATCCAGTTCCCCTCGCAATTGCCCTATCTGTACTTCGTCCAAAAGCTTGATCCCGGAGACATATCCAAATTCCTTGTAATGTTCCAATTGGTCTTCCGTCAATTTATAGGCTTCCCATGCATCCGGTGTTTTTGGGAATTTAAAAAGTTCTGAAACGAGCGAATGAAGCTCTGCCAAATCCCTAATTCGCATTGGTCAAAATTAAATGTGTTTACCTCTAAAGATACTGAATTCTGTTTTCTATATTGAATTGGAAAACCAACAAGTATGAAGTATTTATTTCTTACCATTATGGTATGTCTATTTGTGTCCTGTTAGGAGCACAGGAACGATGTCGAGGATAAAGCCCAAATCAAAAGGATTTTAAACGACCAACAAGTTAGTTGGTCCAATGGGGATATTGAAGGATTTATGTCCGGATATTGGAAAAGCGATTCCCTAAAGTTCTATAGTGGCGCCAAACTATAGCTAAAGGATGGTAAAAAACATTGGACAACTATAATTTGCGCTATCCTACCAAATCCCATACGGGCAAGCTGCAATTTAAAATTGCGGTGATTTCCAAAATTAATGAAGATGTGTATTGGGTCATGGGCGAATACCATATAACCAGGGAAGTTGGAGATGCAAAGGGAACGTTTCTCATTATTTTCAAAAGAATTGATGGGGTATGGAAAATAATTTCGGATTCATCTTGTTGAACATACCGAATATCCCACTTTTCCTTATTTTTGAACAATCTGAAAATAGAAACATGAAAAAAATTGTTTGGATAGTTGCAGGGCTACTTCTGGCCTGTAACTCCTCCCAAAAAACGGTGACCAAGGAAGCGGCTGCCAATGCAACTGTTGACCCAAAGGTTTATGCAGAAACCATTACCGAAGCCGAATTAAAAGAACATCTGTATGTTTATGCCTCCGATGAATTTGAAGGCCGGGAAACTGGACAACCCGGACAAAAAAAGGCAATTGCCTACTTAAAGGCAGAATACGAGAATTTGGAGATCCCGCCCGCTCAGTCAAATGGGGAATATTTTCAGAAGGTTCCCATTGAAATTAGCAATATACCGGTTGGAAAATTACGTGTTAACAATTCCGATTTTCTTTTGGGGGAACATGTACTTACCTTTTCAAGAGCCCAATCTGAAAACAATGAAATCGTTTATGTGGGATATGGTATCGAGGATGAAAATTATTCGGATTACCAAGGTGTGGACATTGCCGGCAAATTGGTTTTGATGAAAACCGGGGAACCTATTAATACGAATGGCACCTACACTATTTCTGGCACCTCTGAAAAATCGATTTGGAGCAATATGTCGGAATCACTTGGAAAGCGTTTCCAATTGGCCGAGGATAAGGGGGCCATTGGCGTACTTTATTATGAT
The DNA here is from genome assembly GCF_003933245.1 of Maribacter algicola. Classification (NCBI taxonomy): domain Bacteria; kingdom Pseudomonadati; phylum Bacteroidota; class Flavobacteriia; order Flavobacteriales; family Flavobacteriaceae; genus Maribacter; species Maribacter algicola. The sequence goes on from NZ_QUSX01000002.1 coordinate 767,844, forward strand.
GCCGACAACTACCCAAGATTTAAAAGTCGATTCGACTATATGCGAAACAATAGCAATGGCCGGATGAGCTTAAAAAATGGAGAAGCCGACAGTTTTTCAAGTCTGTTCATCGATGGCATTTTGGCAAAGGAGCTTTTACCAACCATTGAATCGGACCACGCACCTAAGAAAATAGAGGCTAGAGTGACTTTGGATTTTGAAAGTTCCAATGAGGAGGTCGATTCCGAAAATGTGGTAGCGTTCATTCAAGGCGCCGATAAACCAAATGAATACATCATCATTTCTTCCCATTTGGACCATATAGGAATTACCCCTGAGGGAGAAATCAACAATGGCGCGGACGACGATGGTTCTGGAACCGTGGCCCTTCTGGAAATAGCAGAAGCGTTCAAAAAAGCAAAAGATGCCGGAAACGGACCAAGAAGATCCATAGTATTCCTACACGTAACCGGCGAGGAAAAGGGGCTTTTGGGATCTGAATATTATACCGATGTAGAACCTATCTTCCCATTGGAACAAACCGTGGCAAATCTGAACATAGACATGGTGGGAAGAATTGACCCGAAGCGCGACGGGGACAGAAATTATGTTTATCTGATAGGTTCCGATAAATTGAGTACCGAGCTCCACGAACTTTCCGAGGAGGTAAACTCAAAATATACGCAACTGGAATTGGATTATACCTATAACGATGAAAACGACCCCAATCGTTTCTATTATAGAAGCGATCATTACAATTTTGCCAAAAACAACATCCCTATTATTTTCTATTTCAATGGCACGCATGACGATTATCATAGGCCCGGCGACACTCCCGATAAAATTAACTATGACCTTTTAGAGAACAGAACAAGACTGATTTTTTACACGGCATGGGAATTGGCGAATAGGGCGAATCCTGTAACTGTGGATAAAGCAGCGGACTGAAAGCATGAAAAACGTTTATTAATTAGGCCGATCAAAGTATCGGCTTTTTTTATTTAAAAATGGGTTTCCCAAGTTTTTTGGTGCTCATTGGTTGATATTTTGGAACTACACCCAATAGGAAATCGGGCGATTATGGGCTCGGTAATGGATTACAGCTCTTTACTATGAAAAAGAAAAAAGCCTCAAACAAAAGAGTAAGGGGCTAAATTTAGTCGCTTTGGGGTGGAGACGGATTCACCTCGACCGGAATCAATGGATTCCTTGCTCGGCACAGGCTTCTCACCCTACATCTAGGACACAAAAAAGCCCCGGACACATCATGTACAGGGCAAGTTTAAAATGCTTTTTTGGGTGGAAGACCGGGTTCGAACCGGCGACCTCTGGAACCACAATCCAGCGCTCTAACCAGCTGAGCTACAACCACCATTTGTAAGCGGTGGCAAAGGTAATTTTTTTTCTTTTACTATTCAAAAGAAAATACCCCTAAATGAATGGGCAATAATGGTTAAATTTAAAAGAAAAAAATAATTAAGAATTTTAGTTAGCTACATGTTTTTCAAACAAAAGCTCCGTAGGCTCAAATCCTATTGAAAAACTTATCTGGCCTAATATTCGTGCCTAGAGGATTTCAAGAACGGACTGGTTAATTATGGCCGTTGAAAGTCCATCCAACCATGAAACCTTTTTCAATAGTTAAAAAAAAATGATATTAATTGAGCGATAAAAAAATATTTTAACTTAACCGAATCGGTTGAATATTTTGGAATGAATAACTCAAAAACAATTTTAATTACCCTACTTTTTGTTGTGATATCCTTAGGCATTTTTGCACAACAAACACCATCCATACTTAAAGACACTGTTTATATATTAGAACTTAATAGAAAAGCGGAAGATCTTAGATACAGGAAATCTGATTCGATACAAATACTTGCAACCCAGGCCTTAGAGCTAAGTAAAGAGATCAATTATGAAAAGGGTATCCTGTACGCTACCTACAATCTGGCCAGTCATGAACTATATCAAGGGAATAGCACAAAATCTTTGGAAATAAATTCAAAAATTTCAAGGGACCCCAATTTAAACAAGTATCCGGATTTAGGCATCAAGATATATAATGATATTGCTCAAGCCTACTTCATAAAATCAGAACATCCTAAGGCCTATGAAAATTTCTTGATGGCCAACTATTTGGCTGAACGTACCCAAAACAGTAATGAGCTTGTTAGGATAAACAATAATTTAGGGACGATGTTCCTCTTACTTGGCGATTATGACGAATCAATGTTTTACTATGATATCGCTAGGCAATTGATTGTCCAAGAAACGCCCAACCATATCCAAGGTATCATCCTCTCCAACCTTGGTTATCTAAATATGAGAAAAAATAATTTGGAAAAGGCCAAAGATTATTTACGTCAGGGGCTTGAACTTGCAAGAAAAACTAACTTTTCAACAATCATTGCTTTTAATTATTTGACCATGGGCGAAGTATATGGTCTAGGTAAGGAGTATAATGAAGCACTGGAATTCTACGGAAAGGCTGAAAAGGAATATCAGTCCAACGGAGATAAAAAAGGTATATCGGATTTATATTTTGGACTCGCTACAGTTCATTTTTCACTTGGGAATTACCCAGTTTCCAAAGAATTTGTCCTCAAGAGTATGGATTTTTATAAATCCTTCAAATTAAGGACAGGTTTGGAAAAGTGTTCCCGCCTTCTTTATAAAATAGCTAAGTATGAAAATGATTTCGATAGCTCCTTAAAATATTTGGAAAGTGCGGAGGCCTATTCGGACTCCATTTCCAAGGAACAGAATAAGACCAACATTGCCATGCTTAAGGCAAAACTGACCTTTGAAGAGGAAAGAAATAAACTTGAAGAAAAAAATCTGGCCACTATAAACAAGCAAAAAAAATATATTGGTTGGTCTTTGGCCTCACTTGTATTGGCCATCATCATTATTTTTCTAATTCAGAAGTCTAGTAAAAAAAGAAAAAAAATCAACGCAATCCTTGCTGAAAACCAGCAACAATTACATCAGACCAATCAAACCAAGGATAAATTATTTTCTATTGTGGGACATGACCTAAGGGGGCCTATAATTTCCTTGAAGGGGCTACTCGATATTTCCTTAAACGAAGAAAATGGTGAAACTCAGTTTAAAAAATTTGGACCAAAATTACAGAAGGATCTAGAACATATTCATTTTACTTTGGACAACCTTTTGAATTGGGGCCAAACACAAATGAAAGGTTCAAGAATTGAACCCATGAACGTTTTGATAAAGAAGGAAATTGATCAAATCACCCAACTTTTTAATGATAATTTAAAAAGTAAAAAAATTATATTATCCAATTCACTAAATATAGATTTTTGCGTACTTATGGATTTGAACCATTTCAAAATCGTATTTAGAAATCTGATAAGCAATGCCATAAAATTTACCCATGAAGGTGGAAAAATATCCATTGAAGGCGAAATTTTTGAGGAACATTTAATTATCCAGGTAAAGGACAGCGGCGTAGGCATTAGCCCTTACGATATTAAAAAAATTTGGGACTATAAAGAGCATTTATCGACCTTTGGAACAAATGCAGAAAAAGGAACAGGACTGGGCTTAATGCTTTGTAAGGAAATGGTCGAAAACAATAAGGGGTCCATCAAAGTAGAAAGTGTTATCGATGAAGGTACCACATTCCATATTACTTTACCTCGCTGTACATAAATACAACTTCAGAGGCATACCTTTATATACCTTCCATTATAGAATAATATTACTTATATAGTTAATTTTACAACTCACTTCGTCGATGAATTACACAAATCATGGACAAAACACACAAAAATCAGCAGTTCACAACAATTTTTAAGCCATGTCATAAAGGCATAGTAAATTCACGGTTTGTATGAGCAGTTTCAGGTGATTCATAAATTAAAAAACTTTATAAACCATATTCCAAAGGCATTCCATAAAATAGGAATGCTATTGTTGTGCCTTCATTCAATGTACGGAACATTTGCACAACTATCCTTCAAAGACTCCCTACAAGTTGAAATTTCAAAATTTCAAAACTCCTCCAAAGAGGATACGGAATATATAGATTTATTGTTGGATTTAGGGCTTGAGCAACGCTATTTCAACCAGGATAGCCTTAAACTCTTATCCGATGAAGGGCTAGAACTAAGTGAGAAAATAAACTATGCCAACGGAATGGCAAATGCATATTTTGGCTTGGGCACCTTTTATTCGGATAAAGGAAAATATGATGAATCCCTGAACAACCTTCAAAAAGCCTTGGAAATTAGTATCAAGGAACAGGACGATACCTTGAGATTAATCATACTGAGCAACATAGGTACACAATATGACTACAAAGGCGATTATGATCTTGCCCTAGGAGAATTTCTAAAATGCTTGGAGTTAGCGGAAGATTTGGATAATCAAGAAATGCTATCCGTCATTAACGAGAACATAGCAAATCTATATGTCACCCAAAAGGATTTTGACGAGGGTATGTTCTATTATGAAAAAGTAAAGAAAATCAACGAAAAAATTGGAGACCCGGTAATCATTGCCGAAACCATGAGCAATATGGCTTCTGCCTATGCCGAAATGGGCAAATTGGAACTGGCCATGTTTACTATAAATAGTGCAATTAAAACTTTTGAAGAAAACAGGATTACGGATTGGTTGGCATACGCCTATCAAGTGAAAGGAAAAGTATACCTAAAACAACAAAAAAATAAATGGGCCCTGTACTGGTATGCACAAAGTGAACTTCTGCACGGGCAATTAGATGATCTTAGGGAAGAAATACAACTTTTAACAGGTATTGCAGAAGCCCAACTAAACTTAGGGAACGACAGCATTTCCAAAATATATGCCCAACAGGCATATGACTTCTCTAAAAAAATAGATGCTATTTCTGGTATTGAGGAAGGTGCCAAACTCTTATATAAAATAAACAAGAATAACGGGGACTTCAAAAAGGCCCTGGAGTTCCATGAAATATTTAAAGAAGTTTCCGGTAAGATTTCAAGGAAGGAAAGTCAGAAGGGACTTACCATGCTCAAAACCAAAATAGACTATGAAAGGCAGAAGGAACAGTTGATAGAGGAAAATGAGAAAGCCCTGGCCAAGCAGAAAAACTATGTCTATACTACCTTGATTATCCTGGTAATTTTTCTTTTTATAACCCTATTGGTAAAACGAAATGCGAAAATTCAAAAGAAGTTGAACAAGGAACTTATTCGCAAGCAGGAAGATCTGGAAAGAAAGGAAAAATATTTGCATGATGTCAACCAGACAAAAAACAAACTTTTTTCCATTATTGGTCACGACCTTCGAGGCCCCATTGGTGCCTTCCAAGGGCTGATTAAATTATTTAAGGAAGGTGAGATGACCAAAGATGAGTTTATTGGTTTTGTTCCTAAATTGAAATCGGATATTGACAATATAGCGTTTACCCTTAACAATTTACTTTCTTGGGGCCAGACCCAAATGAATGGTGCCATGACCAAACCTGGCGTAACTTCAATCGAAAGCATAGTAAATGAGAACATCGCGCTTCTCTCGGAGGTCGCAAATAACAAATCCATTAAACTAATCAATCGCATTGAACCTCAAACACTTACTTGGTGCGATAGTGACCAAATAGATATAGTAATCAGAAATTTGATGAGCAATGCCATTAAATTCACACCTGAAAATGGGATAGTCACTATTGGAGCGGTAGAAAAAACGAAACAATGGGAGATTTATGTTCGTGATAACGGTGTGGGGATGAACGAGGAGACATTGTCTAAAATTTTTAACCATTCCGGTACTCATTCCACCTATGGTACAAATGATGAAAAAGGAACCGGTCTAGGTCTTTCGCTCTGCAAGGAAATGGTTGAAAAAAACCACGGAATCATCTGGGTGAACAGCGCAATCAACAAAGGATCCAGTTTTTATTTCACCATTCCCAAAGCCCAAAAAGAATACAAAAAAACGGCCTAAAGCAGGGAATCAAGAGAATCTACGGCCATCATACGCTCAACCGTAAAACCTTCGGCATAATCCACCCCGATCAATCTACCCAAATCCTGAGCCCTGTACCGCACACTTTCAATAAAAGTTTTGCTACTTATGGGTGTTTCCGGCTCTTTACTATTTGGGTCATGGAATTGGGAGGAATACGCTAAAATAGCTTCGGTCTTCTTCTCTATAAATTGGCTTATATCCACTGCAAAATCAGGTGTAAGGTTTTTCCATTGAATATAGTGATAAACCAATTTTGGACGCCATTTTTCTTGTTGTTTGCCATCCACCTTGGTCGCTATCTTGACAAGTCCACTCAAGAAACATGCATGACTGACCAATTCACTTCCTTTGGCATGGTCTATATGACGATCGTTTACGGCATTGCATAATACAATATTGGGTTGGTATTTCCTTATCATTTTAATGACTTCCAATTGATGTTTTTCATCGTTCACAAAAAAACCATCTCTAAAACCCAAGTTCTCCCGTACGGCGACCCCTAAAATATTTTTGGAATTCTCAGCCTCCTTGTCCCTGATTTCGGCAGAACCCCTTGTACCCAGTTCTCCTCTGGTCAAATCTATGATACCTATTTTTTTTCCTAGGGCTATTTCTTTGGCTATGGTTCCTCCAGCCCCTAATTCTGCATCGTCTGGATGTGCCCCAAATACCAATATATCTAATTTCATTGAAAGGGTTTTAAAGTTGTTCAGAGATTATATGTTTGCGCTGATCCTATTTTTTACTATTTTCAAGGCACTTTCAATATCGACAATCAAATCTTCCACTTCCTCGATACCTACTGAAAAACGGATCAATCCGTCCTTGATGCCTTGTTCTTCCCGTACCTCTGGACTCATTAAGGCATGACTTGTTTTTGTAGGGGACAACACCGTGCTCTCTACCCCTGCCAGACTCATTGAGGATTTAATCAATTCTAAGGATTTTTGAAAGAGGGAAGCATCCAAATAGGGCTTCAACTCAAAAGAGAGCATTCCCCCAAAACCTTTCATCTGCCTTTTGGCAAGTTCATGGTCCCTATGGGAAGCCAAGCCTGGATAATAAACAGCATCAATATCATTGTGGGTTTCCAAATATTTGGCCATTAGTAGGGCATTCTCGTTTTGGGCCCTTACTCTTAGTGCCATGGTCTTGATACTTCGCTCCAATAACCAAACCGTGTAATCACTTAGGCTACCGCCAAAGTTTTTGGCCAAATGGAATATTCTGTTCATGTGTTCCTGAGTGGAAGCAACGGCGCCAGCACAAATATCCGAATGTCCTCCCATGTATTTTGTGGCGCTATGGATGACCACATCGATACCAAAGTCGATAGGGTTTTGGTTTACCGGACTTGCAAAGGTATTATCGATCATAGAAACAATGCCATGCCTTTTAGCGACCGCTGCCACTCCTTCGATATCGGTTATAGTCAGTAAAGGGTTTGATGGCGTTTCAATATAGATGACCTTGGTGTTTTTGTGAATTTTTTCCTCAAAATCCTTCGGTTCCCAGCCATGGGTGAAGGAATAAGCTATACCATATTTATCGAACTCTTCGGTTACCAAGTTGTAAGTTCCGCCGTAAAGTGTTTGTTGCAAAACCACGTGGTCCCCTGCCCTTAGGAATGCCATCAAGGCGGTACTAACCGCTGCCATCCCACTACCAAATATCAAGGCCGCCTCCGCATGTTCCAACGCGGCAATTTTCTTACAGAGTCCTTCTTGGTTGGGGGTATTAAAATATCGGGGATATCGTTTTACGTCCACGTCGTCAAAAGCGTATGAAGTGCTCATATACAATGGGGAAACTGCACCCTTATGTACAGTATCCTCCAATTCGCCCACATGGGTACAAATAGTATTTAAACCTTTTCTTTTATTATCCATCACTTAGAATTAAATGAATTGCTAAAGTTACGAAATGAACCTGAATCTAAATCGATACAGTTTATTCTCCTACTCAAAATCAAAACTACTCCTTGTAACACTTTAAGCCAAAACAGGTTATTATACCTTGGTTCGGTTTTTTTAAAATACCTTTCAACTAAGAATAAAATCATCTATTTTTCCAATTATTCTCAACATCAAGCCACTATGAAATATAAAATACTTCATCTTGTTCTTTTAGGATGCATTATATCAGCCTGTAAAAATACCTTGAGCACTGTTCCTAAAAAATCACCAACAGGATATCAAGGCCAAGGGGCCAGTCCAATTGTACCTACCGTAAACAAACCGGTACAAAAACAATGGAAAGGCATCTGGTCCTTGGATGACCAAACCTATTTTTCGAACGATTTTGATGGTGCCCGATTGAACGGCGTTGCCGAAGATGGCAATGACCATTATACCATTTGGATTACGGCGGAAAACACCCCAATTAATGTAAGCCCATGGTATTCCTTTAAGGTATGGACGGGTAAGCCTAGGAAAATTACCATCAAATTATCTTATCAGGATTCCAGGAGTAGGTACTATCCCAAAATTAGTGACGATGGAAAGCATTTTAAGGCCTTGGACAGCGTTAAATTTAAGATTATTAATCCGGGTGAAGGGGATTTTGGAATCAAGGCAGCCCCAGAATTTGTAGAAATAACCATAGATATTGATAACGAGCCTGTTTGGATTTCCGCCCAGGAATTATATACGTCCAAAAGGGTACGGGAATGGGTGGATTCCCTTTCGGTCAAATCTTTTGTTTCAAACCATGAGATTGGAAGAACCCATGAAAATAGGTCCATGCAACTTATAGAAATAAAAGAATACCCAAACACCAAAAAGGCCTTAATGATTATTTCCAGACAGCATCCCCCAGAAGTGACCGGCTTTTTGGTCATGAAATCCTTTATGGAAACAATTTCCGGGGATACGGAACAAGCCAAGAATTTCAGGAAAAAATATGCTGTCTTTGCGGTACCCCTAATGAACCCAGATGGCGTGGACAATGGCCATTGGCGTCATAATATGGGCGGAATCGATTTGAATCGCGATTGGGAGAATTTTAACCAGCCAGAAACGAAAAGTGTTCGTGACTTTTTAAACAAAAAAAGTGATGAGGGTTATGAATTTGTCTTTGGGGCCGATTTCCATTCCACTTGGGACGATATCTACTATCCCATTGATAGTACGGTCATCGGGCAAAAGGGTAAGATCGTGTACGACTGGATCGAAAGTATAACAAACCGACTGCCACAAAAAAATACCAATATAGCTCCATCCGATAAAATTAGGCCCACCATGGTTTCCAGAAACTATTTTTATGTACACCATGGCATGCCGGCCATCGTTTTTGAATTGGGTGATAATACGCCCAGAGATTTTCTCAAGGAGAAAGGAAAGGTTGCCGCTGAGGAGATAATGCGGTTGTTGTTGGAATACTAGGCCTTAAGCTTAAAGCCTAAAGCTTACAGCATTTGGCAAAATCAACTCTTCACATAATTCACCCGATACCTCCAATAACTCAATGCTCCCAAAACCAATACGCCTGCAACCGTATACCACACAAAAGTTGGCGTGATTACCTGTGCCCCGCTTGCATAACTGTGGAGTCCCACCAAATAAAAATTCACACCAAAATAGGTCATCATAATACTTCCAAAGGCAACTACACTCATAAAGTTGAAGGTCCATCTTCCTCGTAGGCCAGGTACCAACCGAGTATGTATTACAAAGGCATATACCATGATAGATATCAAGGCCCACGTTTCCTTGGGGTCCCATCCCCAATAACGGCCCCAACTTTCATTCGCCCATTGCCCCCCCAAAAAGTTGCCAATAGTCAGCATGATCAAACCTACCGTTAATGAAATCTCATTGATAATGGTAAGTTCCTTCAAATTGATTTCCATGCGTTCCTTGTTCTTCTTGTTCGTCAACAGAATCAATATAAGGGAAACAATACCCAAGATCATTCCAACCGTTAAAGGCCCATAACTTCCAACAATTACTGCCACATGTATCATTAACCAATAGCTATCCAACACGGGAACCAAATTGGCAATGGAAGGATCGACCCAACTTTGGTGGGCAATCCATAATAACATGGAGGTTACAAATGCGGAAGCCGCAATGGTCATGTCACTTTTTCTTCCAAACAGCAACCCCATGCCCATAGTTGCCCAAGAGACATACAAAATACTTTCATAGGCATCGCTCCATGGGGCATGACCGGAGATATACCATCTTAAAATCAATCCCGCGGTATGCCAAATGAAAAACAAATAAATGACTCCTTTGAAAAAGTAGACCCCAATTCTCCAGATGGAACGATCCTTAAAGATTTGAAATACAAGGATGAAAAAGAATAGGACCCCTACCAGGGCATAGTACTGATAAAGTCTATTGAAAATATTGAGCTTATTATAAATAACTTCGGTATTGATTTTTCTTTCGGAAGGTAAGACCTCGCTACCATTATTTACCTGATTTTGCTTGAAAGCCGCAAGGAGTCGGTCCGCCTCGCCATAGTCACCTGTCTGCTGCGCCTTATTCAAGGTCATCAAATAGTATGGCATGGCATTCTTTACAAAATTGGCATACAGGGAATCCTGGATCTGAATCTGTCCCCCGCGATATTCCACCGCGGAAATCCATTTGTTGTTTTCATCGTTCAACAAGGGAAAAATTTTCACTATATCCTGGCCTAAAGCCTGATTCAATAGGCTCAATCGGATATTGGCATCCTTAAAATCCTGTTGAAATTTGTTGGGATTGTTAGTAGCCGTTGCCTCTCTTAAGTACGGCTCCAGTTTATAATTTCCCTCTTTATTGAAAAAATCCGTAGCCTTTACATATTTCTGACCCAAGGGCACACCAATAATGTTCCTTATGCTATCATTTTGGGCTTTTTTGTCCAAAGCAATGAATTCCGCATTATACCAAACTGCGGGGTTCATGATCATGGAAAGAAAAATCTGATCGGAACTATACCCTAAATAGGTGTCCTTTAGGCTCAATTTCCTTAGAAGTTCAGAGGAAAAGGTATTGATCGGTTTCATTCTTCCACCTTCATCCTGAATGACCAATTTCCCGAATTTATCCGCATGCTCCTTGGCAACGATAGAAGATGTAATGAGCGAATCTATTTGTTGCTGTGTAGGTGCTTGGGTATGGTCGTGACCATCGTCCGCAGTGTGCTCCTGGGCTTGTATGGAGGTTGAAAGTCCAATTAGCAAAACGAGGGAAACGAGTATTTTTCTCTTTTTATCTTTCAATTTGTCCAAGGACTGGGCTAAATCCTTGAATCTGGTCTTACCAAAGAACATGATTCCCATTAATCCTATATACAATAAAAAGTAGCCTATGTAGGTTATCCATGTTCCCCAAAAGTCATGGTTTACTGAAAGTCTGGTTCCTTTCTCGTCCGGATCAAAACTGGCTTGAAAAAATCGGTACCCTTTGTGGTCCAAAATGTGGTTCATATAAATATCGTAATCAAAAGGCCTTTCATCCTTTATGGTCACTTTGCTCATAAAAGAGGCGTAGGCGTTTTCCGTTCCGGGATACTTTTCTGCAATAAAATCGTTGAGCTGTATGGCAAAGGGTAGCTCATAAATCTTAGAACCATAACGCAAAGCGAAATCCAATCCACCCACGTTAAATTTGTCGCTGAACTGGGTCTGCCCCTTACTTCCCAACACCTTTACTTCCTTGGTTTCACCATTACTCGATACGGAAAGTACAAGCGCATCCATATCAAATTCCATTTTTTCAGCTTCGGGTATTTCTACAATGCCAAAGGTGCCCTGCACCAAGGAATCAGGGATTACAAATTGCATATTGGCCGTATTGTAGAGCGAACGCAGTTGTAGTTTTTGTATACTGTCTTGGACCAATTGTCCTTGAAACTGGTCCGCCATACGCATAAAACTCCCTTGAAACGGAGAGGATATGCGGTATTCGGGCCCATCGGTAAAAATATTAATAGCACCTTCGGTCTCATTGTTCAAGGAAAACAAAACACCGTGGATGCTCATGACCTTGCCATTCTCCAAAAAATGTTCATGACGTTGTCCATCGCCCGCTTCCACAATTTTAAGGAAGGTGTTTCCGGAGGTACCGGGTATCAGCCCTTCCTTGGCACCTTCTATAAAATCCACATAGGAAATGGTAAATTCCTGCCCATTAAAATCTCCGGTCCAAGGTAGATTGGATTTTAATGCTTCTGGTGTCACGATCAGATCGTCCTCCAAAGTTTTTCTACGTGGCTCCCCATTTATTTCCCCTTCCACAAATGCAGTTAAATAGGTCTTATCGGAAAAAAATACATTTTCAGTGGCTCCTTCCCTAATGGGCATCATGCCTTCATAGCTGATATATCGGGTCACAAAAGCACCTATGATGATGAGAATCCAGGACAGATGCAGCACAAGAACGGGCCACTTTTCCTTTCTTAATAGTCGGTACCTTGAAATATTACCAATGAAATTAATAACAAAAAAGACCATGATGACTTCAAACCATGTAGCGTTGTATATCCAGATACGGGCTGTTTCAGTACTGTACCAACTTTCGATGAACGTACCAAATGCCATAGCTACAGCAAATACAATAATCAATACGGACATTAAACGGGTGGAGAAGAAAATTTTCCTTAACAGATCTGTCATGTAGAAAGACAATGGTTATCAGCTTGCAAAAATACGTCCTTTTACACTTTAATTAAAGAATGCATATTGATAATAGTGTAAGGGAAATGTTAATTTTATCCATGATTCCTACACGCAATTCTTCGTATTTTCGTCAAATGATTTCAATTGTCATTTTAGGTACCGGCAACGTGGCCCAAAATTTAGCCGAATGCTTTCATGGCATTCCGGAAATAGACCTTGTTGGCATCATAGGACGAACGGAAACATCCTTGCACGTTTTTGGGAATAAATACCAAGTTTCCAAGGATTGGACAAACTTGCCCCAGGCTGACGTTTACATAATAGCCGTAAAGGACGATGCCATAGGCGATGTTTCCAATAAAATGCATGTGGATGGGTTGGTGGTGCATACTTCTGGCAGCGTTGCTTTAGATGTTCTATCCAAACATACAAAAAGAGGCGTATTCTATCCCCTACAGACGTTTACGGCGGGGAAAATCCTGGATTTTAAATCAATTCCCCTATGCCTGGAAACAAATGATGACGAAAACAAGCGACTTTTAGGGACCTTAGCGGAAAAAATAAGTGCCAACGTTCATTTCATAGATTCCGAAAAAAGAAAAATCCTTCACTTGGCGGCCGTTTTTGTAAATAACTTTACAAATTACATGTACACGATCGCAAGTGAAATTTGCGGGGAACATCAATTGAATTTTTCTATGTTGTTTCCCTTGATCGAAGAAACCGCGGCCAAGATTGAGAGCATGTCGCCAAAAGAGGCTCAAACGGGTCCGGCCAAACGCAACGATTTAAAGACCTTACACGGACATCTCAGATTATTAAAGAATGAAAAACACAAGACCATATATACATTATTGAGCAATGCGATAAAAGCAGCAAACGAACATGAAGAAAAGTTATAAGGAATATTTAAAGGATATTACCACATTCATTTTTGATGTTGACGGGGTTTTAACGGACGGTAGCGTTCTGGTAACCACTACTGGGGAAATGCTACGAAAAATGAGTGTCAAGGACGGGTATGCCTTAAAGGTTGCCATTGACAAAGGTTATAATATATGTATCATCACTGGCGGTACCAACGAGGGCGTTAAAAAACGCTTGCAAGGTTTGGGCATTACGGATTTTTACATGGGATCCCATCATAAGATAGACGCCTTGGAAGAGTACTTGGACATCTATGGCATCGACCCAAAAAATGTACTTTATATGGGCGATGACATACCAGATATACCTCCTCTTAAGAAGGTAGGTGTGGCTTCCTGTCCCCAAAATGCGGTGCCCGAAGTTAGGGCCATCTGCGACTACATCTCGCACATCAATGGCGGTTCTGGCTGTGCCAGGGACGTTATTGAACAGGTATTGAAGGTCCGTGGGGACTGGATGGAAAATTTTAGCGCTGCCAACGATTGAGAATGCTACTGGAAAAACTCAAGGACCATACATTGATATTGGCCTCAGGATCTCCCAGAAGAAAACAATTCTTTGAGGAGATGGGCCTGCCTTTTGAAATTCGACTAAAACCGGTGGAGGAAGTGTACCCCAAGCACCTTAGGGGTGCCGAGATATCCGACTATCTTTCAAAATTAAAGGCCTCGGCCTTTCATGGTACGCTGAATCCAAAGGAAATTTTGATAACTTCGGATACCGTAGTATGGCATAGAAACACCTCGTTGGCCAAAGCGGCCAATGCTAGGGAAGCCCATGAAATGATTGCCAAATTATCTGGTGATTGGCATGAAGTCATTACATCGGTTTGCTTTAGCACCGTCGGGCAACAAATAATTAAAAATTGCATTACCAAAGTCAAGTTCAAGAACTTGACCGTTGCCGAAATCGATTATTACATCACGCACTTTGCCCCTTATGATAAGGCCGGCGCCTATGGCATCCAAGAATGGATCGGCCTTATTGGCATCGTTGAAATCCAAGGATCCTACACCAATGTAGTGGGTTTACCTACCCAATTGGTCTATGAAACACTTTTAGACATGGTTGGCTAGTGGATTTTGATTAATTTTAGTCAAAAGAACTTGCTATGTTTAAAAAATGGTTGACCCTGGAAGTATCGGTTATTCTTTTTGCTGCCGCTTGTACGGTATTTCAGTCTTGCAATTCCAAAGAATCCACCAATAAAAATGAAGATATCGCCTCCATAAAAAAGGAGCCTGAAATCCCACGGAAAAATCTACCTCAAGAATTTAAGGAGTATTGGTATTCCGGCACGGCCGAAATCACTTCCTATGAATTGGAGCAGGCCCGTTATGGAGAAATTCGTATGGGCAAGGCTGTAATGATCTATGTTACGGAACCTTTCCTGAAAGAAAAACAGGTCAAAGCGGACAATGCCTCGGCAGATAATATTCCCGTCCTAAAGCTGAACGCCACAAAGAAATACCTGACCGGTATCTACCCCTACTCCATCATGACCAGCAGTTTCTATCCGGTTTATGACAACCAGCACGCGCTAAAGGTTAGCTTTTCCGCACAGGAATGGTGTGGTCACGTATATGCCCAAATTAATAATAAGGAAGACTTTCAGGTAACCTCACATTCCTATTTTGAATCGGAGGCCGACCAAGATTTCAGCCTTAAAAAAACGATTTTGGAAAACGAACTCTGGAACAAACTAAAAATAAGTCCTGAAGATTTGCCCCAAGGAACCGTTCAAATAATACCATCCTTGGAATTTGTAAGATTGAGCCACAAGGAGCTAAAAGCCTACGATGCGGAAGCGACCCTAACAAATGCAGGGGACACTTACACCTATGAAATCAAGTATCCGGAACTGGAAAGAACTCTTTCCATAACCTTTAGCAATACTTTTCCATACAGTATCGAAAGCTGGTCTGAAATCACTAAAAGCGGATTTGGCCCAAATGCTCAACTACTTACTTCAAAAGCCAAAAAAATCAAAACCATAAATACCCCTTATTGGCAACAAAATGATAATAAGGACCTATATTTGCGCGACAGTTTAGGCCTATAATCTATGGAAGGTTTTATTGAAGATCATAAGAGCAGTCTCCTATTTAGTCTTGTCCTTTTTGTAATAATCATTATCCTAAAAATTATTTTTACCTCCATTGTAAGAAAGGTAGGTAAATTAAGTGATTTTAATCCTGTTAGGATCAACTTGATCATCAAGTACATTAACATAGTACTTATCGCGATGGCCTTTATTACACTTACCTTCATTTGGGGTGTAGACTACAAAGACTTGGGTGTATTACTTTCCTCCGTTTTTGCCGTAATTGGAGTAGCACTTTTTGCCCAATGGTCCATATTAAGCAATATTACGGCTGGCGTAATAATCTTCTTTTCATTCCCCTTTAAAATTGGCAATACCATACGAATTTTGGATAAGGAAATATTGGATGCCGATAACCCGGAGCGGGAGGTTTTTGTCATCGAAGACATTAAGCCATTTCACCTTCATTTGAGAAGGGCGAATGGGGAAATAATTACTTATCCCAATAACTTGGTGCTACAAAAAGGGGTAGTATTAGTATCGACCTATAGAAGTGAGGAAGTTTCTGAGGACGAATAACTGGGAAGTCTGTTAAAGAAGTCGTAAAATCCCTACTTGGGCATGCAATCTTTTTATCTTTGAAATTAGACCAAAAACCAATACCATGCGCCGTTTTGCCATTTCTATACTTACGTGTTTTCTTTTAGTAAGCCCTTCATTTGCACAAACGCCGAAAAATCATTCACCAGCCGATATTTATCATGAGATTCAAAAACTGAATTTTTTAGGCACGGCCCTATATATTGCGGCACACCCGGATGATGAAAATACAAGGCTCATCTCCTACCTCTCAAACCATGTCCATGCCAGGACAGGATACCTCTCCTTGACAAGGGGAGATGGCGGTCAGAATTTAATAGGGCCAGAACTTAGGGAGTTGTTGGGCGTATTACGTACCCAAGAGTTATTGGCGGCAAGAAGAGTGGACGGTGGCGAGCAACTTTTTACGAGAGCGGTGGATTTTGGTTATTCAAAAAACCCTAAGGAAACATTGGGAATTTGGGACAAGGATTTGATTTTGGGCGATGTAGTAACGGCCATCCGCAAATTTAAACCCGATGTTATCGTTAACCGATTCGATCATAGAAGTCCGGGTACCACCCACGGTCATCATACTGCCTCCGCCATGCTAAGTGTAGAAGCCTTTGATTTGGCCAATGACCCCAAGGCATTTTCGGACCGATTGGAAAATACCGATACTTGGCAACCCAAACGCTTGTTTTTTAATACATCTTGGTGGTTTTATGGAAGTCAGGAAAAATTTGAGCAGGCCGATAAATCCAAACTTTTGAATGTGGACATTGGCACCTACTACCCCATGTTGGGCATGTCCAACAATGAAATTGCGGCTATGGCCAGTAGCCAGCACCTTTGTCAAGGCTTTGGAAGACTCAGTTCACGCGGATCAGAAGAGGAATATCTAGAACTATTGAAAGGTGATATGCCCCAAAACAACTCCGACTTGTTCGAAGGAATCAATACCACCTGGACAAGGGTTGCAGGGGGAAAGGAAATAGGCGCTATCCTGGACAAGGTGGAAGCCGAATTTAATTTCAAAGACCCTTCCGTTCATTTGTCCGATTTGGTGAAAGCCTATCATCTCCTGCAAAAAATTACCGATGACCACTGGAAGGAGCTTAAATCCAAAGAGCTTAGGGCCATCATCGAAGAGGTAGGCGGATTGCATCTTGAAGCTTTTACAGCTCAGGGATATTCCAATCCGGGAGCCCCCATTTCCCTAAATTTGGAAGCGGTAAATAGGAGCAACAAAAAAATCATGCTAGAATCTGTTTACATAAATGATGCGATTATATTAAATGAACCCGTAAGCTTGAAGGACAACAAGTTGTTTCAAAAAGAGATTAAGTTCAACATTCCAGAATCCACCAACTATACCGGTCCTTATTGGCTGATGGAAAAAGGAACCTTGGGCACCTACAAAGTAACGGATAGGGAATTGATAGGTAAACCGGAAAGCCCAAGGGCATTTACAGCAACCTTTCATTTGAGCTTTGATGGCGTCAAGATTTCGATTACAAAGGATGTATTGTATAAATATGGACGACCTGACAAAGGGGAAATCTATCAGCCTTTTGAAATTGTACCCAAGGCCACTTCCATGCTAAAGGACAAAGTCATTATTTTCTCGGATGGTACTGCCAAGCAAATACCGGTGACCGTAAAGGCGCATAAGGACAATGTAAAAGGAATGGTAAAACTAAGGATCGGCCAGGATTGGATTCTTGATATACCGGCACAAGCTTTCAATATCGAAAAGAAGGGGGACGAGCAGACGCTCTTTTTTACTTTATCACCTCCAGCTTCGGAAGACGAAGCCTATATGACCTCCCTAGTGGAAGTGGATGGTGAAGAAAACTCAAAAGAACTGGTAACCATTGCCTATGATCATATTCCAACACAGACCGTATTAATGCCATCTGAAGCCAAAGTGGTTCGGTTGGATATCCAAAAAGCCGGACAGCATATTGGATATATCATGGGTGCAGGTGATGATGTCCCCACCAGTTTGGAACAAATTGGGTTTACCGTCCATACGGTGCTTCCGGAAGAAATCACGGAAAATTCTTTGGATAAATATGACGCCGTAGTTCTTGGTATTCGGGCCTATAACGTGGTCAATGAACTTAGCTTTAAACAAAGGTATATCCTTGATTACGCCAAAAACGGAGGTACCGTAATCGTTCAGTATAACACTGCAGGTAGATGGGCAGACCAATTTGAGAACATTGCGCCGTATGAGCTTCAAATTTCAAGGGATCGTGTTACCAATGAAAATTCTGAGGTAAAAATTATCGCGGAAGACCATGATTTGGTAAATTACCCTAACAAAATCACTACAGATGATTTCAAGGGTTGGGTTCAGGAACGGGGGCTATACTTTCCCAATAAATGGAGTAAGGAATTTATCCCCATTCTGGAAATGAAGGATGAAGGTGAGAAAGCCACAAAAGGAAGCCTATTGATAGCTCCTTATGGAGAAGGTCACTATATTTACACTGGATTGAGCTTTTTTAGGGAACTTCCGGCGGGTGTTCCCGGGGCTTATAAATTATTTTCGAACATGCTATCCGTTGGGAAGGATAACTTGTCAAAAAAGAAACAGATCAAAGGATGAGCCAGGACAAAGACGAACATAAAAGCTGGAAGCGCGAGTATTCGTTGGTTCTAATTTTAAATCTCATCTATATTTTTGTTTTTTACCTCATAATGACTTCATACAATTAGAATGGGCGCACTAGACTGGACAATTCTTTGTGGAACCCTATTATTCATTGTTTCGTACGGGGTATGGAAGACTAAGGGTAGCGCAAATGTCGATGACTATGTAAAAGGAGGTAATGAGGCCCAATGGTGGACCATAGGTCTTTCAGTAATGGCTACACAGGCCAGTGCCATAACCTTCCTATCCACTCCTGGTCAAGCCTTTCATGATGGAATGGGCTTCGTTCAGTTTTATTTTGGTCTTCCCCTTGCCATGATCATTATTTGCTTGGTCTTTGTGCCTATTTATCATAGAATGAAGGTGTATACCGCCTATGAGTTTTTGGAGGGTAGATTCGATTTAAAAACCCGTTCCCTAGCGGCAATTCTATTTTTGTTACAACGGGGCCTTGCGGCAGGTATAACGATTTTTGCACCCTCCATTATCCTTTCGGCAGTGTTGGGGTGGGATTTGGGCACTTTAAACGTCATAATTGGTACTCTGGTCATTATCTATACAGTTTCTGGGGGTACCAATGCGGTCAGCGTTACCCAAAAGCAGCAAATGTTCATTATCATGACCGGAATGTTTGTGGCATTCTTCTTTATTTTAGGATTTCTTCCATCGGACATCACCTTTTCAAAAGCATTAAAAATTGCCGGCGCCAGTAATAAGCTGGATATACTGGATTTTAGTATGAACACAAAAAGCAGGTATACGTTTTGGAGTGGGATTACGGGCGGACTGTTTTTGGCACTCGCCTATTTTGGGACCGATCAAAGCCAAGTACAGCGCTATTTGTCGGGTAAATCCATCAGGGAGAGCCAGCTAGGTTTGGTATTCAATGCCATCTTTAAAATCCCCATGCAGTTTTTTATCCTTTTGGTAGGCGTAATGGTATTTGTTTTTTATCAGTATAATCCATCCCCCCTAAATTTTAATCCAGCCGCAACATCGGCCGTGATGGATTCAGAATACTCCGAAGATTATAAAATTCTACAGGAAGGACAAGTTGCCTTGGAGGCGGAAAAACGCATCGCCCAAAATCAGTTTTCCGCTGCCTTGGATATTAAGGAATACACAGCGGTACAGGAGGCCAAACAACAAATTATTCGCATAAACCAAAAAGATAGTACTAACAGGATTGCCGCAAAAGCACTGATTTCACGGGCCGATGAATCCATTGAAACCAATGACAAGGATTATGTGTTCATCCACTTTATTCTCAATAATCTTCCAAAGGGATTGATTGGTCTTTTATTGGCGGTGATTCTATCCGCGGCCATGTCATCAACGGCATCGGAACTCAATGCCTTAGGAACCATTACGGCCCTGGATTTATACAAAAGAAATAAGAAGGGTTCCTTTACCGAAAAGCATTACGTGCGAGCCTCCAAGGCATTTACTTTGGTATGGGGCGTTATTGCCATATTGATCGCCTGTATTGCCAATCTTTTTGACAACCTTATACAATTGGTGAATATTATTGGTAGTATCTTTTATGGTAATGTATTAGGAATTTTCCTTTTGGCCTTTTTCTTCAAATTTGTAAAGGGCAATGCGGTATTTTTTGCCGCCATAATCACACAGATTATTATATGCATCATTTATTATAACCTAATACATATTTATCCCGCGGGCGAAGAAAAATTGGGATATCTATGGTTAAACTTTTATGGTGCGGCATTAGTAATAATTATGTCTATTGTATTTGAAGCTTTTGATAGAATGTTGAGCAAACCGCCATCTCAAGTATAACCAGTGATTGACCAATACTACATTCCCATGATTTCAGACGACATTAAAAGTTCGTTTATATCGAATTACAAAAAGAAACCACTCTTGGTTAAAGCTCCAGGCAGAATCAATTTAATAGGCGAACATACCGACTATAATATGGGCGTCGTTTTACCCGCTTCCATAGAAAAAGCGATTTATTTCGCCATTCAAAAAAATGAAAGTGGTTCAATAAATATTGAAACTTTTCTGACGGATGCCGAAAAAATAGAATTCGATTTAAACGGAAACCACAAACCTTTCACGTCTTTCTGGGGAAATTACTTCAAAGCTATTATGGAGATTTTAATAGCGAAGGGATATTCCCTGGAAGGTTTCGATTGTGTTTTTGGGGGGGACATACCTATCGGAGCCGGGCTTTCCTCCTCTGCTGCCCTATGTTGTGGGTTTATTTTTGGGGTTTCTGAAATTTTGGAATTATCCATAAGTAAAGAGGAAATTGCGCTGATTGCCCAATCTGCCGAGCACAAGATTGGGCTTAATTGCGGATTGATGGACCAATATGCAGTGCTATTTGGCAAACAACGAAACGCACTTTTTCTGGATTGTAGGGATTTGACCCATGATTTTGTTCCAATCAATTTAAATGGTTTCAGTTGGGTACTAATCAATTCGAATATAAAACATAACCTTGCAGTGGATTCCGAATACAATAAACGGAGGGCTTCCTGTGAAACGGTTGTATCTAAGGTTAATGATATAATTAAACCCGTGACTTCATTGCGGGATGTAACGCATGAAAATCTTGAAAAAATAAAAAAGGAAGTTAGCCCCACAGATTATAAGCGAGCAAAATATATCCTGGAAGAGAATGAAAGAGTCTTTAAAATGATAGCAGCACTAAAATCAGGTAATGCACATATTGTAGGAACTATTCTTTTTGAGGGCCATTGGGCGATGTCCAATGAATATGAAATCACGACTCCCGAACTAGATTATTTAGTTAAAATAGGGGAAGGATTGGAGGGTGTTCTTGGATCTAGGATGATGGGCGGTGGATTTGGAGGCTGCACGATAAACCTACTTAAAACGGACCAGTTGGTATCGTCCTTGGAAGCAATAAAGGAAGCCTATTACACGGAGACCCAGATTACATGTGAAACTTACCCGCTTGAAATTGGGGATGGAGTGCATCTGTTGAAGTAAAGTTTAGGAAAAACCTATTAGGTATTGATATCTAGTTTTCCTGACGCCGCAAAAAGGAATTATACCCCGAGGCTTGCCTCGAAGTTAAATGTTTGTTTCCTGCGAATGTCTCATTGGCTTGACCCGAAGAAGTTTCCTTTAAATTTCAAGGCAAGCCTAGCTGCAATCGCCCCTACTATCTGAGCCAAAAAAACCCGGAATGCACAATACATTTCGGGCTTTTATAAGAAGTTACAAGATTCTTAAGCTCCCCATTCCTTTAAGGAATCCTCATTCATCTTTACATAATCTGCATTGCCGGCTTCCTTCGCTTTTGCCAATGATTTTTTAGCTGCCTCGATCGCACCTTTTTTGTCACCTGCTTTGGCAAGAATCAAGGATTGTTGTCTTAATTGCCAATACGCTGGATTCTCCGTCATTGCCATAGCGGTATCCATCCATTCTTTTGCCTTCTTTATATCCTTGTCTTCACTCAAATAGTAAACGGCAGCAGCGTAATAGTCACCAGCTCCCGGTCCGGACATAATCTTGTCTATACTTGTCATTACCGCAGCGTCCGTAGGAACTTCAATGGGAACCCCCACATATACCTGTTCCCACATAATACCCAAATTGGCACCGGTAGAAGTAAGGTCATCAATAGTAATGGTAAAAGTTTCAATAGGCATTTCTATGGGATAAACCGGTACGGTCGCCTTTGCGACTACCTTGCTCTCCTCCCAATTTGATGGTACTCCGCCTCCATTGGTATCGGTATAGAAAAAGACTTCCCACTCCTTTGCACCCGGCTTTGTAAATATTGAATAGGTTCCCGCCTTTACCACACTACCGGCAATGGTCACGTCCGTGTCAAACGAAATCGTTGTGTAGGCATTGGCACCCGTTCTCCACAACTTACCAAAGGGAACTAAATCCCCAAATACTTTTCTCCCACGCATGGAAGGTCTGGAATAATCCACGACAACTTCTGTCAATCCAACCATTTGGACCAATTTGGAAGAGGGACTTGGGGCCGGAGTATTAATTTGGGCCTCAAGGGATAAGGAAGCCACAATGGCCAATAAAAAGAGTATTACTTTGTTCATAGTTAATTGATTTATTTAGTTTTAACAAAACTAGGTATAAACCAAAATCCCATTTGTTAAGAAAGTCCTAAATAACCAAGGATATAATCTAATAGAGTGCGAAGGGTACAGAAATGGTTCCCGTATTCAAATAAGCCGCGAAATAAAAAATACCGGGTCCAAAGACATTTCTTGAAATAACACCGGATGTACTGACTTCTTCCTTTGAAATCCATACAAGTCTTCCCGATGCATCAAAAATGGCACTTCCAAAAACCGTATTGGGGGTTTGAATTTCATACAGAAACGAACCGAAATTCATATCCTTATAGATGATAATCGTCTCTTCCTGTTCGTTTTCGATGGGTTCTTTAGGTGTTTCTGGTTTTTCTGGGGTTTCGGGAGTTTCCGGTTCTTCCTCCGGAAACTCAGGGTTTGGGAACTGCAATTTAAAGAGCCTTGCCTCACTTGTAATACTAGGGGTTTGCCTGGAAAAGAATTCTGAAGTAATATAGAAGTCGGTCGAATTGATTTGGGTGATACCTTCCGTTTGTACGAACTGTAGGCCAATATCAAACCTTTCAGCTTCCCCATTAAATAGGTTCGTGCTATCTGAACCGCTAAATTTAATTAGAAAGGGTGTTAAAATGGACGAATACCCCAGAAGGTACAATTCAGATTTTGAACTATTATAAACCGCGTCCGTAACAAGTCCTACTTCGTTTATAGAATCTATTCGAGTGGCTGTGTGATTTCCTATGGTTTTTGGAATTGCATAGGCCACGGAACCTAGACTCTGCCATTGTTTTGTAAAAACAACCAGTGTGTTATCCAAAGATATAAAGGCTTCGGCATCCCAATCTGAATTTCCGGTATCGCTGTAATCTACCTGATCTTCATAGCTGAATTCGATAACTTCCGCCTGTACCTGGTCAGATGCCAAGTAGTCAGATTTTTCAATTCGGTAGATGACCAAATCCGTTCTTGTTCCTACATTATTGCCAAAATCACCAATGTAAATATAGGTCGCATCCTGAGCCAATGCCTCCCAATCCTTATTTTCGGCATTGGTAATGGTAATGCGTCTGGTTATGGCCAAGGAAGTCGTATCCATCTCATAAAGCACAGGTTCATTCCCGGAATCGTTATGGGTAATCAAGCGATCATTAAAAAAAAGAAGACCTGAAGTTTCGTTTATCTCAGTATCCAGAACGCCCACTACAGATACGGTTTGCTGCGCCTTTAGAACGGAAACAATAAGAAATAGAAAAGCCGTAACATATTTCATGGCAAAACTCACATTCAATGGAAAATTACAAAATCCTTTTCTTAGGTCATATAATTAACTCCTTTTAACCTTTTAAGCGTATTATTCTTCGATAAACATTCATTTTAGCATTCCTTGGCCCATGTATAAAGTTTAAGTTTTGTTTAACCTGTTTAATTTATCTTTAAACAAAAATTAAATATCTTTGTTAAAATTTTTGATATGAAGCTGTATCAATTGAAATCAAAACAATATCTATCCATAAGCACTAGGGAAGCCTGGGATTTCCTTTCGGATCCGGCAAATTTAGCCCTAATTACACCAGAACACATGGGTTTTGATATCCTTGATGGGGCGGATAGAAAAATGTTTCCTGGTCAAATTATTCAATATTATGTGAAACCATTTCCTGGTTATACCACCAAATGGGTGACGGAGATAACCCAGGTCCAACAGGGAAGTTACTTTGTGGACGAACAGCGTTTTGGACCATACAGCTTATGGCATCACAAACATTTTATAAACGAAATTGAGGGTGGCGTAGCAATGGAGGACATTATTGATTATAAATTACCATTTGGCATTTTGGGCCAAATCGCACACCCAATTTTGGTAAAAAAGCAATTAGAGCAAATATTTA
Source organism: Maribacter algicola (assembly GCF_003933245.1). NCBI lineage: Bacteria > Pseudomonadati > Bacteroidota > Flavobacteriia > Flavobacteriales > Flavobacteriaceae > Maribacter > Maribacter algicola. The sequence goes on from NZ_QUSX01000002.1 coordinate 792,583, forward strand.
AGTATAGGGAGCAAAAATTGAACACACTTTTTGGTAATATTCCAGAAATGAAAAATACCCTCGAATTTAAAACTATATAAATGAAAACAATATTACTTATTGGTGGATCCCACGGTATAGGACTGGATGTAATAGACCAATTAAAGGAAACCCATAAATTGATCGTTGCTTCCAGAACGGAACTTCCTGAAACTCATAAAAGTATTACCCATATCCAATTTGACGCCATAGAGGATGTTCTAAATTCTGACGATATTCCTGAGCTTGACGGATTTGTCTACTGTCCCGGAAGTATCAACCTGAAGCCTTTTAAGATGATGAGCCTAGAAACCTTTGAGAACGATATGGAAATCAATTTTTTCGGTTTGATAAGGGTCGTGAAAACTATAATTGCCAAGATGAAAGAAGATTCAAGTATGGTTTTCTTCAGTACCGTGGCCGTTTCCAATGGAATGCCCTTCCACACCAGTGTAGCTTCGGCAAAAGGTGCCATTGAAGGGTTCGCAAAATCTTTAGCCGCGGAATATGCACCAAAAATTAGGGTGAACGTCGTGGCACCTTCCCTTGTCGATACCCCATTGGCAAGCCGATTGCTGAATAACGACAAAAAAATGGAATCCATGGGCGAAAGACATCCCTTAAAGAGAGTAGGTACCCCAGAAGATATTGGTAATATCGTTTCCTTTCTTTTAAGCGAAAAAAGTTCTTGGATGACCGGACAAGTCATTGGTGTTGACGGAGGAATTTCCACCTTAAACCTAAGTTAAATGTCCAAAAGCAAACTCAATATTTTTTGGTTCAGAAGGGATTTAAGATTGGACGATAATGTCGGTTTTTTAGCGGCATTGAAAGGCGAACACCAAGTATTGCCCATTTTTATCTTCGACACCAATATACTTTCCAAATTGCCCGAAAAGGATGCGAGGGTAACCTTCATTTTTGAAACCTTGCAAAAAATAAGGAGCGAACTTCAAGATGCATGGAACAGTTCTTTGGCAATATATTCTGGAACGCCAAAAAATATATTCAAAGAGCTTATTGATACGTACGATATTCAATGCGTGTATACGAACAGGGATTACGAGCCCTATGCCCGGGAAAGGGATGCGGAAATCGAAAAGCTATTAGGAGACAAGGATATAGCCTTCCACACTTTTAAGGACCAGGTTATTTTTGAAAAATCTGAAGTAATGAAAGACGACGGTGACCCGTATGTGGTATATACGCCTTATAAGAACAAGTGGAAAGAAGTCTTTGACAAGGACAAGGATTTGGAAATTCATTATACCCACGGCTTTCTGGATAACCTGATTGATAATACAAGACTTCCAAACCTATCGTTGAGCGATTTGGGTTTTAAAAAATCGGATATCGAGGTACCTGATTATACGGTTACCCCTACCCTAATCAACAATTATGAAGATACTCGAAACTTTCCCGCTATGGAGAACGGCACCTCACGGTTGGGCCCCCATTTGAGGTTTGGGACGGCATCGGTAAGAAAAATGATGAAAAAAGCCATTCATGAGGAGAACGAGGTGTTTTGGAGCGAATTGATTTGGCGCGAATTTTTCATGCAAATACTTTGGCATTTTCCTCATACCAAGGATAAAGCTTTTAAGCCGAAATATGACCGCATAGAATGGCGCAACAATGAAGATGAATTTGAAAAATGGAAAAAGGGAGTAACGGGTTATGCCCTTGTAGATGCCGGAATGCGGGAACTCAATTCAACGGGATTCATGCACAATAGGGTACGGATGCTCGTTGCAAGTTTCCTTTGTAAACACTTATTGATCGATTGGCGCTGGGGAGAAGCCTATTTTGCTGAAAAACTCCTGGATTATGAGATGAGTTCCAACGTAGGAAATTGGCAATGGGCCGCAGGAAGTGGCGTGGATGCAGCCCCTTACTTTAGGATATTCAACCCCATGACACAAGTGGATAAGTTCGACAAGGAAAGGGAATATATCAACAAATGGGTTCCAGAACTGCAAGAATTAACCTATCCGGACAAAATGGTGGACCATAAAATGGCTAGGGAGCGCTGCTTGGAAACCTACAAAGAAGCGCTTAACAATTGATTATCTGGAAAGCTGATCGAACGTGGCTTCCAATTCTTGCTTTTCGGCTATTCTTCTTCTTAGGATTTTTACGTAGTCCAAGGCCAATCTTGTTTCAAAATCGGAATATGAAGTGGAAGCAAATTCCAAAGCTTTTTCCAAATCGCCATTGATTTCATTGATGATCGCCATATTATAATGGGCCCTTCCGGCAATTTTAGGTTTTCTGTTATCCAGTTCAGCGGCCCATAAATCGGCAGCACCGTCCCAATTGCCCGTTCTCGCCCGTCGCATCGCTATTTTGAAATTATTGGTGCCCCGCACAAAATAATCCCTAGCCACCCTTACGTTTATCGGCCTCGTTAAAAGTCCGTAATCCACACCAATGGTATTGCTTATTTGCAGTACACCTTCCTTTCTGCCTACAATCGCCTCAAATGCTTTGGCAGGGTTGATGCCTTCCCCTACTGAAGTAAGGAAATCATTAAAGATATACTGATCCAAAATAGTATTTGTAGTTGGATCGTATACCCTCCAGCCGTTTTCAATTAATGTATTTAGGGTCAATCTATGACCTGGAATACCCATATTGATACCAAGGTTGTTGGGCAGGTTTACCGTGGTTAATTCATAATTGGGAGTTGTGTCCGTATCATAGAACTCCAAGGAAAAAAGGAGGTCTACACCATGTGTACGACAAATTTCTTCCACAACATTGGTAGGTAACGCCGCAGGAAAGACACCGAGCCCCTTTCGCTGATCATCAACATCCGTAATGTTGATTACCTCAAACCTTCCATCCCTACTTAATTCATCCAAAAGGCCCTGAATGGCATATTCCGCACCTTCTTTATCCAAATTTCGCCCTTCCAAGGACAATACTTTGTCCAGTTTGTCAAGTTTGTTGTTTTCTTCGGATGGAATGCTCCGGTTGATGATACCAATTCTGGAAACATTCGAAGGAATGGCTATCCTTGGTGCCTGAGTTACTCCCATGGTCAACCTGTTGGTAGAACTACAGGAACTATTGATAATAAAAGTTCCACAAAGAAGGAATAGAAAGATAGAATTTTTCATACTGGTACAATTTTGGGGCCCGATAGGTTGAGATATAACGAAAAACAAGGCCGTTAAGTATATCTTCCTAATAAGTATATGGAAAGGAACTTTTGAATTTGCCCCAATATGCCAGACCGGAACATAAAAATTTAGCATACCACGTAATTATCAACTTCCTTTAAACCTTTTAAAGCCCTATATTTACGATGCAATCGAATCCTATTTCGAAATATATTATTTGAAAAACGAATATCCACACCACGAAAACCATTCAAGATGAAAAATTTAGTACTTCTAGTATGCTTTTTAGGTCTTTTAAACACTGTGCAGGGCCAGAAAATGAGCAAGGAAAAAAAGGCCATTATCGCTTCCGTAGAAAAACATAAAGAGCAACTTATCAAAATTAGTGATTCCATTTGGGCACTTGCGGAAACCGCCTTCGAGGAAACCGAATCCTCTAGAATCCTAGCGGATTATGCTGAAAAAAATGGGTTGAACGTAACCAGGGGTGTTGCCAACATTCCCACTGCCTTTACGGCAACCTATGGTTCCGGCAAACCGGTAATAAGTATTTTGGGCGAATTTGACGCCTTGCCAGGGATATCGCAAAAGACCATCCCAGAAAAGTCCGCATTAAAGGAGGGTGCCGCTGGTCATGGATGCGGTCATAACATGTTCGGTACGGCAAGTTTGGGAGCGGCCATTGCCATTAAGGAATTGATGGAGTTAGGAAAAATACAAGGTACCGTTAAGTTTTTGGGAACTCCGGCAGAGGAAAAGTACTTTGCCAAGGTTTGGATGGTAGAAGCCGGTCTGTGGGACGATGTGGACGTAAATGTAAGTTGGCATCCTTCCTCAGGAATCGAAGCCGATGTTCAAACCGGACTTTCCCTTATCGATTTTATTGTAGAATTCCATGGGCAGACCGCGCATGCATCCATGGACCCTTGGAACGGAAAAAGCGCATCAGATGCCTTGGAATTGTATACTACCGGGATAAATTATTATAGGGAGCATATTCTCCCCACATCAAGGATCCACTATCATATACAGGATGGTGGACAAGTAGTGAACGTGGTTCCTGACTATGCCAAACTTTGGGTGCGGGTACGTGACCCAAAAAGGTCCAAGATGTTGCCTACCTACGAACGTGTAAAGGCAATGGCGGAAGGTGCGGCCATCATGGCAGATGTGGACTACAAAATAACATTGGTATCGGGTATTTACGAAACCTTGGTAAACAGGACAGGTGGGGAAATCATGCAGTCAAATCTCGAACTTTTAGGACCAATAAGCTATACAGAAGCGGAAGAAAGTTTTGGAAGGGCCATTCAAAAGGCCACCGGAAAACCTGAAGTTGGCATGGATGGCAAGGTACATCCCCTAAAAGAAACCGAAGAGAATCCCGGGGGCGGTTCCACGGATGTGGGCGACGTGAGCTGGAATGTACCCAACATAAATCTTGGAGTTACCGTAGCACCAAAAGATACACCTTGGCACTCATGGGCTGTGGTAGCCTGTGGTGGTATGTCCATTGGTCACAAAGGAATGGTTTATGCCGCCAAGGCGATGGGCATGACCATGTTAGATCTTTTTGAAAATCCAAAAATGGTAGATGCCGTTAAGGAAGAATTTAAGACTAGAAAAGGAAATGAAGTATACGAAGCTATGATAGATGGGCCACCACCTATTGGGAAAAATTAAATTAAATTGCTATGTTCGGATTATTTAAAAGAAAAACTGAAAAGGAAAAACTCACCGATGAATATCAAAAACTACTAAAAGAGGCTTTTGACTTATCGAAAACAAACAGAAAGGCAAGTGATGATAAATATGCAAAAGCGGACCAAATCCAAAAACAATTGGAGGCAATGGATTAAGGTTAAAAAATTGGTTTTTGTAACACTTACCTTCCTCCTTCTGCAACATTCCATGAATTCTCAGGAGGATGCGTCTCCCAGTTTTGATTTTAAATACGACCATTATTCGCTCATTGTAAAGGATTTGGAAAAAACCGGTGCTTTCTACAAAGACATCCTTCGGCTCAAGGAAATTCCGCATCCTTCAGCCACCTCAGGATTTAGATGGTTCATAATCAATGGAAATTCGCAGTTGCATTTGATTCAAAAGGAAAGCGTTGCCATGAAACACAGCAAAAGTGTCCATTTATGTTTGGCTACACAAAAGTTGGACGATTTTGTTGCCTATTTGACGGAGAAGGAGGTTCCTTATTCAGATTGGCCGGGCAAACCCAATGCCATTACCTTAAGAGCCGATGGCGTTCGGCAAATTTATGTTCAAGATCCAGAGAACAATTGGGTTGAAATCAATACCGCCAAACATTAAGAATGATGCAAGCAACGTTATCTTTCAGGATGAACACTAAATCCATAGGGTATTGCGCATCGTAAATATTTCGGCGGAAACTACGTGGCCCATAAGACATAGGGTAATGTGGCCAGATTTTCCACTCGATTTTGTCAAACTAAAAAATGATGGTGACGGAAAGCACTTCGGTATATTTACCAATGGTAAAATCGTAAGCTGCATATCTGTCTTTATAGAAAGTGATTCCGCACAATTTAGAAAACTGGCGACACAACCGGAATACCAAAGAAAGGGTTATGCCGCCTTATTGATCAAGCATGTCATCCAAATTTGTCGCCAAATGCAGGTCAAAAGGATTTGGTGCAATGCCAGGATAGACAAAACCCATTTTTATGAAAATTTTGGACTGACCAAAACCAATGAGTTTTTTATAAAGGCAGATTTGGAATTCGTAGTGATGGAATGTATTTTGTAAAGAAGTAGCACTGCCGTAATTTTGATGCACGTACGGAACAAAATTTAAGTTAATGAGCAATGTTATAGTAAGAAAATTTCCGCTTGGTCCCCAATGGCAGACCCAAGATCCCTTTTTGTTCTGCGTCCATCATTTGGACCATTTTCCAGAAGGCACTTCTGATTTAGGTCCGGATCCTGAATTATTAAAGGGAAGGCCCTTGGGTAGTGATTTTAATCCAAATCAGGATTGGCGGATGTACCACGGTCAGACCATACCGGGATTCCCGGCACATCCTCACGTAGGTTTTGAGACAGTGACCGTGGTCAATCAAGGTTTCTGTGATCATTCCGATTCCTTAGGGGCGGCAGGGCGTTTTGGTCTAGGTGACACCCAGTGGATGACAGCGGGCAGCGGGGTACAACATTCCGAAATGTTTCCGTTATTGAATACTGATAAGCAGAATACCTTGGAACTTTTTCAAATTTGGTTGAATCTACCCAAAAAATCCAAATTTGCCGATCCTCATTTTAAGATGTTTTGGCATGAGGAAATCCCTAGGATAGAGACTGAAAATGCTACCATAACCGTTATTGCCGGTAACTTTAAGGAAACGTTGGCGCTTGACCCACCCCCAGACTCCTGGGCATCAGAGCCAGAAAACAAGGTTGCCATCTGGAACATACATATCAAAGCGAATGGCGAACTGAGTCTTCCAAAGGCAGAAAAGAACATTAATCGAAGTATTTATTTTTATGAAGGGGATGAAATTACCTTAGGCAGCGAAATACTTATACAAAACTATGGGGCCGATGTAGACCCTACGGCCGAAATTAGTATCAAGGCCGGGTCACATAGCGCCAAGATTTTAGTGCTGCAGGGGGCTCCCATTGAAGAACCTGTAGCTCAACAAGGTCCGTTTGTTATGACGACAAGGGATGAATTGCAAAAGGCATTTTCACAATTTCGATTGACGCAATTCGGGGGATGGCCCTGGCCCTATCCGGACAATGTGCATCCTGCCGAAAAAGGTCGGTTTGCCAAGTACCCGGATGGAACGATTGTTGAAAAATCCTAACAGGATTAGATTCTATCTATTTTAGCACCGATAGCCCGCAGTCTTACGTCTATATTCTCATACCCCCTATCGATTTGTTCAATATTATGGATAATCGAAGTCCCTTTTGCGGAAAGAGCCGCAATCAATAAGGAGACACCTGCCCTAATATCTGGAGAGGTCATGGTGGTCGCTTTCAAGGTAGACTTAAAATTATGTCCCATCACGGCCGCCCTATGCGGGTCACAAAGGATAATCTTGGCGCCCATATCCAATAGTTTATCTACGAAGAACAATCGGCTTTCGAACATTTTTTGATGAATGATCACTTCCCCTTTGGCCTGTATGGCTACCACCAAAATAATACTGAGCAGGTCTGGTGTCAGTCCTGGCCATGGGGCATCGGCAATGGTCAAAATAGATCCATCGATATAATTCTGGATTTCATATCCGTTTGTATGCTTAGGAATATAAATATCATCCCCTCTACGTTCTAGTTGTATACCCAGTTTTCTGAAAACCGTGGGTATCTGTCCCAAATCGTCCCAACTTACATTTTTTATGGTAAGCTCGCTTTTGGTCATGGCGGCAAGGCCGATCCAGCTTCCGATCTCGATCATGTCAGGCAGCATGGTATGTTCCGTTCCCCCCAGTGTTTCCACACCATCAATGACCAACAAGTTGGAACCAACACCTGATATTTTGGCGCCCATCCTAATGAGCATTTTACAGAGCTGTTGTAGATAAGGCTCACAAGCGGCGTTATAAATAGTCGTTTGACCTTTAGCCAAGACAGCGGCCATAAGAATATTGGCTGTACCGGTAACCGAGGCCTCATCCAGCAACATATAGGTACCCTTGAGTTCCTTGGCCTCTACCCCATAAAAATATTCTTCCCGGTTGTATCTAAATTTGGCCCCTAGCTTTATAAAGCCTTCAAAATGGGTATCCAAACGTCTTCTCCCAATTTTATCCCCACCAGGTTTGGGTATATAACCCTTGCCAAATCTGGCCAATAAAGGACCAACCAACATTATGGAACCTCGAAGGCTCCGTCCATCTTTTTTAAATTGGTCTGATTGCAAATAATCCAGATTGATATCGTCTGCCTTAAAGGTGTAAGAACCCTTGCCCTTCTTTTGAATCTTGACACCAAGGTCTTCCAAAAGGGATATCAATTTGTTTACATCGACAATATCTGGGATGTTGTTTATAGTAACTTTTTCAGATGTCAAAAGGACGGCACACAAAATCTGCAATGCTTCGTTCTTTGCACCTTGTGGTGTTATCTCACCGGAGAGGGGGTGACCACCTTCGATCTTAAATGTTCCCATCTTTAAAATGGAAGTTTAGTAGCGTTTTTTACCGCGATTATTAGTTCTATTCTTTTTACCGGCGTTTGACCTAGGAGTTTTAGCGACCTTGTTCTTAAGGAATTGCCCACTGTCCGTAAGGTTTTCGCCTTTAGCGGCAAGATCTATCTCGCCATTGCTGAGCTCATACAAATGATTGAATATGGCGGTATCGTCCACAACTTCCTTATTCCAGTTGAGGTAGCACTTTTTCATATGATTGGCGATAGCATATTCCAAACCGGAACGCTTATCCCCTTTTTCCCACTGAACGGCAACATCGATCATACGTTTGATATTGTTCCCATAGAATCGGTATTTGGGAAAGTTTTGTGGATAGTCCAAAGGTTCAGGGCGCTTCTGTAGCATTTCCTTTGATGTAATGGGAAAAGGTGATTCCACGTCCAGTTTAAAATCGGACATGATAAATAGCTGGTCCCACAGTTTATGTTGGAAGTCCGGTACGTCGCGCAAATGGGGCTGTAAGTTGCCCATAACACTGATAATTGAGTTCGCCACGCGATTACGCTCGGCCGTATCTTCAATACTTACGGCATAATCCACCATTTTTTGAAAATGCCTACCATATTCAGGAATAATCAATTGGGGACGCTCTGTATTGTATTCGAGGTTATTTACTAAATCCAAATTGGGAAAATTATCTTTAATAGTCTGAAGAAGTATTCTCTTAACGCCTGCAAATTAATAAAATTATTGGTGAAATACTATTTTACAACGAGATTACACCCTCTATGGCACCTACTTCCTTGTATTTGGCTATGACTTCATCTGGGTTCTTTAAGTTAACCGTAATCGACACACTAGTATATTTTCCTTTCTTGGACTTTTTGGATTCGATTACCGCCCCCATATTATCGAATATTTTGTGGATGGCCTTAATTTTTTCTTGGTCTGACAACACAATGAACTTATACAGGTAATTGGAAGGCCATGAACTTGTGGCCGTTAACTGATCTTTTAATTTACTGTAAAACGCATCAGAATTCTTTTCCGCCATTACTTCATTTTTTTTACAAAGATACGGGGAAATGCCTAGTTTTTTAATACCTAAGGTTTCCGTATTTTTACAGGATAAATCTATTTTTTTTTGGACTTCAAAAGGATTGTTATAACAGGCGCCCCTGGCACTGGAAAAACTTCGGTAATAAGATCTTTGGAAAATTCAGGGTACTATTGTTTCCATGAAATTATTCGAACCATGACCCTTGAGGCAAAAAAAAATCAAGAACCAAATATAATTCTTAGCAATCCCATTGATTTTGTGGACGATTCACTTTCCTTTAACCGCGCTCTTTTACAAGGTAGATTGAACCATTTTAAAGAAGCCGAAAACGTAGAAAGGGAACTACTTTTTTATGATCGAGGAATGCCGGATGTCCTAGCCTATATGGATTATTTTGGACAGGCCTATGACACGGCGTTTAAGGATGCTTGCAAAAACAATCGGTATGACCAAGTGTTCATCCTACCCCCATGGGAAGAAATCTATGTACAAGACAATGAACGGTTAGAGAGCTACCCCCAAGCTGTAGACTTACACATCCATCTTGAGGAGACCTATCGCTCCTTGGAATATGATATTCTAGAAGTGCCTTTTGGAAGCGTAGCGGAACGATTGAATTTTATATTAAAACGGACAAAGGGATAAGTGAGCCTGGAACCACATAAAGTACTAAGGGAATATTGGGGCTATCCTCAATTCAAGGGCCCTCAAGCGTATATTATAGATTCAATCATGAACGGTAGGGACGTTTTGGCGTTAATGCCCACTGGAGGAGGAAAGTCCATCTGTTTTCAAGTGCCCACCATGGCAACCGATGGTATCTGCATTGTTATTTCCCCTTTGATTTCATTGATTCAAAACCAAGTATCCCAATTAAAAAGTCTTGGAATAAAGGCCATAGGGATGACCGGAAGCCTGAAATTTGAAGAAGTCAATGATATCCTAGACAATTGCGTGTATGGTGGTTATAAGTTTTTATATGTGTCCCCGGAACGCTTGGAGCAAGAGATGGTCCAAGAGCGGATCCGCCAGATGGACGTTAATTTTTTTGTGGTGGACGAGGCGCATTGTATTTCGCAATGGGGACACGATTTTCGTCCGGCGTACCTAAAATGTCAGCTTTTAAGGGAACTACACCCCGAAGTCCCCATGATTGCCTTGACAGCAACGGCCACCCAAAAAGTCGTAACGGATATAGTTGAACAATTGGAATTAATAAACCCTTTAATTGAAAAGCAATCCTTTTCACGAAAAAATATATCCTTTAAGGTAGACACCCATGAAGACAAGCGATTTCAATTAAGGCACTATTGTAAACAACTTAAAAGTAGCGGAATCGTGTATACCCGGTCACGCAAGGTGACGGAGGAAATAAGTACCTATTTAACTAAAAGCGGCATTTCAGCAACCTTTTACCATGGAGGGATTCCAGAAAAGGATAAAAGGGACAAATTGAAAAGTTGGCTACAAAATGAAATTAAGGTCATGGTAGCGACCAACGCCTTTGGAATGGGTATTGACAAACCGGATGTTTCCCTGGTCGTACATTATCAGATACCGGATTGTATCGAGAATTATTTTCAGGAAGCCGGAAGGGCCGGAAGGAACGGTGAGATGGCAGAGGCCATTTTATTTACCAATAAGACGGATGAAGAACTTGCAAGAAAGCAGTTTCTTAGTGTCTTGCCTGATGTTGCCATGGTAAAGTTCATCTATAGGAAATTGAGCAATTATTTTCAAATCGCCTACGGCGAGGGAAGCAATGAGGCTTTCCGTCTAAATTTCAATGAGTTCTGTGATGTATATCAGTTAAACACCCTAATTACGTACAATACACTAAAAATACTCGATAGAAATTCTGTCATCGCCCTATCAGAATCTTTCAATCGCATGTCCAGTGTGCAATTTATATGTTCCAAGGATTCGCTTTTGGAATACTTGAAAACGAATAGCTTTTTGGACGATAGTGTAAAATTGATATTGAGGACCTATGGTGGAATTTTTGAAAACCATACGGTAATAAACACCTTTAATTTGGCCAAAAAACTGAATTATCCCGAAAAAAAGGTATTGGAGCACCTTGAAATTCTTGATAAGGATGAAATAATTGAATACCATGCATCACACAGTGACCTGGAACTAACCTTTTTAGTACCAAGGGAAGATGACCAGACCATCAACCGGTTTGCAAAAAACATACAGGAACAGAACCAATTGAAAAAGGCCCAGGTCGAGGCAATGCTGCAATATATAGACACAGATAAGGTATGTAGAGGCAAACAATTATTGCAATATTTTGGTGAGAAAGATTTACTGCCGTGTGGTATTTGCGATGTGTGTTTACAAAAAAAGGATCGAAGGGACGAATTAATGGATTTGAAACATAGGACGATTGGTTTGCTTAAAAACAGGGAAGCTTCCTCAAGATCATTAGTAACTTTGCTAAAATGCAATCCAGATTCCTTGTTGATGATCCTACAAGAGTTACTGGAAGACGGCGTTGTCATGATTAACGACAAAAATGAATATAAAATCATCTCATGCGAGAATTAAGAATTGTTTTTATGGGGACCCCGGATTTTGCCGTGGGGATCTTGGATACCATCGTTAAAGCCAACCATACCATTGTGGGCGTGGTAACGGCCCCGGATAAACCTTCTGGGCGCGGAAGAAAATTGAATGAATCCGCAGTAAAAAAATATGCCATGGCAAATGGCCTTCCTATCTTACAACCCACCAATCTAAAAAGCGAAGCCTTTTTAAAGGATTTAAAGGATTTGAACGCCAACCTTCAGGTAGTAGTTGCTTTTAGAATGCTGCCCAAGGCGGTTTGGCAAATGCCTAAATTAGGGACATTTAACCTTCATGCGTCCCTGTTGCCAGATTACAGGGGTGCGGCTCCTATCAATTGGGCCATCATCAATGGGGAAACAAAGACCGGGGTGACCACTTTTTTGATAGATGAAAAAATAGATACTGGTGCCATCATACTTCAAAAGGAAACAGAAATCCATGCCGATGAGGACGCGGGTTCCTTACATGACAGATTAATGGTACTGGGTGCCAATGCCGTTCTAGAAACACTGGATAGGATCGCCAACGGTAATTTAGGTTCCAAGGTACAGGAAAATACCGGCGATTTAAAAGTGGCCCATAAAATACATAGGGATACATGTAAAATCGACTGGAACCTTCCCATGGACGACATTTATAATATGATTAGGGGGCTTAGCCCCTACCCCGCCGCATGGAGTACTCTAACCGATGAAGGGGAGCCGTTGGATATAAAAATATATAAGGTTTCCAAAGAAAAGAAAGCGCACGATTTTAAGATCGGGACGTTGATTGTTGACAAAAAGGAACTAAAGGTCGCCGTTAAGAATGGGTTCTTGAATTTGTTGGAAATACAGCTTCAAGGGAAAAGAAAAATGAATGTTGTTGACCTATTGAACGGACTTAATCTATCACAAAATGCCAAAATTGGCTGAAGCCCCGTCCCTATTGGGATGGCTGAAGAAGTAAAAAAAGCCTTACTTTATCAACAAACCTCTTGAGTTATCAACAAAATAAGGGATTTGCCCCTGATTTACTTGTGTTGGTCGTAAATCCATATAAATTTGTTCTAGGTTTAAAATTTTTTAACAACAATTAATTTAATCAGATTATGAACAAAACAGAATTGATCGATGCAATGGCAGCAGACGCGGGCATCACTAAAGCAGCGGCTAAAAAGTCATTGGAGTCTTTCTTAGGAAATGTTGAAGGTGCTCTTAAAAAGGGCAATAGAGTTTCTCTAGTTGGTTTCGGGTCTTGGTCCGTTTCCAAAAGAAATGCAAGAGAAGGTAGAAACCCATCTACTGGAAAAACTATCCAAATCGCGGCTAAAAACGTTGTTAAGTTTAAGGCAGGTTCTGAGCTAAGCGATGCAGTAAATTAATTAATCGCAAGATTATCATATTAAAAGGCACTTCTTAAGTGCCTTTTTTTGTTTTCTATTTGGTTAATTAACAGGAATTGTATTATTTTAGATAATATCAGGTAGCTAAAAATGGTCCATTTGAAGCCAAATAAAGGTAAGTTGTTAATTGCAGAACCTTCGTTGACCGGAGACGTTTCATTTAATAGATCTGTGGTGTTATTGGCAGAACATAATGAAGAGGGTTCGGTTGGTTTTATTCTGAACAAGCCTCTAGAGTATCAAATTAGCGATCTTATATCTGAAATCTCCAAGCCATTTCAAGTCTATAATGGCGGGCCCGTTGAGCAGGACAATCTATATTTTATACATAAGGTGCCGCATTTGATTGATAATAGTGTGGAAATATCCGATGGTATATACTGGGGCGGGGATTTTGATAAAACCGTCGACCTTATAAATAATCATATCATTTCCGAAGACGATATCAGATTTTTTCTAGGCTACTCAGGATGGTCGTCCCTTCAGTTGGACAAAGAACTTTTGTCCAAGTCTTGGATCGTCGTCAAAAACGAATACCAAAGTCAAATCATCAAAAAATCGTCCGGGGCTTTTTGGAAGGAAAAAATGTTGGAACTAGGTGGGGATTATCTTCTATGGTCCAATGCCCCAGAAAACCCTAGTCTTAATTAAACAACCAAACGGGCAATGGCATTCAATCTTCCCACAAGCTTTTTTGCAATTTCATAATTGAACTCCTTCTTGCGATATTTGGTCACTGGAATAATGCCGCTGATGGTATTGGTAATAAAAATTTCATCTGCCTTTTGAAGTTCAAAAGGAGAAATGCTTTCCTCCACAACATTTAGATGTTCATCATCCTTCAATATAGAAATCAATTTCTTTCGAATAATACCATCCAAACAACCATCCTTTAGGGGTGGTGTCTTTATCGTATTCCCGGAAACCAAGAATAAATTTCCGTTGATGGCCTCTACTACCGATTTTTCAAGGTTCAACAACAAACAATTCGCATAATCATTCTCCTTGGCATAAATTCCTGCAACCACAGGTAGGACCTTATTGTTCGTTTTTAAATTGGAGAGCATGTCCTTATTCACAAAGAAGTCCTTAAAAAGTTCAACTTCATAAGGTAATCCGTCCAGAACGTAAAACGGGGTTTCTAATTTTTTGGCACTCACCAGGTAGGAAGTATCATTGGTTTTTGGCGTATATAGCCCCCCATTATTTCTAAACACGGAAAAGCGGATTCTATGTGCTTGGGCATTTTCGTTCGCCAGCGTGGTCCTTTTGATTTCATCTTCAAAAAATTCCATCGTAAAATTCATGGGGATTTCCATACGTAAAATCCGCATGGAAGACATGAGTCTAAAATAATGATCTTCAAGAAAATAAATATGGCCATTTACGACTCGAATAGTCTCAAAAAGAGCATCACCGTATAAAAAACCACGATTGTCCTGATTAAAAATAGTATCGTGATCCCTATACAGTTCACCATTAAAATTTATCATAAAAAAAGGCCTTTAAATTAAAGGCCCAAAGATACGGTTTACTAGGGGAATTTTATTTTGAACCAAGTACCTGCTTTAAATCGGATATTTGATTTTCCCATAACATTTTTGCCTCGTCAACTTCGTCTTCCTCCGCAAAATCGGTAATGAACAAGGAAACGTCCTTTGTTATTTCGTCCACAATGATTTTCATTTCAAAATATGATCCATCGTCACTTTCGGCCCAAGAAAATCGTACAAATTCATCTGATTTCCTTTTAAGTAGTTTGGCCTCTTCTTCAGAACCGTCCCAAATGAATATATATTTTTCACCCCTGGAATTGACATTATCGGCAAACCACTCTGAAAGTCCAGAGGGAGTCACCAAATATTGGTACAACAACTGGGGGGAGGATTGTATAACGTATTCTATCTCAAATTTAATTTTATCGCTCATTCGATCATCTTTATGCGCCCAATATATATATTTCTACATGATTAAAAAATAAAAGAAGCTTATTATTTTTTAGCCTACTAATGTTGATGAACAAAAAATTAAACTCTATATTTGCAGCCGCAAAAAATGCCATGGCGAGGTAGCTCAGCTGGTTAGAGCGTCGGATTCATAACCCGGAGGCCGAGGGTTCAAGTCCCTCTCTCGCTACAAATTAAGCCGTTGACAATGAATTACTTACATTCATGGTAAACGGTTTATTTTTTTGGTGATTACCGTATACGGTAGCGTATGCGGTTACTAATTAAATCATATAAAATACTGTTATTCTGCACTTTACAAATCTAAAACCGTCGGGTTTATAATTTTAAGTTAAATATAAATTTACCATAATTACCCTAATTTTGAATTTTCGGTAAAACGGGATAAACATGTACTAAATTAAGACCTCACTACATAGCTCATGAGGGGATATAGACCCCAAGGCGTATATCAAAATGTATGACAATAGCCCTGATTCCCTAGTTATGACCGGTACCTAAATATGGGAGGAAATCAAGATTAGTACAATTTTGGTGCCTTTTGACACCCTTTTTGTCGGGGTGGCAGAGTTAGAACCGTAGGCCACATTCAATTGAAAATCAAATCATTACAACAATTTTTATAAAAAAGGACACGTGTAAGGCCATGTCTATCAGCGTTTTGACGCTTTCGTAACTTAAATTTATGAAAAGAGTATCAAAACAGTATGAATTGATTTGAATTTAATTTTTCCACGACAGACATTCTTGTATAAAATTAAACGCTAATCATTAGCAGTAAGACTGAACTAAATATGCCTTAAATAATGTGCTATTCAAAGTGTCATAAATCGTTCGTTTTACAGAACAACCTGAAACATTTTTCGATACGCCCTTGGTGTCATGCCAGTGAGTTTCAGAAAACTGGAATTAAATCTGCTAATGGAATTGAAACCGGACTCATAGGCAATGAAAGTAATTGGATCCAAAGTGATGGAAAGTCTTCTTTGCACGAATAATACCCGTTGCTGAACGAGGTAATTGGATAAAGATTTGTCATAGGTCCTTTTAAAAATGGTATTTGCATAATCCGGGTGAATCCCAACGGCATGGGCTACATCAGCAACTTTGATGGGTTATGTGAAGTTTTGAGCTATGAATATGGCCATTTGCTCGACCAAGTTAATAGGGGGCGGTTCTATCTTTGGCTCCGATTCTGGCTGGCACCTGAACAAAAAAAGGAGAATGGACACCTCATAACGGGCGGGTAAGCAAAACAACCACTGATGGAAAAGTACTTTTCGATATCGGTCATCCGCAGACCATAAGGATTTCTCAACCTAGCGACCCATTTAGGCCAACCGAGTTAGCTATTGGTTCAACTAAGGATTGCTACATGACAGATGGCTACGGAATGGATCATATCATTTAGTACAAAAAGAGAGGTGAATACATACGACATTGGGGAGGGAAAGAAAATTTGGTTTTGGATTCAAATTACAACCTCTCAAATGCTCATGGGTTACGATTGGTTATCGCGATAAAGTTGATCTTATACTGGTATGTGCATTAACAAACAATCAATCTTTCAAATTCTTTACATTGAATGGCGAATATATAAGAACACGCTATTTGCCTAATATGGAGGTATGTTGACCGGTTATTGATTAGGTGAATTTATATGCCGGAGTTTGCTGGTCTCATATATGAGAGGGAAAGGACTATATTTTCGATAAAGGTTTTGTAACCACTCAAAGCAATAACCAAGTGGTATCGAACTAAGACGGGGAAGTGCCAAAGTATAAGAATGGGAAGCTTAAGTAAATGTTACAATGTGAAAAAGCGGTTTTTAACCACAGGCATGACGTGTTCGGCGATAAAGATAAAACCTGTATGTCGGTCAATGGATTGCGCCCCAAACGCCCCTCAGGTAAAATTGAAGCGGGTCTAGCTTTCAAATTAGGCCTATTAATCAAGGACAATCGAACAAAACGTTTTGTTCGATTGAGGAACCTATCAAAGACTCATTTGTCATGGAAAATGGTTAGGTTTTACCCTTATCTTAGGATTACATTAGGTATTTTTAACACTAAAAATAGCGTAACATGACCTATTTGAAAAAATTATTTCCTTTACTTTTTTTATTCCATTTAGTTTCTTGCGGTGAGCAGGTAAAGACAGCTCTTCAAAAACCAAATATCATTTATATTATGTCAGATGATCACACCACCCAAGGTTTTGGAATCTATGGAAGTCGGTTGGCAGGTTTGAACCCTACACCCAATCTAGATAAGTTGGCCAAAGAAGGGATGATTTTTGATAATGCCTTCGTGAACAATGCGATTTGTGTTCCTAGTCGAGCGGCAATCATAACTGGCCAACGAGCACAAACCAATGGAGTACTAGATTTAGAGGGTACCATTGCTCCTGAGAAGCAATACTTCCCAAAGGAAATGAAAAAATTGGGCTACCAGACGGCTATTGTTGGAAAGTGGCACTTACATCATGAGCCCGCTGCTTTCGATTATTATCAGGTATTACCTGGTCAGGGAAAATATTATGACCCCGAGTTCAGGGTTCAAGGAGAAAAATTATGGCCTAAAAATGTGGTTCAAACAAAAGGACATTCCTCTGATATGATAATGGACGCAACTTTGGACTACCTTAAAAATAAAAGAGACAAAGACCAACCTTTTTTCCTGATGCACCACTTTAAAGCTCCGCACGATGATTTTGAGTATGCACCACGATATGAGAATTACTTAGCGGATACTTTTATTCCCGAACCTGAAAGCCTGTATGAAATCGGAAATCACGGCTCAGTGGCAGTACGTGGAAAAAATGATTCTTTGACTAGAATTATCGGTTCTTCTGTCTCACACAGAAATGTCATCCGAAATCAGGCAATGAATATTTACTGGAATGACAGCACCATCTACAAGCAATATAGAAATGCGAAGGACATTGGTCAAGAAGAGTTGGTAAAATGGGAAATGGATGCAGCAGAAAAAGAATATACTAGTAAAGTATATCAAGATTACCTTAAGAAATACCTGCGTTGTGTAAAAGGTGTCGACGATAATATCAAGCGTTTGTTGGATTATCTGGAAACAGAAGGGCTTCTTGAAAACACAATAATCGTCTATACAGGAGACCAAGGTTTTATGCTCGGTGAACATGATTATATCGATAAACGTTGGATGTACGACGAATCGATGCGTATGCCATTTTTCGTTCGCTATCCTGAAAAAATTAAAGCGGGAAGTCGTACTGATGCCATAATTAATAATACTGATTTCGCACCTACAATTATTGAATTGGCAGGCGGTACCACTCCCGAATATATGCAGGGCAAAAGTTTTAAATCGATTCTAGAAACGGGAACTGAACCCGAAGATTGGCAAAAAGCCACCTACTATCGGTATTGGATGCACTTGGCGCATAGGCATCAAAATCCCGCGCACTTTGGCATCCGTACCAAAGATTACAAATTGATCTTTTACTACGGAAAATATTGGGTCAATACCGATGACCCTAATGTAGTTTGGAACAAAGAAAGTTGGGGTAATGATTTTAGCAACCATACTCCCCCGGCCTGGGAATTTTATGACTTAAACAAAGACCCCAAAGAAATGAACAATACGTACAACAAACCTGAAAACAGGGCAATAATCGACGACTTGAAAAAGCAATTATTCACGATGCGTGAAGATTTAAATGAAACGGATGCCAACTATCCGCATATTCAAAAAGTTATCGATGAATATTGGGATAAATAAAAATTGATAACTTCGAGAAAAGGCAAATCGTTCATGCGAGACGTTAAATTCCATTTTTATCTTCCATTCCTATGGACCATTCTCATCTTGGGTTTCGTTTCATGTAAGCCTGCCAATGAACCTGAGTTTTTATTTCGCGCTGCCCTGATTCCCAGTGAAGATCATACATGGACGAAAGCCTTTATTTATTTTGGTGAAATTCTCGAAGAGCGTTCTAACGGAAGAATCAAGGTTGAAGTGTACCCATCTGAACAACTGGCCAAAGAAATGGAGGCGATTCGGCTCATTAAAACCGAAGTGATCGATATGACCACCACGGGTTCAACGCTCAGTAACTGGAACGAAATCCTGGTTTTTTGTGAACTGCCCTTCTTATTCAAAGACAGTACTGAAATGAAGCGGGTGGTCAATGGTTTTCTCGGCAAAAGAATCGAGGAAGAAATGATTCAAAAAGAAGGTTTACGACCATTGGGTTATTTTATGAGGGGAAACAGGCATTTGACCTCAAACCGTCCGATAAGACATCCTGATGATTTAAAAGGCCTGATTACACGTGTGCCCAATGTACCCTCTTTTGTGACTGCTTGGAGAATCTTAGGGGCCAAACCAACACCAATGGCCTTATCTGAGGTTTTTACTTCTTTACAACAAGGCACAATTGAGGCACAGGAAAACCCTTTTGCCATGATAAAAAATATGGGATTTGCCGAGGTACAACAATATTTGAACCTTACAAGTCATGTAGTAAGTTGGGTATATCCAGTAATTGGCGAGAAGCAATTTCAAAAATTACCAACGGATCTTAAAGAAATTTTCTTGAATGCCGCAGAAAATATGATTGAATATGAGCACCGGATGTTTCTAGAAAATGAGAAAAAAGTGCAAGAAGAATTAAAAGCTAAAGGAATGGAGTTTATCGAAGTGGACAAGGAGGCCTTCGTCCAAAAATCCGAAAAAGGTATTTATAATAGCCTTACCCCTGAAATGCAAGAGGTATATCATCAAATCAGGGTGCAATTAAAATAACGATATGATTTTGAACAGAGCTATTGGTAGATTTCTAAAAATGGGAACTTTATGGGCGACCCTGGGCTTTTTAGGTGCTGTTTTACTGCAGATTTTTGCTCGCTTTTTTCTCGAAAGTGCCCCGTCATGGACAGAGGAAGCTTCGCGTTTGTTCTTTGTCTATGCGATTTCCTTTGCTTCTGGCCTCGCATTAAAAAGCAATTACTTTGTTTTCCTTGATACCTTCTATAATAAGTTCAATCGGAAATTTAAAAAGGTGCTGACCCTGCTAGTTCCGATATGTACTTTTTTGATGTTTTTGGTGGTCTTGATCTACACGGTGCCGCTTATCAGGTTGGGCATGGGAGAAAAATCACCTAGTCTGGAGTTTCCTATGGCCTTTGCATTTTTCAGCATGGCAATTATGGCCCTATCGCTTTGTTATTACTCCTTGAAAGAAATTAATTCACTCCTAAAAAACCGCAAGCGATGATCTGGATTTTGGTGGTCATATTTGTTGCTTGTTTGGTCTTGCGATATCCCATTGCCTTTGCATTGGGATTATCGTGTCTGGTATACCTAGTTTTAAAAGGAACGCCATTGATCGTAGTACCCGCAAAAATGTATTCCGGCATTGATATTTTTGTGTTATTGAGCATTCCTGGTTTTATTTTGGCGGGCAACCTGATGAACCAAGGTGGTCTTACCGCAAAAATAATCACCTTTTGCAATCATTTGTTGGGCCATATACGGGGTGGACTCTCTTTGGTCAATGTTGGCGCCTCCATGCTTTTTGCCGGAATATCGGGCACTGCCATATCAGATACCGCAAGTTTGGGATCAATTATGATTCCTGCAATGAAAAAGGAAGGTTACGATGCTGATTTTTCTTGCGCCATTACAGCGGCCTCATCTACCGTGGGGCCTATCATCCCCCCAAGTGTACCCATGATTATTGCGGCAACCTTGAGTGGATTGTCGGTTGGGAAACTATTTTTGGCAGGGGCACTACCAGGGTTATTGTTAGGGGTTGGGTTGATGTTAGTTGCCTATGTTATCGCTGTGAAAAAAAAATACCCAAAACATGCAAGAAGCAGCTTTTCCCAAGTTGCCCATGGGTTCGTTGACACTTTTTGGTCACTGTTAATGACCTTTATTATTCTTTTCGGTATTATTGGCGGCATATTTACCCCTACAGAAGCTTCTGTAATCGCCGTTATTTACGCCCTTATCATTGGAAGGTTTGTTTATGGAAAATTGAATTTTAAAAATGTACAAGTCGTATTACTTGATTCTATAAAGACCTCGTCCTCACTAATGATACTCGTGGGATTTGCTAACCTTTTCGGTTGGATTTTAATAACCGAACAAATACCCCAGACCATTTCAAGCGAGATTTTAGGTTTTAGCTCGAATAAGTATGTCGTATTGCTGCTGATCAATCTGCTGCTTATCGTGGTCGGCACGTTTATGGAAACGATTGCCGCCTTACTTATACTTTTCCCCATTTTATTAAAGGTGGCCCTGGCTGTTGATGTAGATCCCTTACATTTTGCCGTAATCGCGGTTTTAAACTTAATTATTGGGCTTACCACACCACCGGTAGGCGTCTGTCTTTTTGTAGCATCCAGCATCGGAAAAGTATCCATTGGAAAAGTGAGTAAAGCCGGATTTCCATTTTTGATGGTAAGTTTCTTGGTATTGATATTGGTTACGCTAATTCCTGAAATCTCTCTTTTTCTCCCTAATTTATTTATAGATTGAACCTTAAAGTGATTCTAATAGGAATAACGTCAACACATAACGGTTGCCCCAGAAAAAGAAGCTGTTCATTTTTTGTCTAGTTTCATAAGATTCACCTGCATGGAGAGTTGTTTATATTTAAATTATACGTAGAGACAAAGTTAAATTACCCATGCCGGAATGATAATCAATTCAAACTATTAAAATTATAAGACAAAAAAAATCATCGGTTGATTGGTTTGCCATATAGGTCTTTATCATGATAACACGCAAATTTTCGAAATAAGTAAGATTTGGCACAATCCAAAGGTGTATTTTTAACAATGTTCTAGCACAAAAAAAAGCGTAAGCCTCTTAAAACCACCACATGAATAAGCCAATTGAGTTTCTTTTGATATGCACCTTGATTCTGTTTTCTTGCAAGCAGGAAAAAGACTTACCTAAAGAAGAAAATATCAAAAACCAAAAGGGATTTCCATTTCACTTACCCGATAAAAAGCCAAACAGAGCCATGAGCGCGGCAATGGAACGCATCTATACCGATTACCCCTCACCCCGACCTGAGAAAAACGAATTGTTCAGTCAGTTTAAATATACCAAACTCGAGGGTTTTGATTATAATGACCATGACGGTACCATATCACGGCGTGACCCATCTAAGACTATTTTCCATAATGGAAAGTATTATGTCTGGTACACCCATCGCGAAACTCCTGTTCCACCAGTTGGCATTCCCAACGCGCATAAATCAAATGATACAATTCCGTCATCGGATTGGGATTTGGCGGACATTTACTATGCGACCTCCGAAGACGGTTTTACTTGGGAAGAACAAGGCGTGGCAATACCAAGACCACCTGCTCCCAACGTTGGTCATCGGTCGGTTACCACTACCGATATTTTAGAATGGAAAGGGAAATACTATTTATACTATCAGGCCTTTTCGGTAGCATCGGGAAAGAACGGGGGCGACGATTGCCCGGTTGCGGTTTCCTATGCCGATTCCCCTGATGGTCCGTGGACACCCACCAACCAAATCGTTATTCCCAATGGTGCTGAAGGCGAATGGGACATGAATTCCATTCACGACCCTTATCCGCTTATCCATAATGGTAAAATTTATATTTATTATAAATCCGATTTTGGGGAAAGACCTGACCTGGTAAGAATGCAAGGCTTGGCAATTGCAGACAATCCTTTGGGGCCGTTTACCAAACATCCTTTGAATCCCTTAATAACCTCAGGACATGAAACATCCCTTTTTCCTTTTAAAAAAGGTGTCGCCGCTTTGGTTTATAAAGATGGCCCCGAACACAATACGGTGCAATATGCAGAAGATTGGGTGAATTTTGAAATAGCTTCCATAACTGAATTAATGCCCTATGCCGCTGCACCACATGTACCTGATGCTTTTACCAATACAAAAGACGGACGGGGAATTACTTGGGGATTGGCCCATTTCATTAACGTCACCAACGACTGGGACAAGTTCAGTTCTAAATTGGTGCGTTTTGATTGCGACCTCAGTCAGGATGTTCATGACCCTGAAATGAAACAACATCGAGTGAATCATGCGCCGGATGTCTATTATAGGCAAGGCCTGAGCGAAAAACAAAAAGAAGCTCGAAGCAAGAAAAGTTCGGAATAAGCAAGAAAGAGCCAAATATTAACCTTGAATATTTATGCGTATTCATTTAGGGTTAAAATAAAGCTAGTACAAGATAATTGATGCAAATCAGCCTGTTCGGATTAAGAGTATTCTTGAATCAATAGAGACTAAAAAATGAAAAAGCTATTAATCATATTTCTAGCAGTTTATATCCCTTTAGGATGTTCTGCACAGCAACAAACTACTTCGGAAACCAAAAAACAACCCAACATCATTTTACTTTTTGCGGATGATGCTGGATATGCCGATTTTGGTTTTCAGGGTAGTAAAGAAATGATAACTCCTAATTTGGACAAATTAGCTTCCGAAGGCGTTCGCTTTACGCAGGCCTATGTGACGCATCCAACTTGTGGTCCTTCAAGAGCAGGACTAATTACGGGTAAATCGCAATATCGTTTTGGGTATGAGGAGAACAATGTCCCAACCTATATGAGCGAAGTTTCGGCAGTCGATGGAACTGAAATGGGCCTCCCCGTTGAGGAGGTTACCGTGGCAGATTACCTGAAAAAACAAGGCTATGCCACTGCAATTTATGGGAAATGGCATTTAGGTGGAGCGGACAGGTTCCATCCAACAAAAAGAGGATTTGATGAGTTCTACGGATTTCGTGGTGGCGCTCGGAGTTACTTTGAATATACGGAAGAACCAAAAGACCATATGAATAAAATGGAACGTGGTTTTGGCAATTTCGAAGAACACAAAGGGTATCTAACCGATGCCTTGGCGGATGAATCCTTACTGTTCATTAAAAAAAATGCAAAAGCGAATAAACCGTTTTTTGCATTTCTTTCCTTCAATGCGGTGCATACCCCCATGGATGCCAAACCAGAAGATTTGGCTAAATTTCCAGAATTGACCGGTAAGCGGAAAATCGTGGCCGCGATGAGTCTGGCTTTGGATAGAGCTGTGGGTAAAGTATTGGATAAACTCAAGGAGTTGGGAATAGATAATAATACTATAGTGGTTTTTACCAATGACAACGGGGGTCCTACAGATGCGAATGCATCAAGTAATCTTCCATTAAGTGGCATAAAGGCGACCCACTTGGAAGGCGGCATACGAGTTCCTTTTCTCATGAAGTGGCCTGGGAAGCTTACTCCAAATACAACCTATACGAAACCGATATGCACTTTCGATTTGCTGCCAACTTTTTACATGGCAGCTGGCGGCAACACCACTGATATAAAAGATATTGACGGAGTGGATTTGCTTCCCTATATAAATGGACAGAATAAAGAACGCCCCCATGAAACGTTATTTTGGAAACGAGATGCACGAGCCGCGATGCGCAAAGGAGATTGGAAGTTAATACGATTTCCTGACCGACCAGCAGAACTCTTTTATCTTCCAGATGATGAAGCAGAATTAAACAATTTGGCGGCTGCCGAACCAGAGCGTTATTTGAAAATGTATAAAGAATTATTCGCTTGGGAGACCACTCTTGAACGCCCTCGCTGGCTACTCAAAAAAGAATACGAAAGGCGTGATGTGGAACGAATGGATAAGCATTGGCCCATAAAGGATTCGCAATAAACTATATATGGTAATCCAATATCCTATAAAATAATTCTTCTTGGTTCGGTACTGTGTACCTAAATTCTCAGATGGTACTTAAATAGAAAGAGGAGTTCCATAAAATTTTGTGCGAACTTTAGTTCGTAAAATCGTGATGCTTTACTTGGCACTATTTAGGGAAACCCTAAAAATTAGGTTACTTAAAATTCTACTTTCGTATCAAGTTCGCATAAAGAGTATGAATTAAAATGGCCAATCAAATCCTTGAATAGAAATACAAATCGATTTAAAGTGGTGAAAGCGCATGAAATGAATTTGCATGGAAAAAGTGTTTTAATTCAATACTTTCGGTATCTTTTCCGATACACCAACGGGGAGCTTCCCTTGAACTTATTGAATTGTTTATAAAAAAAAGGCAAAGACTCGTATCCACAGGTATAACCAATTTGCGAAACGGAGTAATCGGTATCCAAGAGCATTCGAACCGCCATATTGATACGATATTCGTTTAAGAAAGTAAAAAAAGAACGCCCCATCATTTTGACAAAGAAGCGAGAAAATGATTGTTCTGACATATTGACCAAATCGGCCAATTCTTTGAGAAAGATTTTTCTTTGGTAATTATTGGCTACAAAATCGTGCGTTTTTGACATGCGACTCCCATGCTCGGTGGGCAGGTCGTTCATGAAACTTGACGCTGAAATAGTTTCATAAGAACATTTTGAAAGCTGGGTTAAAAGCTGTAGAAGTTGCATATACAATTCAGAACCCTCAAGAAACGGCAAATTTTGAAGTAATGGTAAAAGTCTGGCTGAATCCTTTTTGTCGAACAAAATTCCCTTCGAAGCCTGCCGTAACATGTCAAAAACAGCGTCCAGTTCGGGTACTTTCGAAAAAATTCCTTTGTTCCATTGCACTACAATAGACTTTGATTCTTTTTCACTGGTATTGATATTTTTCCAACAATGGGGAAGGTTCGAATGAAGCAAGACCAACTCACCTGGTTCATAGGGTCCCACAAAGTCCCCTATCAACTTTGTTCCGACACTTTCTTCGATATAGGTCAGTTCGTGTTGTGGATGAAAGTGCCAAGGGGTTTCAAAATTGGGTGCTTCATATTGAAATCCAAGAATAGATTTTTCTTTTCCTAAAGGAATAGCTTCTAATATAGGATTCATATGCTATTTAATACTTAATCCATAAAAATACGCTTTATATTAACATAATAGTTTACTTATATGATGATATAGTATATTTCTAGAATGTAAATTTTTATTTTTTTTGTTAAAGAAAAAATTTAGGCTACCTATAAATGATCATATGATGGAAAAATATGAACTGCTCGACCCGTTTGAAAAAGCACGTTTGGAAAAGGGGTTTGAAGAGATGGACGACCAAGAAGACCCGGTCAAAATGATACTGCGCCATAAGGACGTTCGAAAAACGGCGCATAATTATAAAACCTTTACATCTGCCGCAGTACCGGGTCGCATAGTCGTTCCCTCAGAGATCAACATTCGAAAAACACGTCAGATACCTTTCGAACTAGACCCACCGGTTCATGGTGTTTATAGGGCTTTGATTGAGCCTTGGTTCAAGAGACCGTTGCAAGAGGAATATACTGAAAAACTGACCG
This sequence comes from Maribacter algicola, assembly GCF_003933245.1. Classification (NCBI taxonomy): domain Bacteria; kingdom Pseudomonadati; phylum Bacteroidota; class Flavobacteriia; order Flavobacteriales; family Flavobacteriaceae; genus Maribacter; species Maribacter algicola. The sequence goes on from NZ_QUSX01000002.1 coordinate 819,171, forward strand.
CTCAAATCGCCGAATTGGTTGAGGAAACGTTAATTAGAGACCAGGTTGAGGTGATTGAAGAGTTCGCCCTTATTTTACAATCTCGGGCATTGACGTTATTGTTGAATATTCCTTTCAAAGAAGCCGAAACATGGATTTCTTGGGGAACGCATGTTTTCCGAAGTGAAGACACTGCCTTAGACGGAGATAAGGCCAATATTCTTTATAAGTATATTGATGGTCAAATCGAAAAAGCGATCGAAAACCCTAGTGAAGATTTGTACTCTTTGCTTTTGGCTTCAGAAGTCGACGGAAAAAAATTGACTAAAGAAGAAGTCAAAGGAGTCATGGTATTAACCTTTGCAGGAGGGCGCGATACCATTATCAATGCCGTTACTAATGCAATTGTATATTTATCGGGGCATCAAGAATCTTTAGAGCGCTTTCGAAAAGAACCCGAAATTATCGGGAAGGCGGTTGAAGAAATGATTCGCTATTTTTCCCCATTAACGCAAATAGGTCGCGTGGTAACCGAAGATACATATGTGTGTGAGCATGCCGTAAAAGCAGATACTCGAGTTTCACTTTGTTGGGCATCTGCAAACCGTGATGCCTCGGTTTTTGAAAATCCGAATCAAATAGTCGTTGACCGAAAAATAAATCCACATGTAGGATTTGGCTTTAGTCATCACAATTGTCTAGGTGCTTCACATGCGCGACAGATCATGCGGGTTTTATTGGGCACGTTGGCCAAAAAAGTAGAAAGCATTGAACTGTTTGACTTTAAAGAAAATATCGAAGAACTAGGAGAAATAAAACGAAAAGTAGGTTACGATTATCTGAATGCAAAATTTAACCGATTAACAAAATAAGAAGAATGGCAAAAATCACCTTTATTACCAGTGATAATGAAACAATTGAATTAGAGGGTACCTCAGGCTCCGTAATGGAATTAGCGGTCGAACACAATGTAAAAGGAATCGATGGCGATTGTGGCGGTGTATGTTCTTGTGCCACCTGCCATGTTCATGTAAAACCTGAGGATATGACAAAAACAGGACCGGCAAGCGAAACCGAAACCGATATGTTGGAACTCGATGACAATGCTGATGAATACAGTCGTCTTTGTTGTCAACTTGAAATTGGCGACTCTCTTGACGGTGTGGTTTTGAAAGTTGCCAAATAGTTTTTGATGTCCGATAATTTAAAGAGTCAGGATATATGTGTGGTTGTTGGCGCAAGCCATGCCGGTGTCAACTTTGCCTTCGCCCTACGTCAGGACGGTTGGGATGGTCAAATCATTATGTACGATGCAGACCCCGAATTGCCATATCACAGACCTCCTTTGTCGAAAACCTATTTGACGGATGACCGAGGTATGTCCGCCACACCTTTGAAATCCAAAGAAAGTTACGAACGCGATAACATTAAGTTGCATCTGAATACGAAGATAGCTTCCATTGATGTTACTGCAAAAGAATTAAAATTGAGTGATGGTTCGGTTCAAACCTACGACAAGTTGGTTTTAGCTACGGGAGCTCGACCGATTATGCCACCGATTCCAGGCTTTGATACCGCCAAAAATGTTTTTCGCCTTAGAACAGCTGCCGATGTAGAAGGCATCCGAAAAGCTCTAGGAAAAAATCCAAAGAAAAAAGTGGTGGTTATTGGAGGAGGATATATAGGTTTGGAGATTGCGGCCTCCCTAAAAAAGTTAGGTTCGGATGTTACCATTTTGGAAAGAGAAGAACGGATTTTAGCCCGTGTGACCGCTCCTGAAATATCGTATTTCTTTCATGAGCTGCATGTCAAAAATGGGGTTGAAGTTTTGACTGGAAAAAATATTAGCTCTTTAGAAATTGATAATGATTACCATAAAATAGTTTGTTCTGATGGATTATCTTATCCTGCGGATATTATAATTATTGGCGTTGGAATTTTAGTCAATACGGAACTCGCAGAAAAAGCCGGACTCACTATCCAAAACGGAATCAAAGTAGATTCCACGGCAAAAGCCAGTAATGAAAGTATTTATGCTATTGGCGATTGTACCTTTCATCACAATCCACATTATGATAGATTCGTTCGATTAGAGTCCGTTCAAAATGCTGTTGACCAAGCGAAAGTCGCCGCGGCGGCCATTTGTGGAAAAGAGGTAGTCTATAATGCCATACCGTGGTTTTGGTCTGACCAATACAACATAAAATTACAGATTGTGGGGCTTTCGAATGGTTATGACAATATAGTTATCCGAACCGAAGAAAAAGAACAACCTTGCTTTTCAATTTGGTATTTTAACGGAGACAGGCTTTTGTCGGTAGACGCCATAAATAATTCCAGGGCTTATGTAGTTGCAACGAAGTTTATTAAATCGAATCAACGTTTAGATAAATTAAAATTAGCTAATTCTTCTATAGAACTTAAGCCCAATAATTTTATGGAAGTATAATTCTGCGAAGGTTAAAAATACATCCTATTACTGACGAAATGGTTAGAGTATTTAACTAAATTTTATAGAGAACACACCAAAAAACTCATTTTTATACTTTTGATTTCTTGTGGTAACAATACTTGGGTAACCTATTTTTTTCCCTGACATGAAAGACGATGAAACTTCAATTAAAATTTTCGGAAAGAGAGGTTCTAAGTTCTGTATTGGTAAAAAGGGTCAACCGATTTCACGTGGGTGGGAATTGGCAATTAACAAAGAATTTGAACTAATATACTGTTTCAAAGGTTAAGGAATGTGAATCGTCGGGAATTATGTTCCTAACTTTCAAATGGGTAATTAGTATTGGTTGGTCGAAGGCGACTTCATATTTAGTTTTGGGTGATTTTCCGGTCAAAAAACGAATATCGATGGCGCTTTAGGTATTTTCAAGTCAAAAGGGGGTAAGATTCAGTTTTTGTTGAGTAATGAAAGTAGCTAAATCATGATTTGGTAATAAATTTGTAATTGAAAACTAAAATACAGGTATGCAACCAATCGAACAAAAGGCGATGTCGCCAAAATTAATTCAAAAATTAGATGATGCAGCTATCATTGCCGTTCTTATTGTCGACGAAGTAAAACATGCAGTTCCATTGGCTAAAGCACTTCTTAAAGGTGGTGTGGATAGTATAGAACTAACACTTCGTACTCCAGCGGCTTTGGATGCTGCCAAAGCGATCAAAAAGGAAGTCCCGGAAATTACGTTGGGTTTTGGAACGGTTTTGACCATTGACCAAGTGAAAGCGGTGGTGGAAGTAGGCGCGGATTTTGCCGTTTCACCAGGTTGCAATCCGAAGATAATTGCCGAAGCGAGAAGACAAGGATTGGATTTCGCTCCAGGAATAATGACCCCGACCGATATTGAAATAGCCGTTGAACAGGGTTGTCGCATTTTAAAGTTTTTCCCGGCTCAAACCTCTGGCGGAATGAAACATTTGGAAAGCATGTCGGCTCCCTACAACCATTTGGGATTAAAATTTATTCCCCTCGGTGGGTGCAGCTTAGAGAATGCGGGCTCTTATCTCCAATCTCCTTTAATCACTGCGATAGGCGGCACATGGATTGCCAAAAGGTCTTTGATACAATCGGAAGACTGGGAGACCATAACCAACAACGCAAAAGAAATTCGAACATTGATTAATCAAATACAGGGCAAATAAAATAGTTACCTCAATCAAATACCAATTCCATAAAAAACATAGAATAGAAAATGAAAAAAGTCGTAACCTTTGGAGAAATAATGGGCCGTTTCGCCTCCCCGGGAAATTTGCGTTTAAGACAAACACGGGAATTTGAAGTTACCTATGCAGGCGCCGAAGCCAGCGTAGCAACCTCTATCTGTAACTTTGGGGGTAAAGCCCGCTACATTACAGCACTGCCAAAACATGCCCTGGCAGAAGCTACGATGGACTCCGTTCGAGCGGTCGGTATCGACACCGATTTCATAGTACGCACGGATGAAGGCCGCCTCGGCCTCTACTTTTTGGAGACGGGCGCCAATCAGCGGCCGAGCAATGTGGTATATGATCGTGCCGATTCTGCCATATCGATTACTCCTGCGAGTGCCTATGATTGGGATAATATTTTCAAGGATGCGCAATGGTTGCATTTGAGTGGTATTACCCCTGCCCTATCCAAAACTGCAGCCGAGGCCACCTTGGTTGCGGCTCAAAAAGCAAAAGAGGCAGGAGCTTCGGTTTCCATTGATTTAAATTTTAGGGGAAAGCTTTGGAATTGGGATTCGAATTATTCGGCCAAAGATTTGGCCCAAAAGACCATGCGCGAAATTTTGCCTTTCATCGATGTGGTGGTAGGAAATGAAGAAGACTGCCATGACGTATTGGGAATACAAGCGGGTGATACCGATGTACATTCCGGAACTCTTGATACTTCGAGATACCCAGATGTGGCACGCCAAGTAATTGAGCAATTTCCGAATGTGAGTAAAGTTGCTATTACGCTTCGGGAAAGTCTTTCCGCAAGCCATAACAATTGGGGAGCGATGCTTTTTGATGCAGCTACCGATTCACCATTTTTCGCACCGTTGGACGAAGATGGAAATTACAATCCGTATCAAATAAAGAACATCGTCGACCGTGTTGGCGGTGGAGATTCCTTTGCCGGCGGATTGATTTTTGCACTGACCACTCCCGAACTACACAAAAAGACACAAACTGCGGTCAACTATGCAGTGGCAGCGTCTTGCTTAAAGCATTCTATAAAGGGAGATTTCAATTATTCCACACGCGCGGAAGTAGAACGATTAATGGGCGGTAATGCTTCGGGACGTGTAGTGAGATAAAGTTTAGACTTATTATAAAAGTAAAGTCAGGATTGTCTAAACGGCAATCCTTATTTGTTTTAAGTCATCTGTCAAGTATACAGATTATGTACGCACAAATACGTAATTTAAGGGAGCTGAAATTATATTTGGATTAATCGGAATTTGAGCACGAACTATATGAGACATTTTAAAGTACCATTATTAAGTTTTGTTTTGCTTTTTTCTTTGAGCACTTTTATTGCCTGTAAAGAAGAATCAAAGATTACGGCAAAAGAACAAAAAACGCCGAATATCGTATGGCTTGTCAGCGAGGATAATTCAAAGCACTTTCTGAAATTATATGAAGAAGGTGGGGCACCGATGCCGAATATCGAAGCTTTAGCCGAAAAGGGAATCGTCTTTAACAATGCTTTTTCGAATGCGCCGGTATGTTCAGTGGCTAGAAGCACAATCATTTCAGGCTGTTACGCTCCGCGAGTTGGAACGCAATACCATCGCAGAATGAAATTCGCTCCACTGCCGGATGGTCTCAAAATGTTTCCGGAATATCTTCGAGCGGCGGGATACTATACTTCGAACAATGCAAAGGAAGATTACAATTTTGTAAAATCCGACAGTGTCTGGGACGACTCTTCAAGAGAAGCTACCTACAAGAATCGAAAGGCAGGGCAACCCTTTTTTCACGTACAGAATTTTGGGGCTACCCATGAAGGTCAATTGCATTTTTCAAAAAATCAAATGGATAGTATGTCCACTAGAACTTCGACTGAAAATGTTCCGCTATTTCCCTATCATCCTGACACACCAACTTTTCGATATACAAATGCCTACTATCGCGATTTAAATCAAAAAGTGGATGCTGAAATCGGGGAATTTATCAATCAATTGGAAGAAGATGGACTTATGGAAAACACCATTGTGTTCTATTACGGCGATCATGGCGGTGTCTTACCCAGAAGCAAAGGATACATTTATGAGAGTGGTCTGAATGTGCCTATGGTAGTGTATGTCCCAGAAAAATGGAAACATTTATCCCCGTTAAAAATGGGAACCAGAACCGATGCTTTTGTTCAATTTATTGATTTGGCCCCAACGGTCTTGAATCTTGCAGGAGTCGAGGTTCCAGAACAAATTGATGGCAAGGCCTTTCTTGGGGAAACCGTAAGCAATGAAAATCCTGCTGGGAGAAATACAACATTCGGCTATGCGGACCGCTTTGATGAAAAATATGATCTGGCGCGTTCCATCCGAAAAGGAAAATACAAGTACATCAGAAATTACCAACCGTTTACTATTGATGGTCTTTTTAATTTTTATCGATACAAAATGTTGGCCTATAAAGAATGGCAGCAACTCTTTGATGAAGGAAAGTTAAATGAAGCGCAAGAACAGTTTTTCAAGGCGCGATCTCCCGAAGCATTATACGATATGGAAAATGACCCACACGAAATTCATAATTTGGCGGCTGAGCCATCTCATCAATCAACTTTGTTGGAACTGCGTTCAAATTTGCAGCAACAAGTTAAGTCAATGCCCGATTTAAGTTTTTACCCGGAGCCTTATTTCATTGAGGCGGGACTCTCCAATCCGGTTGTATTTGGTCAGGAAAACAAAATTGAGATTGCTGAATTGATTGATATTGCTGATTTGAGTCTAAAACTTTTCGATGAGGCTAAAATGGATATCGAAAACGCTTTGAATTCTGACGACCCTTGGAAAAGATATTGGGGTTTGATTGTGTGCAGTTCTTTTGGAAAAGAATCCTATCCGTTTTTCAAGATGGGCGTGCAGCTTTCCAAATACGATAAGAACAACTTGGTTCGAATAAGGGCCGCCGAATTTTTAATGCTACATGAGCAGAACGTGCCAAATGACCTGTTGCTGGAAATAATAAAAAATGCCAAATCCGAAACCGAGACCAATTTAATTCTGAACAGTATAGCATTGATCGAAACGGTTCGGCCTGGTTTTGAAATCAATATCCCAAAATCGATATTTCCGCCGGAATGGCTTGAAAAAGAAGGCGATTTGGTCCGAAGACGCATCGAATTTATCAACGAGAACAAAATATAAGCTAGATAATTATGAGGAAATTTTATTACTACGTAACTGCTTACATTCTTTTATTTGCATCTTGTAAAGAACAGCAAAAAACTGTTACCACATCCGAAGAAAAAGTAAAACCGAATATCGTTATCATTTACGCGGATGACCTCGGTTATGGTGAACTCGGTGCTTATGGTGCTACCGAATTAAAGACGCCCAATCTAGATAAATTGGCAAATGGTGGTATGCGGTTTACGAATGGGTATGCTACCTCAGCTACTTGTACACCTAGCAGATATGCATTATTGACCGGAGTTTATCCTTGGCGCAATAAAAGCGCGAAAATACTTCCGGGGACGGCACCTTTGATAATCGACACTGCGCAAATTACAATCCCCAAAATGTTGAAAAAGCAGGGCTATCACACAGGTATTGTTGGAAAATGGCATTTAGGTTTGGGAACTGGAAATGTTAATTGGAACGAACGTATTAGCCCTGGCCCTAATGAGGTTGGTTTCGATTACAGCCATATTTTAGCCGCTACGCAGGATAGGGTTCCAACGGTATACATTGAGAATGGACATGTGGTGAACCTTGACCCAAATGACCCGATTGAAGTCAATTACAAAGAAAACTTTGAAGGAGAGCCAACGGGCTTGGAAAATCCTGAACTATTGAAAATGAAATGGCATCATGGGCATAACAATAGCATTGTAAACGGCATTCCCCGTATCGGATTTATGAAAGGTGGTGAAGCAGCCAAATGGGTAGATGAAGATATGGCAGACTACTTTTTGGCAGATGCCCAAGACTATGTCAAAAAACACAAAGACGAACCATTTTTCCTATACTATGCTTTGCAACAACCGCACGTGCCACGAACACCTAATGCTCGCTTTGTCGGTTCTTCCGGAATGGGTCCAAGAGGAGATGTCATTGTTGAAGCGGACTGGATGGTAGGCGAGTTTGTTAAAACCTTGGAATCGGAAGGATTGTTGGGAAACACGCTTATTGTTTTTTCAAGTGATAACGGACCTGTAGTAAATGATGGATACTATGATGATTCAGAAGAAAAACTAGGAAATCACAAACCTGCAGGTGCCCTCAGAGGAGGTAAATATAGTCTGTTCGAAGCTGGAACACGGGTTCCGTTCTTCACCTATTGGAAAGGTAAAATCAGTCCAGGAGTATCCGATGCCATGGTCTCCCAATTGGACTTATTTTCATCGCTAGCTGCCTTGGTCGATAGTGGCGAAAGTACTGAAGATAGCATGGAATTATTGGATTTGTTCCTTGGTAAAAGTACTGCTGGACGCGATGAAATGGTCATCGAAGCCACCTCACGAACCGCATTTCGAAAAGGCGATTGGGCGATGATACCACCCTACGAAGGTCCTGCGATTAACAAACAAGTCAACATTGAATTAGCGAATTCCGATGAATATCTTTTGTACAATTTAAAGGAAGATATTGGTCAGCAAAATAATCTTGCCAAAAGCAATCCAGAAAAACTTCAAGAAATGATTGCAGCTTATGAAGCCATTCGTGGTACTGAAAATTTAAAAATAGAACAGCTTAAGTTGAAGTAATTCCATAGAATTCAAGTAGCTATTTTTAAGTTTTAAAAAGTGTAATAAGACTGTTAATTACCAGACATCTATTAAATGTGCTTGGCTTCTTTGATGCTTTGCATATTTCTGAGGTAACATAAATAATGTTAAATTAGCCGGCATTAAAGATACCTGATGAACAAAGCGAAAGAAAATTTGAAGTCTAACTATAATGTTCCTAATCTAGAAAGAGCATTGTTGATAATGGAACTGCTCTCTACCCAACCTAAAGGTTTGACCTTGGCCGAAATCATGAAAAACCTTTCCGTAACGAAATCCAGCGCTTTCCGTATTGTCAGTACCTTGATATTCAAAAATTACCTTCAGAAAAATGAAACCACTAAGAAAATAACGCTGACCAGAAAAATGCTCACCTTGGGGGTATCTTCAATGAACGAGCAAAGCATCGTAGAGAATTCGATCGACGTAATGCGCGCTCTGAGGGATAAGACGAAAGAGTCCGTAATGTTAGGTATCATTTTGGGATCAAAAGGCACTATTTTAGAACAAGTGCCATCTACCTATCCAGTAAAACTTTTTGTTGAACCAGGCACACAGTTCGACCTCCACAGTTCTGTTGGTGGTAAATGTATATTAGCATTTCTTCCTGACGAGGAACGGAATAAAATCCTGAAAAACCAAAAACTGACTAAGTTTACCAAAAATACAATTGTCTCGAAAAAGGACCTTGTTACCAATCTTCAGGAGGTAAGGGAGAAAGGGTATGCCATTGATAATGGAGAAGACATTCAAGGCATCAATTGTGTCGGAGCACCCATTTTTGATGAGCAGGGACATCCCATAGCCGCACTATGGATTACAGGACCTGATGGAAGACTGCCTGCCGAGCAATTTGCATCGAACGGTGCGATCGTAATTAAATATGCGATGAGAATTTCGGCAAAAATCGGTTATCTGTCACAAGTGTAGATGAACATACTAGTCCATATCTTGGCCTTTTTTCGTCTATAACGAAGCTTCTCGATCCAAACTGTTTAACATCTAAAGAGTAAATAGTGTAAATGAGGTAAGCAATAAATTGCTTACCTCCCCTGCCGTGACTTAAACGGAAAAGGATAATCTGAATTATATCGATTTTACACTCTATTTTTTAGAAGATTCCCAATGTAAAACAATAAAATACATCTAATTCCATATTGGAAGTTATTTTTTTATATATTTGGTTCATATAGGAAACTATTTTCATATATGAACCAAATAAATAAATACAGCTTTGGAAGCGCCGATACTTCCGTTATGACAGCTAGCCAAAGGTTACAACCTACGTTGGAAGAACTTCAACTAGAAATAAATTATATTGACTATGGCGAGCATCTTATTAATATTCACTGTGGTATTCCCGAAGAATTAGATGACTCGCCAGAAGTCTCGAATTCTTTATATGATTTGGATGGTGAAACTGATATTCAGCCCGATGCCATTTTTTTTTCAAAAAAGATAAGTATAAAGTTGTCGAAGGAAGACATCCAAAAACTTATTCTTTCGGTTGATGCCCTGCATGGTTCCAACGAGTTCAAAACGACAATCTCTTCAGGGATAAGCATATCGAATTCAATGGAAAATGATTTTCTGGATAAAATATTTAATCTTATAGAAGACAATATGTCTAACGATAACTATTGGGTTGATAATTTATCGTACGATATGAATGTTAGCCGATCTACCTTATTTAGAAAGCTCAAAAATTTGACAGGACAGGCACCCCAAGCTTTCATGAAAAAAATACGATTGGAGCGCGCATTACATTTATTGGAAATGGGACAGTTGCGCATTGCGGAGGTCGCCTACCAAGTTGGTTTTTCAGACCCCAATTATTTTAGTAAATGTTTTCGGAAGTTGTTTGGGAAATCTCCATCAAGTTTCATGGCCAGAAGTAAAAATTTATATTTACCCTAAAATAGAATCATGAATTACGCTATTAAAAAACTAAGTTTTATTTTGAATCTCTCCATTATATTTCTTCTACTATCTTGTGTTTCTTCGTCCGATTCGGAAACAACAGAGATAAGTTCCGATTCGGAAAGTACAAGTATAAGTGATGAACAAATAGACCATCTCGGTATTACAAATCCGGAGTATTTAAGTGCAGCTTCCAAGCGCGCGCTGAAATGGCCGACAGATTTAGGTAACGAATGGTTCATTCAATTTGACCAGCTTCAACCCCTAAAAGGGGATCTGGCTTACGAAGAAGGCGTGGTCAGGCGAGACCCAAGTGCCATTATAAGGGAAAATGGTAAGTATTATGTATGGTATACCAGAAGTACGGGACCAACACAAGGTTTTGGTGGCGATATCGAAAATGATAAAGTTTTTCCTTGGGATCGCTGTGATATTTGGTATGCCACTTCTGAAGATGGATGGACATGGAAAGAAGAAGGTCTTGCCGTGGCACGGGGAGAAAAAGGTGCTTATGACGATCGTTCGGTTTTCACTGTGGAAATCATGAAGTGGGAAGATAAATATTACCTCTGCTACCAGGCGGTCAAATCTCCTTACAATGTGCGGGTTAAAAATACAGTTGGTTTAGCATGGTCAGATTCGCCGAACGGACCTTGGACGAAAAGCGAAGAACCTATATTGCGCCCGGCGGATAATGGAATTTGGAAAGGCGAGGAACAGAATCGCTTTATGGTAGAAAAGAAAGGTGATTTTGATAGCCATAAGGTACATGACCCATGCATCCTACCTTATAAAGGAAAGTTCTATCTCTATTACAAAGGTGAACAAATGGGTGAGGCAATCACTTTTGGTGGAAGACAAATTCGTCACGGGGTCGCTATTGCGGACAAACCTGAAGGGCCTTATGTAAAATCCAAATATAACCCCATTAGTAACAGTGGACACGAAATATGTGTTTGGCCTTACAACGGTGGAATCGCCTCGCTGATTACTACAGATGGGCCAGAGAAAAACACGATTCAATGGGCACCTGACGGAATCAATTTTGAGATTATGTCCGTAATTCCGGGGGTAAATGCACATGCAATCGGCTTGAATCGAACTGCGGATACGGAAAAAGAACCAACCGAAATTCTGCGTTGGGGCTTGACCCATGTTTATAATAGTGCTGATTACCAAAGTATCATGAGGTTCTCTTCAAGAAGAAAAACCACTCATGTAGCCAAAGGCGAAAAAAAATAAGGAAATAAGATTCATAATTCAAGAATAATGAAAGCAACCATTTACGAGGGAAAAAAGACTTTTTCGGTAGTTGAAAAAGAAGTCGAAGACCCTGCTAGCGATGAAGTTAGAATTAAGGTAGCATACAGCGGAGTTTGCGGAACCGATGTTCATATTTACCATGGTATGATGGACAAACGCGTAAGCATTCCCGTGACTATTGGCCATGAAATGTCAGGCACCATTGATGCAATTGGGGATGGGGTCTCAGGGTTTTCAGTTGGTCAAAAAGTGGTGGTACGACCTTTGGATGATAGAGGTGTAAAACCCTCGGACAAAGGTTTCAACCATATTTGTGAAGATTTAAAGTTCATTGGAATCGACAGCCCTGGATCCATGCAGCAATATTGGAATGTTCCGGCCTTTACACTTCATAAATTGAAAGATGAAACGGATTTAAAATTAGCCGCTTTGATAGAGCCTCTTTCAGTTGCCGTGCACGATGTACGATTAAGCGAACTTCAGGCTGACGAAACAGCTGTTGTATTGGGAGGAGGTCCCATCGGACTCTTAGTCGCCATGGTCGCAAAGGAAACTGGTGCCAAGGTAATTGTCTCGGAGGTCAACGAAAATCGAATTGCAAAAGCAAAAGAATTGGGGTTAAATGCGGTAAATCCGTTGAAATTGGATTTGGTGGAATATGTCAAAGAACAAACCGAGGGCCGCAGAGCCGATGTGGTTTTTGAAGTTGCTGGCGTTCAGCCTGCATTAGATGTAATGACCGAAGTAGCTGGAATTAGAGGACGGATTTTAATGGTAGCCATCCATGGGCAAAAGAAAGAAATCGACCTGTTTAAATTCTTTTGGAAAGAACTGAAACTCATTGGGGCACGTGTTTATGAGAAAGAAGACTATGAAAGAGCCATTGAACTTATAACAAAGAATGAACTTCCTTTTGAAGAGATGATAACCGACGTGCAACCTTTAAGCAATATTCAAAATGTTTTCGAAAATATAGATAATAATCCCGATGGAATGAAAGTATTGATGGATTGTCAGGCTTAATATTAAAACACAACAACAGAACACAATGAGCATATTGAATCAATTTAGCCTAAAAGGAAAAACAGCCTTGGTGACAGGATGTAAAAGAGGAATCGGTAAAGGTATGGCCGTTGCATTAGCAGAAGCTGGGGCAGATATTATCGGCGTGAGTGCATCTTTAGAACTGCATGGAAGTATAGTAGAACAAGAAGTCGAAGGTATCGGCCGTAAGTTCAAGGCTTATCAGTGCGATTTTGGAAATCGCGATTCCCTTTATGCATTTATTAAACAGGTAAAAGATGATTTTCCTAAAATCGATATTCTGGTAAATAATGCGGGCACTATTCTAAGAGCCCCGGCGGTAGAGCATTCCGATGAATATTGGGATAAGGTTATCGAAGTGAATCAAACAGCACAGTTTGTGCTGACTCGTGAACTCGGTAAAGAAATGGTGGCTAGAGGAGCTGGTAAAATCGTTTTTACCGCCTCCCTACTCACCTTCCAAGGTGGAATCACGGTTCCAGGTTATGCGGCCAGTAAAGGTGCGATAGGTCAAATGACCATGGCCTTTGCCAACGAATGGGCGGGCAAGGGTGTAAACGTAAATGCCATTGCACCGGGATATATCAGTACAGATAATACCGAAGCCCTACGAAACAATCTAGAACGAAACGAGGCCATTTTAGCACGAATTCCGGCAGGTCGTTGGGGGCAACCAGAAGATTTTCAAGGACCTATCGTCTTCCTTTGTTCGGAAGCTTCAAACTACATGCACGGTGGTACGATGCTTGTCGATGGGGGTTGGATGGGACGATAACTCGGTTTCCATTTTGAAGATACGAAGTAGGATATAGTTAGAAATATCAAATCAAATTCATAATTAGAGCATTATGGCAGATATAAAGGAATATCAATTATTCATAGACGGAAAATGGATTACATCAACTTCTGGTGAAACCATAGACGTGGTCAATCCGTCCACAGAAGAAATCGTGGCACGAGTACAAAACGGAACGGTGGAGGAAGCACAAATGGCCTTAGAAGCGGCAGAACTTGCCCAAAAATCATGGAAAAAATTACCAGCACGTCAACGTGCTGAAATACTATACAAATTGGTTGATGAGATTAAGGCGAATGCCGATGCATTGGCCGAGCTTTTGGTCAAGGAACAAGGCAAACTCTTGAAGGTTGCCAAAATGGAAGTAGCGGTAACGGCTTCCTTTATTGAATATGCTTGCGAAGGAGCGCGCCGAATTGAAGGAGATATTATTCCTTCGGACAATCCCAATGAACAAATCTGGATTCAAAAGATACCCCGTGGCGTTGTCGTGGCAATTACAGCTTGGAATTTCCCATTGGCATTGGCCGGTCGCAAAATAGGCCCTGCATTAGTTGCAGGAAATACGGTGGTCATCAAGCCTACTTCAGAAACTCCCTTGGCAACTTTAGAACTTGGAAATTTGGCTAAAAAAGCAGGGCTTCCTGATGGAGTACTAAACATACTCACAGGGCCAGGCAGGGCTATGGGTAATGCCCTTGTGGAAAATCCTATTACAAAAATGGTCACCATGACCGGGTCTACTCCAGTAGGGCAACAAATTGCGCGGAACGCCGCTCAAAATCTAACACATGTACAATTGGAATTGGGGGGAAAGGCACCCTTCATTGTCTTCGAAGATGCCGATATTGATGCTGCCGTGGATGCCGCTTTGCATTCCCGTTTTGACAATTGCGGACAAGTATGCACCTGTAACGAAAGAATGTATGTGCACGAAGAAATCTATGATACGTTTATGGAAAAATTCATTGCCAAGACCAAAGCCCTAAAAGTGGGTGACCCCATGATGGAAGAAACAGATATGGGACCAAAAGTCAACGCATCCGAATTAAAACATATGGAGCATTTGGTTGAAGTGAGTTTGAAAGAGGGAGCAACACTTGCTACCGGTGGTAAACGCCCAGAAGGTTCTCAATTTGAAAAGGGGTATTGGTTTGAACCAACCGTTCTTACAGATGTTACTCAAGATATGACCATTGTTCACGAAGAATCATTCGGACCTATCTTACCAGTCTTGAAATTTAAGACTTTTGATGAAGTAGTTGGTTACGCCAATGATTGTGAATATGGCTTGGCGGCTATGGTGTTCACCAATGATATGAATACCATTATGAAATGTAATGACGAACTCGAATATGGAGAAATCTATGTAAATCGAGGTCATGGTGAACAGCACCAAGGTTTTCATAACGGATATAAATTATCGGGAAGCGGAGGTGAAGATGGCAAATACGGCTTCGAACAATACTTGGAGAAAAAGACCTTTTATATCAGACACAAAGCCTAAATGGGTTCACGAATAAAGACCATTGACTGTACCTTGTTCAGGGTGCCATTGCCTGAGGTAATGAACGATGCCAAACACGGCGACCATACCCATTTTGAATTGGTAACAACCACCGTCACTTTGGATGATGGCACTCATGGAACGGGTTACACCTATACGGGAGGCAAGGGCGGCCATTCTATAAAAGCAATGGTCGACCATGACATTGCTCCTGCCTTGATTGGAAAAAATGGCGACGATATTGACGGAATTTATGATTTCATGGAATGGCACATGCACTATGTGGGTCGTGGCGGAATCGTTTCATTTGCGGTTTCCACCATTGATATTGCCCTGTGGGATATCAAGTGCAAAAAAGCAAATCAACCCCTGTGGAAAATGGCAGGTGGTGCTGGAAATACCTGCAAAGCCTATTGCGGGGGAATCGATTTACAGTTTCCCATTCCGAAGTTGTTGAAAAATATGGAAGGCTATTTGGCCGCAGGATTTAATGCCGTTAAGATAAAAATCGGTCGCGAAAACCTTGATGAGGATATTGAGCGCATCAAAGCAGTTCGCGAATATATTGGTCCAGATGTGACCTTTATGGTCGATGCCAATTATTCGATGACTGTGGATAAGGCCATTGAAGCTATCGAAAAGTTTCGACAATATGATATCACTTGGTTCGAAGAGCCGATTATTCCCGATAACTATAAAGGATTTGCCAAAATAGCCGATGCCACGGGTTTTCCTTTGGCAATGGGAGAAAACCTGCATACCATTCATGAGTTTGAATATGCTATGGAACAGGCAAAACTATCTTACGTGCAACCCGACGCTTCCAATTGCGGCGGAATAACAGGTTGGTTGAAAGCAGCTCGATTGGCCAACGAGTATAATATTCCTGCTTGCTCTCATGGAATGCAGGAATTGCATGTGAGTTTGGTCTCGGCGCAACCGAATTCCGGATGGCTAGAGGTACATAGTTTCCCGATTGACCAATATACCAAAAGACCTTTGGTCGTTGAAAATCATCGAGCGGTGGCCCCAGATACTTCTGGTATCGGAGTCGAATTTGATTGGAAAAAATTGAATCCCTACAAACAAAAATAAAAGTTGATGCGGACTACACAAACCCATTTCGGCGAACATAACGGCAAAGAAGTCCAACTATATACCTTGCAAAACGACAACGGTATGTCGGTCAAAATTTCCAATTACGGAGCTACGATTACTTCCATAATTGTCCCCAACAAGAATGGGGAAGTTGCAGAGGTCGTATGTGGTTTTGACACTTTCGATAGTTATTTCTCTGATGCATATCAAGCAAATGCGCCCTATTTTGGAGGTACTGTGGGCCGTTATTGCTCGCAAATCAAAGATGCCAAGTTTAGCCTAAATGGACAAGTGTACGAATTGGCAAAAATTGTAGGCGAGAATAATCTTCACGGGGGAAAAGTTGGTTTTGACAAGAAAATATGGAACGTAAAATCTTATGATGAAAACGTTTCACAAATCGAAATGACGTTACAAAGCAAACACTTGGAAGAAGGATTTCCTGGAAACGTGGACGTGTCTGTTACATTTTCGTTGACCAACGATAACGAAATCCGAATGGATTATCAGGCGACCACAGATGCGGATACGCCCTTTACCATTACCAACCATACCTACTTCAATTTATCCGGATTTTCAGATAATGTAGAGCAGCATACGGCGCAGGTTCATTCTGGCACAAAACAGGTTTGGGATGCAACCGGAGCCGCAACGGGAGAAAATGTTTCGGTTGAAGGTAAACCAGACGACTTGCGAGAAGGAAAAGTAATCGGAGAGGTGCATCAAGCAATGGACGATGGTTTCGAACATTTCTATCTCTTCGAAGAAAAGGGGTTCGAGCTCGAAAAAGTAGTGGAAATCAGGGAACCGACAAGTGGCAGAGCATTGGAAGTCTCCACGACGGAGCCTGGGATGCTCTTCTATACGGGAAAATATACTTCCGATGAACTCAAACGCGAATCAGGATTACAATATGGAAAGTATCGCGGATTCTGTTGCGAGGCACATCGATATGCAAACGGGCCCAACATTCCCGATTCTCCAAAAAGTATCCTTAGAAAAGGTGAAAAATATGAAAGTACAACCATTTTCAAATTCAAATGGTAACCCTTAACCGAACTGTCATTTCGAGCGGAGTCGAGAACAAACAACGACCAATTCTGACGGCATCTCGACTCCGCTCGATGTGACAGGATAAAAACAATAAAATTTAGAAACCATGACCACAGGAATATTTTTAGCCATTATCGCAGGTTTGATGCTCGGCCTTTATGCCCTTCCCGAAAAATTCACAACGGACTTTAAATATGAAAATACGTGGAGTCTTTTCTTTTTGTTGACCATGTTCGTCGTACCGATAATCGCTTCGGTAACGTTGATTGACGGTTTTTCCGATGTCTTCGGAAATATGCCCACCGATATCTGGATAAAGATGGGACTGACCAGTTTCCTCTGGGGTATAGGGGTAATGATGTGGAGCAAGGCCATCAACCATATCGGACTTTCACTAGGATTTTCACTTTTCATCGGAACGGTTATTTTGGTTGGTTCGCTGTTGCCCTTTGTGGTTGACGGCCTTCCCCCGAGCAATGTCTTGACCTTCATTTTAATAGGTATCGTAATCGTTCTTATTGGTGTAATCCTAAATGGAAAGGCAGGTCTAATACGTGAGAAAGATGAGGCTGGCCAAGAACAAGCGGAAACTACTGAAAAGAAAGGCTCTGTGGCGGCGGGAATCCTAATTGCTGTAATCGGCGGGCTATTAGCTACCGGTTTTAGTTATGCCAATGCGGCGGGTGCTCCGTATCTGACAGATGCTTTGAAATCTTATAATAACGCGGATTGGATTACGGGAGTTGCAGTAATGTTCCCCATATTCATCAGCGGTGGCATTGTCATGACTGCATACTTTTTATGGCAGTTGAGTGCAAAAAAAGCGTGGGGTGATTTTAGGACTTCGGCATTCGCAAAGAATTTCTTTTTGATTTTGATTATGGCCGTTTTCCATTATGCGGCCTCTGCACTTTTTGGTTACGCCGCCTCGAAATTAGGTGCTTCTGGTAACACTGTCGGCTATGCGATTTTCAACACTTCGGCGGTTGCAACGGCCATTGTGAGCGGACTGATTACGAAAGAATGGGTAAAAGCTTCGTCTAAAGCTAGAATGGCTCTTTATGGCGGTCTAGCCTGTATGATTACGGGCATTATTATAATCGCCTACAGTAAAAGCCTCGCCTGAAATAAATATATAAGTATTTATTGAAAATAAAGGAGGGAATTTTGTCCAAGCTCAAAACAATATTTAGTTTGTTTAATAAGTTTTGTGTCCCTTTCGAAAATTCACTTCATCAGACATTGAATAGGATAAGAAATATTTCAAGTAAACTTGTTTCTAAAAAATTACCCGATTCGATAACTTAACGCCTAGAATGGCTTCTGCTATGGCATCTAAATAAACCTCGTCTCCTTCAAAATGATAGGTTTTACTAACGTGTGTCTGAACCGCACCGACTTCAAGTTCTTTGGCACTTGAAGAACTCTCTAATTCATAAAATGGACCAAATGGCCCAGCCGTTGCGATAGTGCCATCGTTGAATATGTTTATCACATCGCCACCATAAGGGTCTATTTGTTCGGTTTTTTGAGAATTCATGTATAGCGGACTATCATCAAAAGTAAATTCAACAATCGTAAGCAGATTCATTTCAGGGGAATAGCTTCCAAAAACCGGAATGGTATTTTCTGGAAGTATTCCTATTTTATTCAAATAATTTGCATCGGCTTTGTAGTAGACAACTCTATCTTTGATTTGCATTCTTGAATCATACAACGGCGTAAAATAGTTTGTAACGCCTTCTATCCGACCTCTGGTTGGAATAATCGCAACCGTGTTATCGGTAGGAATTATGCATCCCAAAATCCAAATAGAAATGAGACCCTTTTCTTTAGACCATTTCTCTGAACCGACATTGGTTATTTTGGTTTCAGTCTCAAAACCAACATACGATATATTTTCAGTCAATGAAATAGCTAGGTTTTCTTCAATCTTCTTTTTTTCCATGATGGAAACGCTTCTTCTCACCTCAATATCAAAAACAAAATCTTGATAGTTCTTAATTTTCATGCACCCTTCACTTGTTACCTTTTTTTTACTTTTCGAGAGAACCTTGAAACTTAAAGTGTCCAGGTCGGGAGCCATCCGCATATGTTCATCTTCGAAGGTTGAGCCCTTTTTAAAGAACACGTTGTACTTTCCGTACTGTGGTCCAAACCACATTCGATCTTCTCCTCCCAAACCACTGAATTGTATCTTAAAACTACCGTCTAAAATAGCTTTCCTTTTGAACCAACCGTAACTTTTTCCCTTTAATCCCTTGGAGCTACTTGTGAATACACGGCCTTGTAGGTTACCAGAAACGGCTACCATGGCGTTCTCGGTTTGAAGCACATGAATATCGTTTATGTTCTTTAGTATGTCAAGGTCGGCCTCAAAAGAACCGGATTTCAATTTAGGTTGGCAGCCAGTTAATAGAACCGTCAGGCAAAATATAAAAAAGGAATCTTTCGAAATCAGAATGGTGCTTCTCAGTTTGGTCATTTTAAGGAAAAAGTATTACTCAAAATCAGGATTGGTCAAAGTTTTACCCGACAAAAGCGCGTTCATATATACTTCCTTCGATGGCCTTGGTCGAATACGGTACTTGGTCGGTAATCCGGTATCCCTAATAAAATCATCAGGGGTGCGGGCCAGTGGGAGTGTATCATTTGTCAATTCACGCATTCGATTTAACCTTGAACGCATGTCCGATAGCACTTCTTTGTGAGCATCGCTCTCAGCAAGATTGTTCAACTCGTGAGGGTCTGCCAAAATATTGTAGAGTTCTTCATTGGGTCTTGGCGTTATAAAACACCCCATTTGGGCTTCGTTCAAATTACCTTTCTCCCGCTCACTTATCATGCTTTTCCAAGTCAAGTCCCTAATGATATCCGCGGAAGGGGTGTTGGGTAAATCGGGGTAGAAATTCTTTATATACTTGTATTTATTTGTCCGGATGGCTCTCGTATAATCTTCGAAATCATGAAAATGATCTTCAGCATAAATCTCATCTCGTATAGGTTCTGCCTCTTCGTTTAGGAGTGCGGTAAAATTCAATCCCTCAAATTCAGGCAATGGCCTCAACCCGGCAATTTTCATAAAAGTCGGTGCAATATCTATCGAGCTTATTAAATTATCACTTCTACTGCCTGCTTTGATTTTAGCGGGCCATTTAATAATCCATGGGGTTTTAATTCCCCCTTCGTAGAGGGTGGTTTTATCTCTAGGAAAGGCTCTGCCATTATCTGTGATAAATAAAATCATCGTGTTGTCACTAACGCCTTGCCTTTTCAATTCTGAAACGACCTTGCCGACGTAATCGTCGAGTCGGCTAATTTCGTCATAGTACAAAGCGTAGTCCTTTCTAACTTTTTCCTTATCAGGATGATAAGGCGGTAAAATTACATCTTCCGGATTGTGAGGGTTATCAATACTATTTTCATAGAAAGGCCTATGTGCATCAAAGGATGCCAACCACGTAAAAAATGGTTTGTCCTTGTCCCTGCTTCGAAGTAATTTGACCCAATCGTCACAACCACTTCCATCGCCAACCAAGCGACGATCAAGGCCGCTAGGGGCATCTTTCCATTGCATTTCATAAATGGTATCAAAATCGTCATCGACAGATTGCCCTAAGTGATGTTTTCCCGCCAAACCTGTCCAATATCCCGAATTTTGTAGCTCTTTTACAAATGTTTTTTTTCCATCGGGGAGGGGCCATGCGAGTTGTTCGGCATCGGTATTATGCGGGTACAATCCACTAATGATGCTCGTTCTACTGGGACTGCAAGAGCTGGTCGTCAAAAAGGCCTGGGTAAAAAGCATCCCGTCTTTTGCCAATTGATCTATATTCGGAGTTCGCACTACATGGTTCCCGTAGGCACCGACATCATTCCAATTGACATCATCCGCGATGATAAATACGATATTGGGTCTATTTTTTGAGATTGGCTCCTTTTTTTCTTGGCAGGAAAAAATGAGTCCAATGATTAGACAACTATATATGGTCTTCATTTTCATTTTAATCGACATATAAACTCGGTCACACTTGACTCGGAAGAATTTGATTGAAAGTACGTCCTGCCTAGATGTGCAATGTGTTTAAACTTCACTTTTTGAAAGATACCTTGACGGAGCCTCGCCAAACTGCTTACGAAAACACTTTCCAAAATAATTGGGGTCGTTAAAACCTACTTTGTAACTGACTTCGGCAATACTTAGTTCTCCCTGTTCCAATAGCTGTGCTGCTCTTTGTAAACGTATCATTCGTATAAAATCGTTCGGGGGTTGGCCCGTTAGTTTTTTAAGTCTTCTGAAAAAAGTCGATCGGCTTGTATGCATATCATCGACCAATTGCTCGATTTGATAATTTTCATTGCTCATTTGTTCTTCCATGAGTTCCATTATTCTATCTAAAAACTTTTTATCCTCAGAATCCAGAACAACTTCCTTTGGGGTCAGTTGCTCCTTTGTCATGAATCGAAGCCGAATAGATTCCCAAGACTCTATAAGCTTATCAACTGTGATAGACAACAGCTTCATTTTAAAGGGTTTCGGAATATAGGCATCGGCTCCCGACTCAATTCCTTCAATTCTATGTTCAACGGAATTCAAGGCGGTAAGCAAGATTATCGGGATATGTTTGGTTCGGATATTGGATTTGAGCCGATCGCAAAACTCGATTCCATCCATTTCCGGCATTAGCACATCACTAATAATTAGATCTGGCAATTCTTGTAGAACTATTTTTAGGCCAATCTTACCGGTATCGGCTTCCAAGACGTGGTATTTTTTATGCAATCCGTTTTTGACCAAAGACCTAATATCTTCGTTGTCATCTACGACCAGTACCGATTTCTTTTTAAGATGGACTTTCTTCTTGGCTTTTTCGGATTCATTCAATGTTACCTTCGACACCAATGAAACGGTCTGCTTTTCAGGTTCTGAAAATGCTGCTATTTCTTCTGGCAATAAATGTTCCCTCCCCGTAGGAAGCTTCAATATGAACCTGGATCCTTCTCCCATTTTTGAATCTACCTCTACACTTCCATAATGCAAGTCCATCAAATCTTTGGTGATAGCCAATCCAATACCTGAACCCGATTTGGAAGCAGTTTCAGCAGTTTTATTTACCTGATAGAATCGTTCAAAAATGTGAGGCTGCTGATCATGGGGTATGCCTGGGCCATTATCCTCAATTTCAATACAGACATATTCAGATTTTATTTCGCCACCCTTAATATAAATAGTTGAGTTGTCTTTCGGACTAAATAGACGCACGATGATGTTCCCGCCTTCATCTGTGAACTTTACGGCATTGGAAATCAAATTATTCAGCACTTTTTCCAGTTTGTCCCAATCGAACCATATGTCGAAGGCATATAATTGACTTTCAAAAACCAAATCTATATTTTTCTTTGATGCCAATGCCTTGAAGGAAAATGTTATCTCCCTAACAAAATGAACAATATTCGATTTGGTCGCCACCAATTTGGTTTCGCCTACTTCGATTTTTCTGAACTCCATCAATTGATTGACTAACCGTAAGAGGTAGTCCGCATTTCTTTGCATGACACCCAACTTCTTTCGCAACGAGTTGCTAATATCAAGCTCCTCCAAAATCTCTTCCAGCGGATTCATTATGAGCGTAATCGGGGTTTTAAAATCATGTGAAATATTCGTGAAAAATTGAAGCTTGAGCTTATTGGCCTTTTCAATTTCGTGTTGCACTTTGATGGCTGTTCTTTCCTTGGCCTTTAGATGAAAATAGGACCTGATTCCAAGAAAAATAAGTGTCAAGGCCAAGGCATACAGCAAGAACGCCCATCCCGTCATCCAAAATGGTGGTGAAATACTGAACTTCAGGCTTGCTGGTGTTTCGTTCCAAATACCATCGTTATTGGCAGCTTTTACTTTAAATGCATATTCTCCCGGTGACAGATTGGTATAGTGGGCAAATGATGTTTCTTTTGAATTATGCCAATCATCATCAAATCCCTCAAGCTTATATGAAAATCGGTTTTTTTCAGGTGCGGCAAAATGAAGAGCGGCAAATTCAAAAGTAAGTGCACTCTCATCATGATACAGAACAATTTCTTCCCCATTTAAGGTAGATAGCGACCGATTCAAAAGGACACGGCCATTGATTTTTTGGCCCACATTAACTGTTTCATTTTTTATTTTGAAGGTAGTTATCTTAGGGATGGCGGGAATGGTATTATCCTTTAGATTATTGGGATGAAATATATTCAATCCCTTAAAACCGCCGAAAAAGAGATAACCGTCTTCATTTTTAAAGTAGGCATTCTTTCTAAAATTGTTGCCTTGTAACCCATCTTCCTTATTGATATTTTTAAAGACTTCCGTTTTAGGGTCAAAACTAGAAACGCCATTGTCAGTGCTTATCCATAATTTGCCATCTTCATCTTCAAGGATTCCGTAAATGGCGTCGTTGGCCAGTCCGTCATCCTCCGTGTAATTTTTAAATTTTGGTTGTCCGTCGGCGGTTTCCGAAAGTTGCATTTTATTCAAACCTCCTCCGAAAGTACCGATCCAGTAGTTGCCGTTTTTATCTTCATGTATGGAAAAGACCGAGTTATGGCTAAGGGAATTTGAGTTTTCAGGATCGTGCTGGTAAGAAATAAAAGTATCTCGCTGACCATTTTTTCCTGGAACCACCAAATTCAGACCCCCTTGCAAAGTGCCTACCCAAATATTCCCTTTACTATCTTCATAAAGACAACTGATTTCACTGCCACTTATGCTGCCTTCTTTATCTTGATTCGCTAAATAGTATTCCGCCTCTGAAAAATCGAACAATTTGCTATTTGGAAGTTTTCTCTTTTTCCACTTTACCAAACCCTCGACAAAAGAACCGAACCATAAGTTGCCTTCACTGTCTTCTAGGGAAGAAAAAACCTCAATCATTTCATTGAATCCATTTTGATGAAAGACGGCTTTCTTTGTTTTTGGATCTACCGTCATATGGGTAATACCATCTGCACCGCTTACCCAATAATCATCGTCCTGATCATTCAAAATGGACCAAATAGGTTGTTGAATAGCCTTTTCAGTGCGGGCCCATTCATTGTTAAGATAGTAGTGTCTAAAGCTTGGCTCTTCAAAATTCCCACTGGTGAAATCAATATGATTGAGGCCATTTTCCGAGCCTACCCAAATCGAATTCTGCCCGCCCTGAATAATTGCATTGACCGACGGGTTACTCAGGGAATTTTTCGATAAGACATTCTTCCTTAAAAAGGCTATATCTTTTTTTTCCAGATCACATTTGTTCAATCCACCTTCTTCGGTACCGACCCATAGTACATTAAAACGATCTACCAATACAGTTTCTACTTTCGTACTGCTTAAGCTTTGGGTATCCAACACATCGGGCGCATAAAGTTTATACACGCCGTTTTGAGAATTGAACCAATAGAGGCCCACACCATGTATTCCCAACCATAGATTGTCTCCTGAGGCCTGATTGATGGCTATCAAACCTCCGTATTCCGCCTTATCAGTAAGTTCAAGGTCGAAATCAAATTTTTTGAAGTTGGTTTGTTCAGGGGAATCGAAATTTTCAGGATGTTCTATACAGAAGAGCAAAAGCCCTTCCAAACCAATCCATAATCTGCTTTTCCTGTCCAAAAACAGTGATTTTACACTTTCATTCAGTACATCAAACTGGATAAACCCATTTTCGGAATCCTTTTTCATCTTGTTCACACCATTGACCGTACCCACCCATAAATTTCCTTCACCATCTTTGGTAATGGAATGAATTTGATTGCTATTGATACTTGAAGCGATATTGGGTTGATGTAGGTAACGCTCCGGTTTCTCTCCAGTTATGTCAGAGCCTTTGAAGTGATAAAGCCCGGAATGTAAAGTGCCAACCCAGAGCGACCCATCTTCTTCAGGGTAAATGGCACTGATTCGCTTGTCTCTTAATACAGTCGGGAAAGTTGTAAACGTCTCGGTAATCTGATTGAACTTGCTAAGGCCACTTCCAGTTCCTATAAGAATATTGCCCGATGAATCCAATTCTAACTCATAAACGGAGTTATTAATAAGACTATTGGGATTATTGGCCTCGTGTCTATATATCGTGAAAGTCTTACCATCATATTTATAAAGACCGTTCGGCGTGGCCATCCACAAATATCCCTCCCTGTCTTGAAGCACCTTCATCACAGAACTTTGTGAAAGGCCCTTATCATCGATGAAGTGTTCAAATTTTAAATCGGGAGGTTGGCCGAAAATCGGTATAATAAGTAGCAGTGTGCTAATGAAGCAAAAGTTTCTAAGACAAAAATTAATTGCTTTTTTCATTTAATGTTGAATTTCTCCTACCTCACTTAAATATACCAATCTATTTCAAATAGTATGTTCATTTAGATTGGTAAATTCCGTTCATATTTGTGGAGATATCAGTCTTGCCATTATTGAACTTCAGAATTAAATTTTCACATAAATTATAAAAAAAAGCGGCCCAACTAAGGGCCGCTCTCAAACTAACTCAACAAAAACTTAATAGAGATTACTCTATTATGTTATTATCAATACGATGGATCTTGGGTCAATATTCCCGGTTGTAAATCGATTTGTGTCTGAGGAACTGGAAAGTGATCGTCTTGGCCTGGTGTATATGCCGCCCCTTGCAACCAAGGTAACTTGCCATTAGAGAGTTCGGATTGTAGGTATTGCGGAATAACCTCATCATCGATACCCCAACGCACGAGGTCTTGAAAACGCATTCCTTCAAGGGCGAACTCCAGTCGCATTTCATGATATATTGCCTTTCGTGCATAATCTTGATTAGGAAATGAAGCATACAATCCAAGATTATAGTTCGCTGCAGGTTGATTTTCATCGATGTCCAATACAAAACCGCTTTCAAAGGTGGTGTTGTTGACTTTGCCCATTACAAGATCATCTTGTGCTCTCTCCCGTATCATATTGACCATGTTCTTGGCGGTCTCCAAATCATTTTCCTCAGCTGCGACTTCGGCTCTCCATAAAATAACATGGCTCAATCTAAACAAGCGCCAGTTGTTGCCATTTAAACCTGCAGACCAAGTGGGGCTCGAAATGGAAATGGTTTTGAAATTTCTTTTGTAGAACATGATTTTCTTGTTCAAGAAAGGTCCCATGCCCGCCTGATCTAACATCCAATCGCTACCTGACATTGGCCCCCAGTCTAAAAATGGAATACCTCTACGCCCAATGGTCCAATCAACCCTAGGGTCCAAGGCGACATCGGTAGGAGTAAAGGGTTCTGTGTCCAGTAGACCATAGTCTTCCAAGAGCAGATCATCTTGAAAAGTGTCCAATAGCGGCAAACCATCAGCATCAACTTTAAAAGCATTGAAAAGGTCAAAAGAAGGCGCGCTGTAAGCACAACACAGACCTACATCCGCTCCTCTTGGAAACAATGTTCTATGATCAATTCCGGAATTTGCATCCCCTGCACCGTCATTTACGGTATATTGAACCTCAAAAATGCTCTCGGCGTTATTCTGTTTTTCTTCGTCAAAGTTGTCGTAAAAATGGTCCATAAGTGTAAATGGTCCATTGTTGATGATATCATCCAAAAGGGGCTTAGCTTCTGCGAACTCTTGCTGAAATAAATGAACTCGTGCCTTTAAGGCTTTCGCTGCCCAACGTGAAGCGCGGCCTATTTCCGGATCTTCGTCCATATTATTATCTATGCCCCATTGCAAGTCCGCTTCAATATCGTCCCAAATCTCACGATCATTGGCGACTTCCCTTGCTACCATATCTTCTGTGATATAGGGAACTTTTTCAATTTTTGAACGCAATTGAAAATAGTACCATGCCCTTAGCCACCTTGCTTCAGCCTCTAACTGAGTTGCTCTGGCAGCATCGATATTTTCACTTGCTTGGCGTAATATTTTCAGAGCATCGTTAGCTCTGGCAACTCCATCAAAATTGGCGATCCAAAGTTCATCTACCCAAGGATTGGCGGCATCCACCTCATACCTTTCAATCAGGTTGATTGGCGACCATCCACCGGTTTGATCCCCACGGTGCATATCATCAGATGTTACATCGCCCCAAACCCAGTTTGTGGCCGAAGCGCCTCCCGTACCACCGACTTCTCCTGCGGCATAACCATCAATTCTCGAGTACGCCCCAATAAGCAATAGATCCACCCCATTTTCATTAGCTAAAGTGGCCTCACTAACTGCCCCTTTTGGTTTTTCCTCCAAAAATTCCTTGCTACATGCACCTAGAAGCAGCATTATGGCACTTAGAATTCCGATTGTAAAATGTGTTTTTTTCATCTTTCTCAATTTTATTTTTCAAACAATTTATAATTTAATATCTAGACCCAATATGATTTGCCTCGGGGCTGGCCAATTGCCTCTGTCGAGGCCTCGGTCAATTTCATTGTCAACAAAAATCTCCGCATCTAAACCAGAATAATCACTAATAGTAAATAAATTGGTTCCCATGACATAAACGCGCATCGATGAAATGTCTAAATCATTCAATATTTTATCAGGTAAGTTAAAGCCAATTTGAGCATTTTGCAATCGGATGAAGGATGCATCTTCCACCAAATCTGAATGCGTATTTTGTTCAAAACTTGTTTGGGATGAAGCTTTTGGCAGTACGGCATCTGCATTGTTGGCCAAGAAAGGGCTTCCCCATGATCGAAATAGCCTATCGGCACTTTTTGGACCCTGAAATAAACCGTACCTGGTGAAACGATTATAGTAGTTGATCGCATCGTTGCCCTGACTGGTATACAGACTTGCTGTGAAATCAAAGTTCTTGTATTCCAACCTTAGGTTCAATCCAGCTGTAAAATCCGGATTTGGATTACCGATATAGGTTCTGTCATCGGGCGTGATTTCTCCATCACCATCAACGTCACGAATGATAAGATTTCCAGGTTGGTTATAATCCCCATTCGGTGCGTGACCGTCAGCTTCCGCCTGTGATTGGAAAATGCCATCGACAATGTAGCCGAAGAATTCAGGAAACGCTGTACCCGTCTCTGCCCTCGTATAACGTTGTGCACGTTGTTCGCTTCCAACAATGAACTCATCTTCATTGTCGGATAACCGAGTAATTTGATTTCTATACTGGGAAAAGATAAGGCCAACCGTATATTTGAAATCGCCATCATCTGAGCCTCCGCCTCTGTAACTTAGCTCGAGATCAATACCCTTGTTTTCCATATCCCCTATATTTACAGATGGCGCGTTAGCAATACCTTCCACTGCGGGTATGGCAACGGGAAATAGCATATCAGAGGTATCCTTGCTCCAAACATCCAGAGTCATATTAACTCGATTGAACAAGGTAGCGTCTACTGCAAAGTTGGTCGATGTGGTGGTCTCCCATTTCGCATCGGGATTACCGATAGCGGTTGTTTGGACTCCTTGGATTATGGTGCCATCCGCACCCCCAATACCATAGAACGACGCTCCTAAATCGGAACCAAACGTAGAAAAGCCATTGTAGTTACCGATTTGGTCGTTCCCAGATTGTCCCCAACCAGCTCTTAATTTTAAGTAGCTTAACCAACTGCTATCGGCCAAGAAATTTTCCCGAGAGACAACCCATCCACCTGATACGGCCGGAAAATTACCCCATCTATTGTTCGATCCGAATCTTGATGATCCATCACGCCGAATAGTAGCCTCCAACATGTATTTATCATCGTATGAATAATACGCCCGACCAAAATAGGAGTTGAGCGCCCATGCTGCTGCGGCCGAACCATTCGTTTGATTGTCGGAACCTGAACTCAATTGAAAAAAATCGTCGTCCGTTGAAATAAAACCTTCTCTCCCCGCATTTATTTGATCAAATTCAAAGCGTGTAGCCTCCGTTCCCAATAACAGCTCAAAATTATGGAGCTCATTGAATGTTTTGCTATAGTTTATGGTATTCGTCCAGTTCCAAGTCAGGTTTTTACCTCTGGTCTCATTCAAGGTACTGCCCGTTGTACCATTGGTATTTTCCGGGTCGGCAAATCTTGGATCGAAATTGGAATACCAGCTGGTATTGTAGCCAAAGAGGGTTTTAACTGCAATATTTTTTATTGGTTTTACCTCAACATAAAAATTACCAGTAGCATTTATCGTGGTTCTCTTATCTTTTCGTTCCCGAAAATTGTTTCCCAAGGGGTTTGGCCCATCATTCAAGCCGCCTCCGACTATACCTCCGGCAAAGTTGCCTGCAATATCACGTACAGGAATTAATGGGCTTGTTTCTACAATAGTATTAAAATCTGCCGTATTACCTTTTGATTCAGTTAAAGTAACTCCCAAGCGTTGTCCAATTTTCAACCAGTCTTTAACTTGAGAATCGGCATTTGCTCGAAAGGCATATCTGTCGAATGAATTGTATCGCAAGACGCCCTCTTCCTTAAAGTAGTTACCACTTAAGGCGTAGGTCGTTTTTTCAGATCCTCCGGTTACGGAAAGAGTGACATCGGTTATAGGCGCTGGCTGATAAAGCTCTTTAAGCCAATCGGTACCTTCTTGATTAGTCAACGTTATTGGATAATCACGTTCAACATATAAAGAAGGATCAGTAGAAGGATCTCCTATAGACGCACCATTTGGAAACAAATAGTCATTGACCGTAGTGCCCTGAATATTATTCGGGTCAAAATTGAAATGTGCACTGTTCGGAGCAATACCATCATTTGTTTGTTCTAACCAAATCTGCTGGCCAATCAGTACAGGATCCGTGACCAAGTCATATCTTGAGTTTGCCGTACCAATTCCTGTTCTTACGTTGAGCTCTACTTTGGCTTTCTGTCCTGTTCTACCCGTTTTCGTGGTAATCAGAACGACACCGTTGGCTCCTCTAGCTCCATATATGGCAGTTGATGAGGCATCTTTAAGTACTTGCATGGATTCTATTTGGTTGGTAGGGGGTAGTTGCGCCCCGAAAACACCATCGACCACATATAAAGGCCCGTTACCATTGATAGTACCCAAACCTCGAATTCTAACCTGAGCCTGAACACCAGGCCTCGCAGAAGAAACTACGGTAACTCCAGATGCACTACCTTGTAAAGCCCTCGTCGCATCGCCTGCAGACTGTTGCTCAATATACTGAGTATTTACCGAACTAACAGCTCCGGTTACATCACTTCGTTTTCGCGAACCATACCCAATTATGACCACCTCGTCCAAGGCGGCTGCATCTGGAAATAATTGCACCGCTATTGTCGTTTGACCATCTACGGGTATTTCTTTCGAAGCAAAGCCTGTGTACGAGACCACCAATATGGCATCACTCGCAGTTTCGATGGAAAAATTTCCATCAAAATCGGCGACTACGCCTTTGGTTGTCCCTTTAATCAAAATATTGGCCCCAATAAGTGGCGCGTTTAAATCGTCTGTTACAGTACCACTTACAGTGACTGTCTGTGCGTAAGACAATGAAGTAAAACAGATAAAAGTAAATAAGGACATAATGCCCCTTTTACTTTTATGAATTTTTTTTCGAAAATGGTTTTTAAACATAATAGGATGAGTTTTTAGTTTGTTAGTAATTCAAGTTCAAATGTTTTTTAAAATTTTAGATGAAAATCATGTAAAGCAAGATTCTATTAAAAGCGGCAAAAACAGCAACAATCCAAAAAAAGAACAATAATTATAAGGTCAATGGTAAATGATGAGCATTATTAAGGAATATCTAATCAACAGTAATTTATTTTGTCTTTTTCACAATAGTAAGTATTTCAGTTGGCTTATATTGTCATTGTAAAGGATGCTCAGATTATTTACGAAGGCAGTGCAAACAGGACATTAGCCTTGTTCATCTACTTTACCTTAAACGTTTAGAATAACTTAGATGTTGAGTTATTTTTGAGTTAATTTTATGAAATAGAACCTTATATCAATGAACAAAAATCACTTAATCTTTAAATATTTTCTTTTTTTTGTAATGCTGACGAGTTCATGTTCCAATGAAAAAACAATTCCATTAAAAAGTAGTGATAAGCATTTTACATTGGTCGATTACAAGCACTCGGGACTGAATTTTCAGAATACCTTAATTGAGACCGATAAGGACAATCATTTATTGAATGAGAAATTTGTTAATGGTGCGGGTGTGGCCATAGGCGATATCAATAATGATGGATTACCTGATATTTTTTTCACGGGTAACCAAGTTCATGACAGATTATATCTAAACCTGGGGAATTTACAATTTCAAGATATCACTGAGAAAAGTGGTATCATGAAAACGGACACTTGGTCAACTGGCGTGACTTTCGCTGATATTAATAATGATGGACATCAGGATATTTATATCTGTAAAAGCGCAAGGAACAAATTAGAAAATAGTCCGAATTTACTTTACCTGAATAATGGTGACTTGACCTTTTCGGAAGCAGGAAAATCGAACAACATCGCAGATTCCGGTTTTTCAGTTCAAGCCAATTTCTTTGATTTTGATAAAGATGGTGCCTTGGATATGTATTTGGTCAATCAACCCCCAAGTTACGGCAACCGTAAAGGCGGTAAAACCCCACTTAAAAATGCAGACCCAAGATATAGTGATAAACTATTCAAGAATTTAGGCGGGTCGAAGGGTTTTGTCGAAATCTCGAATGCGGCGGGAACAAAGAATTTGGCTCATGGCCTTTCGGCGACCATAGGGGATATCAATAATGATCTCTGGACGGATGTATATATAACCAACGACTACGACCGTCCTGATTTTATGTATTTAAACACCGCTGACGGCAAGTTCAAAGAAGTACTTAAAAAGACTTTTAAGCATACGTCCAATTTTAGCATGGGCAGTGATATTGCCGACTATGATAACGACGGCAACCTTGATATCATGGTCGTTGATATGGTGGCAGAAGATCATAAGCGAATCAAGACTAATATGGGGGGTATGAATCCCGAAGATTTCTGGGCAATCGTGAAAGAGGGTGGTCACTATCAATATATGTTCAACACTCTTCAGCGAAATAATGGTAATGGTACTTTTAGTGATTTAGCACAACTTGGAGGAGTTTCAAATACAGATTGGAGCTGGGGACCGTTGTTTGCTGACTTTGATAATGATGGTTTTAAGGATGTTTTCGTTACAAATGGGATCAAAAGAAATATGCGATATAGTGATGTAAATAATAAATATGAAATTCTTTTGGACAGTCTTGAAATAGTTGCAAAGCAAAAAAATAGAAGATTCCAAGATATTGTGGATGTTTTGGCTTTGGCAAAAATGGCTCCAGAAGATAAGATCAATAATTATATGTTCAAAAACAACGGGGATCTAACGTTTACCAAAGTCATCAAAGATTGGGGTTTTGAACTCCCCTCGTTATCCAATGGAGCAGCGTATGCCGATTTAGATTCGGATGGGGATTTGGATCTCGTTGTAAACAATATAAATGAAAAGGCATTTCTGTACAGGAACAATACCCGCGAAAGAAATTTAGGCAACTATATACGGCTAGAACTTAGGCGCGAAAACAACAAACCAATTTACGGTACACGTATTTCTTTATTTAAAGACGAGACCTTTTGGCAGACCATAGAGCTTACGAATACAAGAGGGTATTTATCTAAAAGTGAGGATGTCGCCCACTTCGGACTTGGTAATATTGAAAAAATCGAAAAAATAGATATTCAATGGCCAGATGGAACATTTCAATCTTTAAATGATGTGAAAGCTAATCAACAACTCACTATTGATCAAGAAGTCTCAGGTAAAATTAATCCTGCATTGCTTACTAAAGAAAGTGATTATTTATTTGCTGATATTACTAAGAAAGCGGGTCTGCACCATAGACATAAGGAAAATGAATTTGATGACTATAGCAAAGAGGTTCTACTGCCACATAAAATGTCCACTTTCGGGCCTTCAATTGCAGTTGGTGATGTGAATGGTGATGGGTTAGACGACTTCTACACCGGTGGCTCAGCTGGCTTTTCAGGTACGTTGTTTCTTCAAAGTGATAGCGATGGATTCGAAGAAGTAAAAGAAGGTGCTTGGTCCGCTGATAAATCCTCTGAAGACATGGGAAGCACTTTTTTGGATATCGACCTCGATGGCGATTTGGATCTTTTGGTCGTAAGCGGTGGCAATGAGTTCTTGCCAAACGCTAAAGAACTTCAAGATCGAATCTATATAAATAATGGCAACGGTGTTTTTAAGAAGGATGTACATCGAATTCCAAAAGATCGGATTAGTGGATCCATTGTAGAAAAGGCCGATTTTGATAATGACGGCGACCTGGACGTTTTTATTGGAGGAAGATTAGTACCGGGCAACTATCCAAAACCGGCAAATAGCAAATTGTTGGAAAATAGGAATGGATTTCTGGTAGATATAACTGAAACCACTGCCCCGGAATTAAGAGCCGTTGGCATGGTGACCTCCGCGACTTGGGTCGATATTAATCTTGATAAAAGATTAGACCTTGTCATGGTCGGTGAGTGGATGCCGGTTACTACCTTTATTCAGGACGAAAATGGTACTTTTTCAATACATAAATTAGAAGGTCTTCAAGATACAGAAGGCTGGTATTACAAGGTAATACACCAAGATATGGATGGCGACGGAGATCAAGACCTTATTGTTGGTAATTTGGGATTGAACTATAAATATAAAGCATCGAATGAAACTCCTTTCGAGGTATATAATTATGACTTTGATAATAACGGCACCAGTGATATCGTATTAAGTTATTATGAACACGGTACATTGTTCCCTATTCGCGGTCGGTCTTGCTCCATACAGCAAATACCTTCCTTAAATAAAAAGTTCCCAACGTATGAGTCCTTTGGAGAGGCTGATTTACAGGATATTTATGGTGACGATTTAGACAAGGCCCTTCACTTAAAAGCAAAAACCTTTGCCTCTTACTATATTGAAAATGTAGATGGCAAGTCGTTTAGAAAGCATGAACTGCCTAAATTGGCCCAAGTATCGAGCATCAATAATATTATCGCAAAAGACTTTGATAGAGATGGAGAACTGGATCTTTTGATATCAGGTAATCTTTACGCCTCTGAAATCGAAACTCCTAGAAATGATGCTGGTATTGGTTTGTTTCTAAAGGGTGACGGGTTAGGAAATTTTGAAGTGATAACAGTAGCTGAGAGTGGTTTTTTTGCCCCTCATGATGCTAAGGATATGAAACCAATTATTGTTAATGGCAAAGAAGCCATCCTAGTTGCTAATAATGATTACTTTATGCAATTGTTTTCCCTTTTACCCTAATCGACTGTGAACAATAAAAACGTACAAATGAACAAATTCTCTTTGTCCAAAAAATAGAATCCCGCTTTTTTTGGAATAAATTGAGCCATGTAATTCACTAGGCACGGGCCGAATGCAAAAATACTACGTTAAGCTTATTATCATTTTCTTGTTCCTCCATTTTTTAATGAGCGGCCATATTCTTTGTGCCCAACAATTTTCAGAGACGAACGTTCGAATATTATCCGAAATGGGAGGTAATTTTGGAAATGCAGTTGCCGACTATGATCAAGATGGTGATATAGATATTTTTATTGTAGCCTATAATTCGTTTCAACCTGATAAACCCAAAACATGGAGTCGTTTATTGAACAACCGTGGCGGTTGGTTTGAAGATGTGACGATTGAAGCCGGTTTTGGCAATCAGCATTCGAACGCTGATGGCAAGGATGTGAAATTGGGGGTGTCTTGGGTCGACTATGATAATGATGGTTTTCTCGATTTATTGCTGGCCCATCAAGACGGTACTCAGCTGTACCGCAACATGGGCAATGATACTTTTTCAGATGTAACCTCAAAAGCCAATATTGTTCCCTGTCAAGGTTGTAGCAGTTCAAGCGGTCTTTGGTGGGACTATGATAATGACGGAGATCTCGCTCTTTATCTCAATTATTTAACCGTTCCTAACCGCCTTTTCAATAATCAAGGTGATGGTACTTATACCGAAATTGAAGGTGCTTTAAATCTTGACAATCCGTCCAGAACATGGTCCTCCTTGCCAATAGATGCCAATAGTGATGGATGGATGGATATTTACGTAGTAAATGACTTCGGATTAGGTCGATTTTATCTAAATCAAGAGGGAGAAGATTTCGTCGACTTCACAGAGGAGTATAACCTAGTCAATAATGGTGACGGAATGGGTTCATCAATCGGCGATTACAATAATGATGGTTATTTTGACATCTACATAACCAATATAGCAGAATCCATTCTTAACCCTTTGTTCATGGGTTCCGAAAGTGGAATTTTTGAAAATAGACAAGAACAAGAGAAAGTAGGAAATGGTCACTTCAGTTGGGGCAACAAATTTTTTGACGCCGATAACGACGGTGATGAGGATTTGTATATCGTCAATGGTCAAACCAATTTGCAATATAATAATGTCTTTTTTAAAAACCTTCGTATTGAAGGTGAGGAAAGATTCGAGAATTGGTCCGTTAGGTCAGGTGCCTATGGAAATGCAAATGGCATAGGGGCAGAAGTTTTTGATTTCTACAAAAATGGGGATTTGGATATCCTAGTGAGCAACCAAGGTGACAACCCGCCTTACCTCTACAAGAATGAAACCGCAAACCCGAACGCTTGGCTAAAGGTACATTTAGAGGGAACAATATCTAATAGAAGCGCATTGGGTGCTATATTAAAAGTTGCTTCGGAAGGACATTTCAAGCATCGATTTCATCATGGGTCTACTA
This sequence comes from Maribacter algicola, assembly GCF_003933245.1. Classification (NCBI taxonomy): domain Bacteria; kingdom Pseudomonadati; phylum Bacteroidota; class Flavobacteriia; order Flavobacteriales; family Flavobacteriaceae; genus Maribacter; species Maribacter algicola. The sequence continues at coordinate 854,946 of NZ_QUSX01000002.1, forward strand.
TGATGGGGCAAAGCCTTAATAAGGTTCATTTTGGATTGGGCAAAACACAAAAGGTCGATAGTTTGATTATCTCTTGGCCAAGTGGGCTTGAAGAGACCATATATGATATAGCGGTGAATCAAAGTATCAAAATCATTGAAGGGCAAAATATGGTTGAAGGCGACCTCTATGTAGCCAATGAAGTACCTGTTGAAGAGGAAATCGTTGTGATTGCTGAAGAATCTTCCATGAGAATCTATCCCAATCCATTTACACAGTCGATTACCTTCGATATTAAAATGGAAGAAGGTGATGAAGTTGACGTTACGATTTATTCCATGCGTGGTTTAAAGGTTTACGAACATCAAGAAAAAGCAGGAAATCCATCAGAGTGGACATGTAACTGGAATGGCCTAACCAATTCTGGGGTAAAAGCACAATTGGGCATGTATCTGTATCGAATTCAGACCGCAGGTCGAGTTTGGATGGGGAAATTAATGCTGAGATGATTGACTGACGCATATAAAACCAGTATCAATTTTCCGTTTAAAAAATAAAATGTGACGAAATCCAACCCAACCAAGAAAATAGGCAAGAAACGTTATAACATCCTTGCGATGATATTTGTAACGGTCGTAATAAACTACCTCGATCGAACCAATATCTCGATTGCAGCGGCAGCCCTAAAGGAAGATTTGGGAATAAATGCCATACAGATGGGTTATATTTTTTCGGCCTTTGGTTGGACCTATTCTATATTACAAATTCCGGGAGGCATTGTGGCCGATAAGGTAAAATCAAGAATATTATATCCTGTAATTATGGCTTTATGGTCAATTGCTACATTGATCCAGGGAATGGTGAATTCTTTTGCCGCCCTGCTGGGACTTAGAGCCAGTATTGGAATGTTCGAGGCACCATCCTACCCGACCAACAACTTAATAGTTACACGATGGTTTCCTGAAAATGAAAGGGCTTCGGCCATCGCGACATATACCTCAGGTCAATTTTTAGGCATGGCACTGCTTTTGCCGGTTCTAACACTGATACAAGATGCTTTGGGTTGGCGAGGTCTATTTATTGTTTCCGGAATAATTGGTTTGGTCTGGGCTGCGGTTTGGTATATTTTCTATAGAGACCCTCAAAATCATAATCGAATCGGTTCTTCCGAATTAAAGCACATAGAAGAAGGTGGTGGATTGGTTGCTGCTAAAGTAAAAAATAATACCGACAAATTCGAATGGAATGACTTGGCGAATGCCTTCAAATACCGAAAACTTTGGGGTATGTATCTTGGTCAGTTTTGTTTGGGCGCAACTACCATTTTCTTCTTAACCTGGTTCCCAACATATTTGGTGGAATTCCGAGGGTTGGATTTTATAAAATCCGGCTTCTATGCATCAGTTCCATATCTAGCAGCTTTTTTAGGGGTTTTGTTGGCCGGATTTACATCTGATTTCCTGATCAAAAAGGGATATTCATCCGAAGTTGCTCGAAAGGCACCCATCATTACCGGTATGTTACTTTCCATTGCGATTATAGGTGCCAATTATACGGTTGACACAACCTTGATAATCGTGTTTTTATCTATAGCTTTTTTCGGAAACGGTCTTGCGAGTATTGCATGGATATTCGTTTCACTTATTGCCCCAAAAAAGAATATTGGACTTATCGGAGGTACCTTTAACTTCATCGGTGGGTTGTCGGCGGTCATCGTACCTATTGTAATTGGCTATTTGGTGCAAGATGGAGACTTTAGTCCTGCCCTCTTCTTTATAGGGGCCATGGCCTTATTGGGCTTGATCTGCTATATTTTTATAGTGGGTAAGGTAGAACGTATTGTTCCCAAGGAATAAAGCGATGGACCAAATTAATATAAAAGTTTCTTACTTTTCATGAAAAGTGAATAACATCGAAGCAAGCCCTCAAGGCATTAGAAGGTAAATTAACATTGATTTCGACTCAAGTTTCGGAGCATTTTAAATCTCGATTATCGAGTAAATAAATGGCAGCTATGAAAATAACAGATATAAAGACCTATCCTATCAATATCGAGGGTGGCGGAGCTCATTTAGTCATAAAAGTTGAGACCGATTCGGGCCTCTATGGATGGGGTTGTTCGGGACTGACAGGTCGCGAACTTGCAGTTGTTGGGCTCATTAAACATTTTAGAGGTTTCCTAATAGGAAGAGATCCGAGGCAGATCGGGGCTATTTGGCAAGAGCTATATCGAGGCCAATATTTTGAGGGCGGAAGGGTGATTACCGCAGCGATTTCTGGTATTGATATTGCTTTGTATGATATCAAGGGGAAGGCCTTGGGAGTGCCGGTCTATGAACTTTTAGGAGGTAAGCAGCGCGATTTTGTAGAATGTTTTGCTTCTATACGCTTCACGACGAAGGAAGAGCTTTTAGACTATTCCACGACCTGTGTAAAGGAAGGTTGGAAGGTTTTAAGATTGGCCCCGGCCGAATTTGAATCCCAAGAAGATAAGAGTAGGTTTGAACCGAGGGAGTCCATAGCCAAACTTTCAAACTGGATTACCGAATTACGGAAAGAAGTAGGTTCGGATATTATCATTGGTGTGGATTACCATACACGATTGAATGTTGCTGAAACCTATTCGTTCATGAAACGAATGCCACGTGGTACCATCGATTTTTTAGAGGAACCCATTCGTGACCAAAATCCTGAGGCATATCAAGCCTTGCGAGATATGGTCAGAGTACCTTTTGCCATCGGAGAGGAATTTTCAAGTAAGTGGGAGTTTATGCCCTTTTTGGAAAATAACATTGCACAATATGCGCGAATCGATGTTTGTAATGTAGGAGGATTGACAGAAGCTATGAAAGTGGCTGCAATGGCGGAAACACACTATGTTGACTTGATGCCGCATAACCCATTGGGTCCGATTTGCACGGCGGCTAGTATTCATCTTGCCGCAGCCTGCCCTAATTTCAGTTATTTAGAAGAAGTAAACACTCCTGCACAATACATGGGAACTGACGCTCCTGAATTTTATCCCGTTCGCCCCCAGTTAGATGGACCTCGATATTGTATATCAGATACACCAGGATTGGGAGTAGAGTTCAATGAAAAACTGGCGCAAGAGCGAGAATTCAACATGATCGATATTCCTCGTCTTTATCGAGATGATGGTTCATTGACGAACTGGTAGTTAAATAATGAATCGATTCACAACGAATAAGAATGATAATATGAAAGTCGTTTTGGCTGCTTTCGGAATACTTTTAGTTCTCGCCTCATGTAACGAAGGAAATAAAGGTATCATAAAGCCAATGAAAAACCATAAAGAAAAAAGCGATTTTCAACCTGCGCTTTCCATAGAATATTTTGATGAATCTGCTAAAAAAATAATTAGCCCCAATACCTCTGTAAAGAAACTTGCCCACGGCTTTTCTTGGACAGAGGGCCCGGTTTGGATAGAGCAAGGCAACTACCTTTTATTTTCCGATATTCCCAACAACAAGGTATACAAACTCAACGCCCAAAACGATACGATACTTTACCTAAATCCTTCTGGATGCTCCGCTTCTAACTTTACCGGAAAAGAGTCAGGATCCAATGGGTTATTACTAAACAATTTTGGGGAATTGGTACTTTTACAACACGGAGATCGTATGATCTCTAAAATGGATGCTCCCTTAAATAATCCCAGCGAAAACTACATACCACTAGTCCCTCACTATGAAAACAGGAAACTCAATAGCCCTAATGATGGTGTTTTTGACTCGTTGGGAAACCTCTACTTTACTGATCCACCCTATGGACTGCCCAATGGATTAGAAGATAGGAAGAAAGAGCTTCCTTTTCAAGGCGTATATTGCTTGCTGGTTTCAGGAGAATTATTATTGGACAAGGATCTGAAATATCCCAATGGAATAGGAATTTCACCAGATGGCCGTACATTGTCTTCGAATATTTTATACAAAAAACTTATCACTGATTTAATCGTAATTCTTTTATAAAACTATAAGCATCAAAGAATTATTGAATTATATTAAACTTTAAATTGAATCAAAGGTGAATCTATAATTGCATTAATCCTTTCTCGAGGTAACCCTTATGTAATATCCATCGGGATCAATCAATCTAAAATCAGTAAGCCCCCACGGTCTATCATTTATTTCGGCATGTAATGGGTAACCGCTTTGCTTAACGCGCTGATAAACAGCTAATATATTATCAACTTCTAAGACAATTTCTACACCGATACCACGGCGTGAATCACTTTCCTTTAATTTTAAAAAATGGTCCTCCGGCAACTTAGCCTCAGGTCCTATTCCTATAATCACAGAACCACTCATAACTTGCTGATAGGATTTATGTAGATACCCCAAAAATTAGGGCAGTAAGTTTAATCATTAAATTTACTGAATATGACACGAAGAAAGTTTACCCCGAAGTTCAAGACCAAAGTGGTATTGGAAGCCTTTAAGGAGCGGCATAGCCTTGCCGAGCTTGCCCAGAAGTACGAGATTCACCCGACCCAGATCAGCGCATGGAAGCGCGACTTCCTCGATGGGGCCGAGCAGGTATTCGAATCGGGCAAGAAGGATGCCCGCAGCGAGGCCGAAAGGGAGAAGGACAAACTTCTAATGGCCATAGGCCAGTTGAAGGTCGAGAACGATTTTTTAAAGGACGCCTTGCGCTGAGACCACTCTCCGAACGCAGAAAAATGATACGCAAGGGTCATTCCAAGATGAACATTGTAAAACAATGCGAAACATTGTCGGTCCATCGTTCCGGGCTGTACTATAAGCCCAGGGGCGAGACCGAACTGAACCTGTAGCTCATGCGGGAGATGGACGAACATTATCTCCACCACCCTTTCAAAGGGGCCAAGCGGATGCACATCTGGCTGACCAGGGACAAAGGCTATAAAGTGAGCAGAAACCGGATCGAACGGCTCTATTACAAGGTAATGGGGCTTAGGGCAGTCCTTCCGGGAAAACATACCTCCCGTAGGTGCAAGGACCACAAAACTTATCCCTACCTCCTCAGGAACCTGACCATCGAGCGTCCAAACCAGGTATGGGCCACAGATATCACCTATATCCCCATGCAACAGGGATATCTTTATCTGGTGGCCATTATCGACCTGCACAGCCGCTATGTCCTGAACTGGAGCGTGTCCAATTCCATGGATGCCCAATGGTGCAGGGAAGCATTGGAAGAGGCCATAGGTGAGCACGGGACACCGGAGATCCTCAATACGGACCAGGGGAGCCAGTTCACCGCGGAGGAGTTCGCCAATTATGTTTTGGGTCAGGGAATACGCCTGAGCATGGACGGTAAGGGAAGGGCCACGGACAATGCCTTTATCGAAAGGCTCTGGAGGAACCTAAAGTATGAGAAAATCTATCTGAACCCGCCAAGGGATGGTATGGACCTTTATCTGTTATTGGCAGAGTACTTTGATTATTACAACCATGAAAGAAGACACCAGTCCATTGACTATGAACCCATTGATCTATTTAAAAGAGCGGCTTGATAATTATATTAGTTTTGTACAGAACCTGTCCTAAAAATCGGGGTATCTACAAACCTCTAACCAATCTTCTTTAATATAGTGCACATTACAAATATTATTAGGAGAATTTATAGAAGTTCAATATTTTTATAAAGTAAACCGTATACGCTACCGTATACGGTTTACACTAAAACAGTAAAAATAAATTTAATAATTACTTGTTTTTCAATAAGTTGAAATTGTAGAAAATAGCGGTTAAAGTTCATAACCCGGAGGCCGAGGGTTCAAGTCCCTCTCTCGCTACAAGGTGAAAACCTTTATAAATCAACGGTTTGTGAGCACACAAACCGTTTTTTTTGTCCATGATTTCCCACCTTTTACAATAGGAATACGAAAAAGCATAGGTTTATCGCATGAGTATTTGTTTGCCCAAACGAAAATATTCACTGGTCGTATGGATTTCTGGCCTAAGAGCATACTTTCACAAAATGGCTATCATGCATAAAGAATTCCCCAATAAATTATTGAGAGATTCATTTGGTACATCTAAATTTTGAAGAAAGGGGCTATTTTAGAGGGACTATACATTAAGACTGTATGCGGGTCCAGACAATATGTTTGATAAATATTATGAATCTATGTTAGAGGAATACATACACGATGTCAAAGCCGAATAGAATGAATACGATAATTTATCGCTTGAATTGCATCATTAGCGAAGAGCATTGGCAAGTCATAAATTTGGTGCGAATGCCCAACGCTGAGAAAATTGCCTTAAAGGACTCCTAAATAAAAATTTGGGGTTGGTGTGCCACAAAAATAAAATCCCGGATGTATCGGGATCTTATTTCAATACTTTATATTTAAACATAATTAATTATGGAAGTACCCCACAAATTATTACTTTTTATAGAACATATAGTTCTCTCAAGAGCAGTGACCAAAATCTCAAATTCACTTGGTTTATGCAAGTAGCGATTGGCACCTAGTCTAAATAATGACGAGATATAATCTAAGTTATAAACCCCAGAATATAATACTATGGGAACTTCATCCAAATCGGATTGTGCCCTCAATTGTTTTAGAGTTTCCTCCCCGTTCATTTTCCTCATATGCAAATCTAGAAAAATGACATTGGGTTTTTGAGAGTCACTTTTCAAATACTCTAAAAGGTCCATCCCACTATTAAAAAACTTGATCTTTACTTCAGGATGTGACTCCCAAACTGCTTCTGCAAAAAGCTGCTGGTCCTCCATATCGTCATCTGCCATAAAAAGCCAAAAATTATCCTCCATGTTCATCTAAAATTCAACCATTATCCTCCAATAATTTCACCTCCATTGATATGTAATATCTGACCTGTTATATAACTACTGTCCTCCCCAGCAAGGTAGACATAGGCCGGCCCCACCTCTGCTGGTTGTCCAGGTCGCCCTAAAGGAACATCTTGCCCAAAATTTTCCAGGTCCTCTCCAGAAAAGGTTGCAGGAATTAAAGGAGTCCATATAGGTCCCGGTGCAACACCGTTTACTCGAATACCTTTTTTGGCTAAGGATTTTGACAAACTGCGTGTGAAAGAAACTATGGCACCTTTAGTACTCGCATAGTCGATCAAATGCTCCGAGCCCCTGTAAGCTGTCACGGACGTTGTATTTATTATGGTATCCCCTGCTTTCAAATGTTGCATAGCTTCCTGAGTCAAATAGAAATAAGGAAAAATATTCGTTTCAAACGTTGCTTTTAGATTCGAAACTTGAATTTTTTCAATATCGTTTGTGGGAAATTGGATTGCAGCATTATTGACTAAGCAGTTTAATTTACCAAATTTGTGTATGGTAGATTCAATGACCTTTTTACAGAACATTTCCTGCTTAATGTCTCCTTTTAATAACAAACATTCCCTTCCCTCCTGCTCTACTTCTAATTTTGTCTGCCTGGCATCCGTATCTTCCTCCAAATAAACTATGACGACATCCGCACCTTCCCGTGCAAAGTGCAAGGCCACACTTTTCCCAATTCCACTATCCCCGCCAGTTATTATGGCAATTTTATCCTGAAGCTTATTACTGCCTTGATACGATTCCCGTATACTTATGGGTTGCGGATCCATTATTCCCTGAATACCAGGTTGCTTATCTTGTTCCTTAATTTCTGATACTTCTACTTCTTTCATAAGTTCCAAATTTTTAAGCTGCTAATTTTCTACATTCCAACTCACATATTTTGCACGATTCGGCACAAACTTTACAATGGTGATGGTCATGTGCGCCACATTGCTCAGCACACCATTTACACACCTCTGCACACAGTAATACCTGCTCCTTGACAAAAGGGCTTTTAGACATTAAAAATTTCATTGTACTAAGGCAGACCTCCGCACATTGTATACAACACTTTGGACAATCGTTCATGCTATCCTTACCCAACATTTGATAAAGGCAATCCTGACAATCCATATAACATTCCTGACAACTTTCAATACAAGCCAAATATCTCGATTTCATAATCTAAAATTTTAAATAAAAATTGTTAACTAATTGAATTTAATAGGCTTACAAATAATAATTTTGCTCAATACTTAAAATTAGGGATGGTAAAACGATAGAGAACCAAGAAATTTTGATTGGACACTAATTGTCATTGGACCCTTAGAATTTACCCTGTAATTATTTGATTATATACTATTGGAAATCTATGTATAACCCATCCATATTTATACACCTGCTGTAACCTTATCAATACTATATTCAATATTTTTAAAAGAGTATCCGTTTGAAGCTCCCGCCGAACATGCCGTAAGACCAATTATTAAATCCATACAGGCTTTAAATACCACAAAATCTCCTGGCTTTGCTATAGGTTTTTGAACGGAAATAGTCATGTCCTCTGCTATTTGTACATTCATAAAAATATTGAAGGCCGTAGGAATCAAGGCCCTTTCAATATTGTACTTTTCCAATGCATTTTGAAGGTTATCGGCACAAGTGGGACATTCTCCATCAATATTATAGAAATGTTTCATCGTTTGCTTACAACATGGGGCCAATAGAAAATCATGCAGACCACAAGTATCTTCCACAATTTCAAGCATTGGATTACTTTGATTACTGTAAAGTTTACTACCCTGGGTCAATCGTAAAGTTTCTTCAAAGTCCAAAGTTTTCCCATTACTCAAAAATTCCATTTTATCTAAAGCATTGTGTGCTGTCATATCAGCGACCTGTTCACCCAGTGGACAGGATACCTTTAACAGTTCACCTTTATTTAATAAGAATGCGGTTCCTGATTGTGGCGGAATATTTATCACCTTTCCCATCTTACAAACTATTTTTAAAAGGACACTCCCAATTACTGCCAACTTTTCTACCCGAATATTGAGGTGCTTCGAGTCCTTCCCCAAAATCACTAAGCATTGGATTTACAGAGCCGCTAAATTCCAAATCGTTCTTTCTTACCAAATCTTGAATCTTTTTATATCTACCTTTTTCGCGAAGCCATTCGAATTGCTCGTGTAAATTGAAGGCAAGGGAGACATAGTTAAATCTTCTTGATTTTCTTGAACTATTGGGGTGCATACCTACAATATAGAAAGCGTGTTCCCCAAACGAATAAGAGAAGTTATTACTTGTGGGGTCATCACTAACCTCAGCACACCATTCATGATTTTTTTTATCTATCAGGTTCAAATTGGTTAGAAGATTCCACATAGATCTTTCAAAATCTTCTTCCGTCTCATAGCTATCATATCTAAAAATTGCGATATAGGTCATGAACATACTAGGCTTCCTCTTCATTTCCGTTATATACCGACTAAGTCCACAGGCTAATTCTTTTGCGGTCCTCCAACAATCCATTTTATCGAAGACCCCTAAGGCATATGACTTGGAATTTATTGAGGTTTGTGCCCCAATGCATGGATATCCCTCTTGCAAGACGAAATCCCTTAGATTATTTAGTTCTACGCCATATTCTTTAAGAGTCTGGGGTTCAGTATCTTTTTCACTTAAATATGTACAAGCTCGTTCATAAACATTTAAAACATTTTCCATAATCATTTATCATTTAAATTTCACGTTAGGTTAAAAATCTAAATGAAAATAAAAGCGGTATAGCCAATGAATTGACTCAAAAAACTAGGATATTGATGCAACACTTATTCGATCAAATTTTTACTCAATACAGTTCAATATCAAATAGTTGCATTGCTTTTTAATACGCAATGAAAACAATTGCCTCATTGGGTGACAGAAATATTTATAATCTAAAAAGCCATTAATTAATACAGAGGATATCCGGTAGATGTAATGACTTGATTTAGATGTGTCTAGTCATTAATATATCCTTTAAGAGCTACCCCAATATTTTTACAAATGGTCAAGCCTACATCAAAAGAGCAATGGACGTTCTTTTCTTTGAATACGATGATTTTGCTTTAAGATATATGTCAAATACATTTCAGCACTGCAACATGGATTTCTCACCACTACCTTTAATTAGCAAGGATTTAGCAAAAAATATAAAAACACCCATCACCCTGTTCGCTGCTGAAAAGGATATTATTTTTACCGGTAAAAAAATGATTAAGAGAGCCGCTCAAATACTTCCTTCTTTGGAAGAAGCTGTTTTATTGGAAGGATCTAAACATGTTCCTAATGCCAGCGATTTTAAAAAAATAGAAAGTAGCATAATAGATAAAGTCTAAATTATTGCAAAGCACTTTCCTAAAAGTTGCCACTTGAATCATCCTATTTAAGTCAAGCATTTTAATCCAAAAGACAATTCACTTTGTCCTGGTGACGAACGAGAATATATCGTCAAAGGATAACAGTTTTGGAAACGGTAACCATGTCGTTAAATTCTAAAAAACTAGATGATTTTCAAGGAGCACAAGGATGCCTACAGACCCAAAGGTAAAAGAATCTCTAGTTGACACCCTTTCCAATGATACTTACCATAAGGCAGGGCATCTTATCCACATACTTACACTATTACCCTAATTGACAAACGAACTGGACTTATAGCTGTGATTGGGCACATACTTGTCAATAATATAGGGTGTAACTGCCTTTAACGTCTTTTTGTGAACGGGATGAAGTCCCGGAGCAGTGAAAAATTCAATCGTATCATCATCCAATTTGTAATACCAATAGCGTGGTTTTCCTGTCTCCTCATTAAAAAAAAGTGTACTTGCTTTTACCGCCTCTTTTTTCATTCGTTCCATCCTAAACGTATCCAAGGGTTCCACCTCATTTCGTTGGGAAGACGAACAACCTACCTTCACATACTCGTTACCCGTCCACGTCATACACCTTTGGTCAAAAATTTGGAAGTATATCAATGCCACCAATAGCAATAGTAAGCTGACTCCAATCAATAATTTCCAAGTCTTCCCCCCTCTTTGAAGTCCCTCTCCCATTTTCCTTTTCCCCAAATAATCGGAATAGGATAAATACCCCAGATATCTACATAACTCGTCTACGGTATTTTCGGACTGTTTAGAGTTCTCCCCATTATTTTCAATGTACTTTCCATACAATCGTTCCAATGTCTTGTAACTGAGATTGCAGGAATCCGCTACATGATTGCATAAGGCGTTTTTTGAGTCATTGACGGAAGTCTCTTTGGCCTTCTCAAATACCTTTTCGACAATTTCTTTAACCTTGGAATCCTTCATATCCCTAAAATTACATTAATAATTAGTCTTTCCATAATTTCCAATTCCTCTGGAAACGTCCGTTTTCATTGGTGTCCAAAACAAGTCAAAAACTTGTCCAAGGTTTGTCTAAGCTTTTACCCCCTATCCTTCATTTCTTTGGTTCAGATTGATTGCAGCCATCGTTAGCTACCATGGCAACCTCGAGAATCAATCGCCCGGAAATCTAATATGCGGTTGGTCTAGACCCGATTGAGAAGTAGGTTCAACATTGCCGCATTTAGATTTCTACTTCTCAAAAACCGGGAGACGTCCCTTCATTTTCTAGGCGGTATAGGACCGCGGATTTAACTGAGTATTCACTCGGACAGCCTTTGGTATGTCCAAAAATTAAAACAAAAATGAAACGGATTTATATAACAATTTTTACGGTTATCCTCAATGGGATGTTATTTTCATGCGACCCTGATAATTTGGTTCAAGAGGGAATACAAGTGGAAGCTTGCTGCGGCGATGGTGAAGATGTTCCACCACCTCCCCCACCTCCGGGAGATCAATAATTAATTTATACATTAGAGGAATGGGATTTAAAAAGATTTCATTCCTCTTCTTTATGATGGTGGCGGTGAATTGCGTTATCGCCCAAAGTGCGATTGATAGTTCCTCTTATTATTACAAGGCAATTTTAGCGCCACAGACCTCCGAACATCTTCCCATGGGGATTCAATATTATAAGAAGCAACTGGAACTGCACGAAAAACAGAAGGACACCATACATTCAATAAGCGTTTTAAGATTGCTTGCCATAGGGGAATTTAAGATTGGCAATATTTATGACAGTGAAACGTACATTGTTGAGGCCTTACAACTTGTAAAGGCCAACTCCTTTGCAGATACATTGGTAAACGCAAAAATTGGATTGTATAATCAATTGGGCAGGGTATACCGTTCCCAATTAAATTTTGACGAAGCCATGAAAGCCTTCAATGAGGCGCTTGGAGTTGCCCCCACGATAAAGGATAGTATTGTACCCCTTAATAACAAAGCCAATATTTTCAAAGACCTTGAAAAATATGATGATGCTGCTAAAATCTATGCCTTTTTGGCGGAAAAAAGCCGCATTTTGAACGATAGTATTCAATGGGCCTTGGCCCTTGACAATCTTGGAGCGGTTCAATCCCAGCTAAAGGATGACGGAGCCTTGGATAACCTGATCAAGGCAAAGGAAATCTGGAAAAATAAAAACTATTTGACCGGCCTGTATTCCAGCTTCAAAAACCTTTCTTATTATTTTAAGGATGCAGGTGATGATATAACCTCCAAAAGCTATGCCGATAGTGCCTACGCGGTTGCCCAGAAAATAAACAGCAGCACCTATACGATGGATGCGCTTTCCCTCTACCTACAACAAAGTAATGACCCAAAAATAGTAGCGTACAAAATGTTGAAGGATAGCATCGAAATTGCTAAAACCATCTCCGAAAATAAAAACGCCTATGCCAAATACAATTTGGCCGAAGAACAAAAAAAGACCGAAGCTTCCAATCTGTTAAGGGAAATTGAAAGAAGAAAACGGATACAGTACCAGGCAATGGTGACCATTGCGTTGGTATTACTGGTGGCTTCCTTCTTCGTTTACCGGTATCGGTATAAAAAAATGAAGGTGGAGGAAGTATACAAAACGGAATCCAGAATATCCAAAAAGGTCCATGATGAAGTAGCCAATGATATGTACAGGGTTATGGCCCGTTTGGAAATGGCTGAAAATAACAAGGAAGAAACCCTGGACAGACTCGAAAAAATCTATTTGAAAACCAGGAATATTTCCAAGGAAACGGGAACGGTCGATGTTGGCCCCAACTTTGGCCTTGACCTTCATGATATGCTCCTTGGATATAAAAATCAAAGAGTAAGCGTGGTGACCGTTAATCTGAACAAAATACACTGGGATCAATATTCGGACATAAAAAAGGTGGGGATATATAGGCTGCTACAAGAACTCATGACCAATATGGGCAAACATAGCAAGGCTAGCTCGGTTGCGATTTCCTTTGAGGGTAAAAAGAAGAAACTTCAAATAAAATATAGTGATAATGGCATTGGATGTACGCTTAAAAAGACCGGCGGACTTCAAAATGCGGAAAACCGTATTAATTCATTGAACGGAAACATTAGTTTTGAAACGAGCCCTGGCAATGGCTTTAAGGCAAACATTTTAGTTTAGCGACGTATGTTCAAAAAGGTTTTGATAGCGGAAGATATGGAAGACATCAACAAAGGTGTCTTTACCATGCTCAACGAGCTTGGAATCCAAGAGGTACAACAGGTGCAATATTGTGATGATGCCTACTTGCGGATTCAAAAAGCGTATTTGGACCAAAACCCTTTCGATTTATTGATTACCGATCTTTCGTTCAGGGAAGACTACCGTACCCAAAAATATCCCAACGGGCCCGACCTCATTGAAAGGATACGACAAGATGACCGCGACATGAGAATTATTGTGTACAGCATTGAGGATAAAATTCAGGTGGTAAAGAAACTTTTCTACACCTACAGCATCAATGGGTATGTGTGCAAGACCCGTAGGGGCTTAAAAAATCTATCAAGTGCCATTACCCATGTCTTGGAAGGAAAAAACTATGTATCACCAGAGGTTGACAGTGCGCTTTCCGTACATTCCAATCTGGATATCAATGATTATGACATTGCCCTTCTGAGCCATCTGTCCCAGGGCATGTCGCAAGAAGAAATAAGCGATTACTACAAAAAGAACAACATTTCCCCGGCAAGCCTAAGTTCCATTGAAAAACGATTGAACAAACTACGGGTCGACTTCAATGCCAACAATGCCATTCAACTCATTGCCATTGTAAAGGATTTGGGCCTTATTTAGTTTCAAAACTTTAAATTTTTGATGCCTTACGGGATTCCGTAAGGCAGTTTTTATTTATCTCTCTAGGTTTACGCCCAATATATTTTACACTAACCCATGGCCTGCTTGCCAATGAAGTATTCGGGGGAAACGCTGACTTGGTAGGTAAGGCCTTTTAACCTTATTTATATATGAAAACGTCACTTATTCTTTGCTCATGTGCTTTACTCGCCCTTTCTAGTTGTTCAACAACAAAGACAATAAAGTTCTCTGAAAAACAAAATGATGTATACACTACCGAGAATCTCAAGGAATTTTTAAAGAAAAACAAAAATCCCAAGGTCGTTTTGAGAGTGCCAGAGGTATCCATTAATACAACTACTCAAGAAAATATTGACTACTTATATAACTCCATTGAAAACCAATTGCTTTCTAGTGGTTTTGTTGTCCGGGATAGACAATTATTCAATCAAATTATAGAAAATGAAAGCAATAACGTCGATTATGAAAAATTAAAAGAAAAATCCGATACCGATTTAATTATTGAGCTTACCAAATTAGATCCTAGTATACTATATGAAACCAACCAATTCTATGATAAAAAGAATCGGGTAAGGACCGAAAAAGAAGGTATTCATGAGAGATACGGTGCTTCAGTCGAATTTAAGGTTGTTTCTATTGAAAATAACGAATATGCCGGTATGTATAAATTAAATTATACCCCATGTACTTATGGATGTATTGTATCACAATCTTTCAAGGACTTAAGAAAGGAGTTGAAGGACAAGAAAAAAAAGGAGGCCGAACCCTATGAAGGTGTTGAAAAGGATGTTTTGGAGGAATTCATTAAAGATGCAACGATTAAACTAGTAAATGAAATGAGGTACTAGTTTGCATTAAGTAGACTGAAACTTAAATAAACAGGCAAATGGTCCGATAATTTCCTGGAGTCCTCCAGATTCTCACACACTTTTACAAAATCGATGACGCTACCCTTTTCTTTTCGTACCCCTCTATAAAAAATATTGTCTATGGGGTAGTTCAAATAGTTGTGCCCGTCGCAGGCATGCTTTAAGGTAGTGGGCTGATTGGAAATGGCCGCTTTAAAATCAAGGCCTTTAATTTCATCAAAGACAGCTTCCTTTTCATCCACATTAAAATCCCCGGCCAAAATAATGGGGTGATAGGAATCGTTCTTCGCCAAATATGCTGAAATAGCGGCTATTTCCGCTTCTGGGTTATTGTCGTGCGGACGGGAATGAAAATTGAGAACGGTCACTTTTTCTCCATCCAAATAGAAATCCAAATAAAAGGGTTCCCTATCCACCAGATACACCAAATCCTTGATCAGCGCTCCCCTATTCTTGATTTTTATATGTCTGGTTTTCCAAATAAAGGCATATCGCTCGGTCACGTACTTTGAGCTGTTGGTGGGGTCACTGATTACGTAGTCCCATTGGGCACCCTTTCTGTTTAAAATATCAGACAATTTGGCCACTGCCTGGGCACCCCCATACCCGGCCACTACCTCCTGAATGGCCAGGATATCCGCATCACGGACAATCTCGGCGATCTGTTCCAATTCTGCACTATTCTTGGATTTTCCAAAGTCCCGAATATTCCAGGAAACCAGGCTTATGGATTCTTGGGAATGGATTCCAAAATGGACTAACACTAGGAAAATTAAGGAAAAGAACCGCTTCATATGTTTTAAAATTTCAATCGAAAATAACCAATATTCATTTTGGCGTTTACGGGTACCCGTAACATTGAAACCAGTATTTCTATTAATTTTATATCGAGTTAATAAGATGGATAATTTGTTGCGGTCCGTTAAATAGTACGAGATTATCAAAAATCATACGTCACAACGTAATCTAAAATTGGGTTTTAATTTAATTCTAAATTCATTAAAAATCCTTTAGATTAGGTTTTTATATCTAGGAATTTGTGTACTAATACATATATCTAATTGTTG
This sequence comes from Maribacter algicola, assembly GCF_003933245.1. Taxonomy (NCBI): domain Bacteria; kingdom Pseudomonadati; phylum Bacteroidota; class Flavobacteriia; order Flavobacteriales; family Flavobacteriaceae; genus Maribacter; species Maribacter algicola. The sequence continues at coordinate 870,925 of NZ_QUSX01000002.1, forward strand.
GCAACAAACTGGTAACAAAAAATAGCGAAACATTAGTCAATTGTAAAAAACAAACAGAATGAAATCCGTCAAATTTAGTTGCAAATTTTTAGTTATGGTTTTCACAACATTGCCGTTGGCGATGTGTACAACTGATGACACTCTTACCAGTCAAGAAGAATCGGCTAAATTAGTTGAGCTTGAAAGTGTTCGATCAATGTCTCCGCACAATGCCTGCAATGGGTTCACTCTAAACAAAGTTATAAACGATACATGGATTGAGGAAAACTATCCCAATGTAAACCTAACACTGGGATCTGCAGGTAGTAATTCCCGAATCTTGGGAGAATTTGGGGCCAGTGATGCCGATTCCGAACTGGAATTCAGAATGGTTATTGCCCGAAAAAAAACGATTGACAAAAACAAAGAATCTTTCTCCAATGTAATTTACAGAAGCGATGGAAGATACAATGTATTGGACGCTGTAATGACCCAAACCGATTACTATTTTTATAAAAAAGGAGGAGGAACCCTTTTTATTACGCAAGACAAAAAGTATAAAACGGAGCGTTATACTTTTGGAAATAGATATGTAGAAGGTTTTGCTTTTTCCTCTGCTGCCCAATTTGCTTCAGATGGCAACAACCCTAAAGGTATAATTGACAAGGATGAAAGATCTATTTATTTTACGGAGGATGATGTTTTTTCGGCTGATGAAACCCAAACTATACCAATGTATTTATTTGTAGACTATAGAATGCTTATACAGTTACGTTTTCTTATTAGAAATGGTGCGCGTGATGTAAGTTTTATTGGATTGGATGCTGTTGGAACAGAAGTACCAATTAACCTAACAAGTGATTCTGATCTGATTGCTCTATCTGAAGAATTTGAGTCCAAAAATATTGAAACACTCATTTTTACGGCAAAAGCGGACTATCGAATAGATTATTTTAGAGGAATCATATTCTCCAATGAATCTGATGACAGTGAAATTCACTATATCGAATATAAATATGGTGAACCAATTTATAATTAGAAAATAACAGACTACTCCGTTTTTTTTTTGAGTATTAGGTTTGTAAATTGATTTTATATGGTAACAAAAAGCCATTGTATAACAGTTTCTGCCATGAATTCCAATTCCGCACTATTCTTAGACTTTCCAAAGTCCCGTATGTTCCAAGAAACCAGGCGTATGGATTCCTGGGAATGGATGCCATAATGGACCAGCACTAGAAAAATTAAGGATAAGAGCCGTTTCATGGATTTTAATATTTCAATTGAAAATAACCAAAATTCATTTGCTCAGTTACGGGAATCCGTAATTCTGAAACTAGTATTTCTTCTAATTTTCCATTGAGTTAATAAGATGGATAATTTGACGCGGGTTCGCCAGTAGTTTTAATATGATTAAAAAATATACTTCAAAATGAAATCTAAAATTTATTTTTAATCTAATCCTAAATTCAGTAATAATTCTCTGATTTAGTTTTACCAAAAAAGGGACATTTTTAATTATTCACATATCTGATTGTTACCATTTATTTTAAAACAACTTACCAGTATTTATGAAAATTCCAACTCTATTTTTACTCCTTTTGTTTACTTCAAACGTAATATTAGGACAGGAAAGCACAATTAATTTACCTAAAGCAATTATTAATAAGAATTTGACTGCATATACAATCTCGTCCTATACTACAAAAAACGGGAACAAATCAAAAACAAAAATGAATAATCCAAGTTTGAAAAACCCTTATCATATTTATATAAAGTCTGGTGAAAATAGTGGCTCAATAAGAATAAATAATAAAAACACGATTGAAGATTTCAATTTACCATTTTCGTACATATATAAAATAGATGAATCTAATGACATGATTGTGTATGAGTTTTTATCTCCAGATAGTCCTTATGCAGCAAGGTATTTCGTTGTAAACGACTCAAACGACATGTTGTTGATAACTTACTTTAAAAACGAAAACAACTCAGAGACGGTAATGTACACTATCGCAAAAAACTAAAATATTAGACTCGTCAATAAAACACAATCTAAACGTAGATAAACTTTTTATCTGGTCTGTGGAAATCGACACTAAGCGGGTGAAAAAATTATATTAGGAATTACCAATCTGAACGAAAAAAAATCGAAATAAAAGGCAGCCGAAACGAAAAGTTTTTAGTTTCCGTTTTACGCCAAGCCCAACATTTGTAGGGCAGTTAAAAAAGAAACCATTGAACATTAACTGGAACATATCACAAACAGACATTGAAAAAGTAAAAAAGGTAATAATAGACAATGAAAATGCTCTTTTACGAGCTAGACGTTTAAGAAATGTTGAAAAGCGAAATATTGTTATTGAAAAGGACATTGTTATTAAAACGATGCTGATGTGTCTTCTCACTTCACAACAACGTTCGGGACCAAATTCAAAGGTTGGACAATTTCTTAAACTTGACCCACTTCCTATTACAAGTGAAATATTGGAAGTCACTAGAAATATAGAAAAATTTTTAAAGGATACGTTGGTTCAAAATAGTCTTACAAGATATGTGAATAGGATTAGTTTCTTTTTTGCTTCAAACTACAAGAAGATTGTAGAAAGTAATTGGGCAATAGTCGGTGATCTTGAAATTCTAAAAATCTCTGACTCAAAAATCAGCGAGAGAAAGGTTGCAGACAATTTTGCCAAATATTTTGACGGATTTGGACCGAAACAGTCAAGGAACTTTCTTCAAGCACTAGGGTTGACAAAATATGAAATCCCCATCGACTCAAGAATTACCACTTGGTTAAATGATTTTGGTTTTCCAATAATGTTAACTTCTTCACCACTTGGAAACAATGGTTATTATCATTTTGTTTCGGACGGAATTCAAAAACTTTGTGAGAAAGCTGAAATTTATCCATGTCTTTTGGACGCAGCAATCTTTTCTAGTTTTGACAATAATGAATGGACAGAAGAAAACATAATATTTTAATTAAAAAAAAAATCCAACGGAACCATGAGAAAATTTGGTTTTACCAACCCGTAGGACCAACCCAGAAAAACCAAAAGAGCTAAAATTTCCCCTTCCCGCTAAAAGGAAAATTCAATACTAATATCTACTTTTGACAAAATCGTCTAAACGAATATTTCACAATGGATTCATTTGGAGAATACCTAAGGGAGCAGAGAGAAAACATAGGATTGCCACTGAGAAAAGTCGCTGCTGAACTGGACATAGACACCTCGATTCTAAGCAAGATTGAACGTAACGAAAGAGAAGCAACAAAGGAGATGTTACCCATATTCTCGAAAGTCCTCATAAGGGACTTGAAAGAAGTAGAAGTGAAATTCATAGTTCATTCCATCATGTCACAATTCTCTGAATTGAAGTTTATAAAAGATGGTTTGAATGAAACACTGAAAAGTCTATGAGCACTAAGTTTTTCACCAATGAAGACAAGAACACACTTCTAAACAAATTAGAAGGTGTATTCAAGCATAAGAATATCCACTTCTTTGATGCACTTGTTGGTTATTTCCGTGCTTCGGGTTATTTCCAAATCAAAGATTTTGTTGAGAAAGCGACTGAAATCAGAATTCTTGTGGGAATTAACATTGATCATCTTGTTTTTGAAGCTAATCAACAGGGATTACTATTTGATGCCAATGCGGAAAAAGCACAAGAAGAATTTTTCAATGAAGTAAAAAAGAACATTCAAGAAGCCGAGTATGATAGAAAAGTTGAAGAAGGAATGCTTCAACTAATAAGAGATATTGTTTCCGGAAAAGTCAAAATCAAGGTACATCCGAAACAAAATATTCATGCTAAGATTTACATTTTTAGGGAGAAGACTAAACATGACCATGGTTATGGTTCTGTAATTACAGGATCAAGTAACTTGACTGACGCAGGGTTAGGTAAGAATTTTGAATTCAATGTAGAGCTAAGAGACAATTCGGACATTGAATTTGCTGCCCAGACATTCGAAAAGTTATGGGAAGAATCTGTGCCTATCGACACTGACTACATCGAGAAACTTCAAAAAGATACTTACCTAAATGAAGATTATAAACCTTACGAGATTTACCTCAAATTCTTAATTGAATATTTTGGAAAGAGTATTGAATTTGACCCCAATTCAATATCAGATTTACCGAGAGGATTTAAACGCCTTTCATATCAGGTGGATGCAGTAAATGACGGTTATGCCAAGATGGTAAAGCACAATGGCTTTTTCTTGGCGGATGTGGTTGGTTTGGGTAAGACAATCGTTGCCACGCTCATTGCTAAAAAATACTTCTACTCAAACGGATTTCCTGAACACCGCTCTAGAACATTAATCATTGTACCACCTGCACTGAAAGAAAACTGGTCCGAAACCATAGACAAGTTCAATCTGGACAATGTTAAAATCATTACCAATGGAAGTTTGCACAAACTCACAAGTTTAGAACGCTATGACCTTATCATAGTAGATGAAGCTCACAAGTTTCGTTCAGATACAGCCACTATGTACAATGAACTGCAAAAGATTTGCAAAACAACTACAAAGAGAGTTTTACCAGACGGCACAAGAGTTCCAAAGAGAGTGATTCTAATTTCTGCAACTCCACTAAATAACAAGCCAGAGGATATTGCAAATCTTGTCTATCTATTTCAGGATAGCAAAAATTCAAGTCTTGAGGTTGGGAATCTTCAACACTTTTTTAGAAACCAAATTGATGCTTATAAAAAGCTCAAGAATGAACCAGATGTTGAAGTAGTCAAAACTGGAGTAAAGCGTATTTACGAAAGAATTCGGACTAAAATCATTGAACCATTAACTGTACGTAGAACACGAACAGATTTGATGGCACATGAATTATATTCAGAAGACTTGAAAAAGCAGGGTATAAATTTCCCTGCTGTACGACAACCGGAGAAAATCCTTTATGAGCTTGAGCCTCATCTGGAAGACTTGTACGACAGAACAATTTTTGTTTTAAGCCATAAAACTCAAGGCCTAAAATATTTCCGTTATCAGGCAATCAGATTTTTAAAACCTCATAAAAAAGAGAAGTACAAACAAGCAGACATGATTTCTGAGCAATTGGCCAAAATCATGAAAACCATGTTAGTCAAGCGAATTGACAGTAGTTTCTATGCTTTCAAACAGTCATTGTTTCGTTTCTTCAGAGCTACAGAGGCAATGATTACCATGTTTGAAAATGGCAAAATATACATCGCCCCTAATCTTCCTGTTTCAGATATGATCAATGAAGGGCAAGAAGAGGAATTACTTGAACTTATCATTGAAAAATCAATTGAAGATCCAACAATCGACATTTGTGAACCTGATGATTTTGAATACGACTTTCTGCCTGGGTTAAAGCATGATTACGAGTTGCTTAAACAACTCAACAAAGAATGGCAAGGCGTTAAAGACGATCCCAAATTGGACGTCTTCGTTGATTACTTGAAGAACAGGCTTCTTGAAAAAAAGATAAACCCAGAATCCAAATTAGTGGTTTTTTCTGAAAGCAAGGAAACTACGCACTACTTGATGGAAGAGCTTCCAAAGCATATTCCAGAGCGTATTATTTCTGTGGATAGCAAAACCAGAAAAGACAGAATGCCTAGCATCAGAAAAAACTTTGATGCCAATCTTCCGAAAAAGGAGCAAGAAAACAAGTTTGACATTATTCTGACCACTGAAGTACTTGCAGAAGGTGTCAATCTGCACAGATCGAATGTTATTGTCAATTACGATACCCCTTGGAACTCAACTCGACTAATGCAGCGAATTGGACGGGTAAACAGAATTGGTTCGACTGCTAAACAAGTGTATGTTTTCAATTTTTACCCAACGGCTAAAGTCAACAACGACATCGAGTTGGAAAAAAAGGCAATAATGAAACTACAAGCTTTCCACGCTGCGCTCGGAGAAGACAGTCAGATTTATTCGCCTGATGAAGAAACTGAAACATTTGGTCTTTTTGACCAAACCATAGAAGAGGAAAAGGATGAAAAGTTGGTATATCTAATGATGATTCGAGATATCAAAGAGGAAACTCCCGGCTTGTTCAAGAAAATCAAGAATATGCCACTTCGGGCAAGAGTGGGAAGGACGGATAGCGAATTGGATAAATCAACTATTTGCTACATCAAAGACCAAAAGCGTGACGCGTTTGTCAAAGTGGATAAAAAAGGAGAAACTGAAGAATTAACTTTTTTGGAAACTGTGAAAATATTTGAAGCTGAACCAGTAGAAAAGGGAATCAAAATTCACGACCAGCATCATGAACAAGTGCAAACAGGCATTTCACTTTTCACTGATTTGATTGAAGCTGAAAAAGCTCGTGACAAGAAAGTTGATGTTACTCAAGGCCCAAATGAAAAACGAGCAATATCGTATTTAGACGCCATGCTTGACTTGCCTTTCACCAATGAACAAGAAAGAGGCTTGATCATAAAAGCCAAAGAAGCCATTCGTCAAGGTCGCTTTCAAAGATTACAACGAGATATCAATAAACTGAAACGAGCGGTTAATAAGTCACCTTTAAAACCAGCAATTATTCTTGAGAAGATTATTGAAATACTAAAAAGCTATCCATTACAGACGATACAAGATGAGGATGGAGACGTGAAACCAAAATTGAAAAAATCATTGAATCCTGAAATCATCATTTCAGAAAGCTTTGTGAAATAAAATGAGAGAAAAGGACTTAAAACGGATACTTCAACAACCATACAGTTTCGATAACTGGAAAGAGTTGTTACCTATGTTTTTTAAAAAGGTGCAATACTTCTCTCAGGCTCAAACTTTATTTGATGAGCACGAAAAAGTAGTTCAAGGGAAGCAGATAGGACGAATCACTTTAGATGATGATAAGTCTTTAGCCATTTTTGATGTGGAAGTAACCAACAATGTGGTAATTGCCCGAAACCGAAAGGAGCTACGGGACATTGCCATCAAACACATTGATCAGGACATTACACATGGTGCAATTGTCTTTTTCCACAATCCTACCCAAAAGGATTACCGTTTCTCTTTTATCGCCAAATGGTCAGCCTTGGATATGGAAACCGGGGAATTCAAAAAAGGTGAAACCAAACCCAAGCGTTACACTTATCTGCTAGGCTCAAATGAAGCTTGTACCACAGCAGCAAAAAGACTCCTGACTTTAATCCCAAAGAAAGAAGCAGGCAAAGCCACTATAAAAGAGTTGCAGCAAGTATTCTCTGTGGAGGCTCTGAATCGCGAGTTTTTCAAGTCCTATAGAATCCATTATGAAAAATTCTGGAAATATCTGGCTGAATCAAAATGGCGTGACCAGCTGATAGATACAGAAAAAGAAGAGATTGAAAAGCAAGAAAAAGCCATTCGAGATTTCGTAAAGAAATTACTTGGAAGAATTGTATTCCTGCACTTTCTTCAAAAGAAAGGTTGGATGGGTTGTTCGTCTCAATCGAACGAATGGTTGGATGGCGAGAAACGTTTCATGCAGTTGCTCTTTGAAGAATTTAACCAGAAAGATCGTTTTCATAGCCAATGCCTTACAAAACTCTTTTTCGAAACTCTGAATACCAAACGCCCGAATGGCAAATTTCACATTGATGGACTAGTTGGAAAATTGAACGGCTCACATGTCCCCTATTTAAATGGTGGGTTGTTCGAACCTGAAAAAAATAAAGCAACCCTCAAAGTTGATTTTCCTATTCAATATTTTGAAGAGCTGCTGGAATTCTTTGAACAGTACAATTTCACCATTGACGAAAACAGCCCCGATGACCACGAAGTAGGTATTGACCCGGAAATGCTCGGACACATCTTTGAAAACCTGCTGGAAGAAAACCGTGAAAAAGGTGCATTCTATACGCCAAAAGAAATTGTACAATACATGTGTCAGGAAAGTCTGATCCAATACCTGTATAATCATTTTGGGAAACGGCAAGACATTGACGAGTTCATTCGACAACATTCGGTTTCACCATTCCTGGCAGAACGTGACAATGCTACAAAAGCCAATCAGCTATTGGACAACATCAAAGTCTGCGACCCTGCGATTGGTTCAGGCGCTTTTCCCATTGGTATGATGCAGGAAATCTATGATGCCAAACGCTTTATTTACCCTTACCTCAAAACAAATCAGCCTTTCAACCCGGCAGCCACCAAAAAGAACATTATTCAAAATTCCATTTATGGCGTGGATATTGAAAAAGGTGCTGTAGACATTGCCCAACTCCGTTTTTGGCTGGCATTGGTAGTGGAAGAAGTAAACCCTCATCCCCTTCCGAATTTGGACTACAAGATCATGCAGGGTAACAGTCTGCTTGAACAATATGAAGGCATTGACCTAAGCAAAACCGCTTTGATGGAAGCGCCAACAGCCAAGAATATTACTTTGTTTGAAGAGCCCGAAACCGAATACGGCTTTAGTGAAGAAAAGCGAGAGAGTATCAAGCAACTAGTGAAAGACTACTTTAAAGAAGAAGAAAAAGAAGAAAAAGCCCGCATCCATAAAGCCATTGATCGCATTGTGCTGGACCATATAGATAAATCTCTAGAAGGATTTGAAAACCAACTGCTTATTGAAATAGCCACATTCAAAAAGAGATATAATAGCAAAACAGAACAGCTATCTGATAGTCAGAAAACTCAATACGACAAAAAAAGCAAAGAACTTAAAGAAATTGCCAAACGCCAGCAGCAACTAGAAAACAAAGGCAAAGCCCGTCAAAATCTGCTCAAATTTGAAGAAACAGACGAACGCCCATATTTCCTGTGGCATCTCTACTTTATGAATGTGTTTGAGCAAGGCGGTTTTGATGTAATGATTGGCAATCCGCCTTATATCCAGATTCAAAAGATGGATGATGCCAACTTATATGAGGAAGTTGGTTTCGATACTTTTAGTAGGCGTGGTGATATATATTGTTTATTCTATGAAAAGGGTTTTGATTTATTGAATGATGATGGCACTTTGACTTACATCACTTCCAACAAATGGATGAGAGGTGGTTATGGGAAATCCTTGCGGAAGTTCTTTTCGGAAACCAACACACTTAAAATTCTTGATCTTGGCCCTGGAATATTTCACTCAGCAACAGTGGACACGAATATCTATGTAGGGAAAAACAATGGTTTTGAAAATAATGTCAAAGGTATAGCAGTTGGAAACCGTTTTGAATTGGCTCAACTAGATAATGATGATTTACTGCCGCTTGATGATGTAGGTGAAGATGCCTGGGTTGTCTTAAGCCCCGCAGATTTGAAGATTAGAAACTTTTTAGTAGAAAAAGGTCTCGCACTAAGGGATTGGAAGGTAAAAATAAATTTTGGCATTAAAACCGGCTTTAATGAGGCTTTTATTATCGATGAGATAAAGAAGGATGAACTATTTTCAGAACACTCTTCATCGAAGGATATCGTAATGCCGCTATTACAAGGTAGGGACATTGTAAAATTTGTAACAGAATGGCAGAATCGGTGGATAATTCTTGCTAGTTATGGTTCAAACGAATTCCTTGAAGAAAAGTATCCTGCAGTATTTTATCATTTGTTTTCATATAAATCCAAACTGGAAAAAAGAGGTCAATGCACAAATAAAGGAGGACAAGGTCAACATCACTGGTTAGAATTAGATAACAATCCGTCAGTAAATTACCTGAATCAATTCAAAGAGGAAAAAATAATTTGGAAACGGGTTGGCTCTATTATGCGCTTTGCCTATTCAGATGAAGAAATCTATTGCCTTGACAGCACCTGTATTGCCACCGGAGAGAAAATCAAATACCTAACGGCCGTTTTAAATTCCAAAACTGGGCTTTATCAGCTATTCAAGACTTCACCCCAAACAGGAACGGGAGATCAAATAATAAGTGTACAGGCATTGGAGCCTATGTTAGTCCCTTATCCAGATGACAATACGGAATCGACATTCAATAAACTTGTAGACTATATTCTTTTCATAAGAAAGGAGAAAGAACCCGTATTTGAATCAAAATCCAATGAAGACCTTTCCTTCCGATTTGAAGAAATCATAGACATGATGGTTTACGAAATCTACTTCACTGAAGAGATGAAAGCCAAGGAATTGGATGTCTTACAGTTCATCAATGAAAACACATTTCCCAATATTTCGGAAATGAGTCCCGAGGAGAAAAAAGCGACTATACAAAAGGTGTATTACGAGTTACAGCAAAAGGACAACCCCATTCGGAACCGAATTTTGGTTTCGGAAAGCCGGAGTGAAATCATTAGAAGAATAAATGAAGTAACCGGTTCATGAAACTACACGAACTCCATATCCAGAACTTTAAGTTCTTCCCCAAGCATGACCCTAAAAGCCCGCTTTTAAAAATTGGCGGTAAGAACTTGCTCATTTATGGAGAAAACGGCAGTGGTAAGTCCACTATTTATTGGGCGATATATACTTTACTGGAAAGTGCTTTTAAAGATGGCAATGATGGCAAACAGAAAATCAAAGAGTACTTTACCAAAGGCCATGAAAAAGGCTTAGTCAATATACACACCACAACTGCCCAATCTCAAAAGCCATACGTCAAAGCGGTTCTTGATGATGGTGCGGGTAACCAAAAAGAGTATTTGATAAATGGCGAAGATGCCACCATAACAGCTATTCAAGGTAATTCTGATGTGCGTGAAAGCGGCATGGCCAGTGATTTTATAAACTATCGAGTTTTATTCCGTTTGCATCATGTCAAACATTCCAAGGATAATAATCTGTTCGGCTGGTTTGAAGATGAAATTTTTCCGTACATAATTATTGACCGCATCAGCCGAGTGAATAGTCTTGGAGATGTTTATAAAGACATAAAACAAGGTCCAAAGAAGGTTAAGGACTTTGATGAACCAGATACTGAGGTTTATCCGAATCAAGCTATGCGGCTTCATCCAGAAGATGCAGTAAAGAAAAATTACAAGAAGTATCAGGCGTATGAGCGAAAGCTTAAGAAGTTCAACAGAAAGTTTAAGGGGTACTTGCGAGAACGAGTAATCAGAGCAAACGAAATTCTTCAAAACGATTTTGGTCAAAACTTTGAAATTAAACTGGATTACGAACCCGCAAGAGCTTCAATAACTGCTGACAAACTGAATTGGGCCGACCCAAAAGTTATACTCAAAATTCCGAGATATGAAGGCCGTAGAAATGTGGTGAAACGCGCACATTCTTTTTTGAATGAAGCCAAATGGACGAGCATTGGTTTGAGCATTCGCTTTGCAATTCTGGAAGACTGGACAAACCGTCCCAACACAGCCGAGCTCAAACTCTTGACCATTGATGACATGCTTCTGAGTTTAGATATGAGCAACCGGGATGTGGTTCTTAATCTACTTCTCAATCGATACAGTGCAGATTATCAACTCTTAATGATGACGCATGATCGGTCCTTCTATGAATTTGCGAAACGAAAAATTGAGACCTCTGGAAAAAAGGGAGGCTGGCTTGTCCTGGAAATGTATCAGGATAATTTGGCAAAGCGTGCTCAACCTTATTTTAAACCTCTGAAAACAAGTCTTCAAACTGCAGAAGACTACTTTAAACAACACGATTACCCAGCATGTTCAATTTACCTTAGAAAGGAAATTGAAAGATGTCTTACTAACCTACTTCCACCAAAATACAGGAAAGTTCCAAGCAGAGATGATGTAAATGTTTTGGTTGACGCTAAACTCAATGATATGCTTCTCAATCTGGAAGCCTATTGTATTGAAGACGGAATTGACTATTCTGAACTTTCTGACTTAAAGACCTTCAAAGATGCTTTACTGAACCCACTTGCTCATAATGACCTAGATACACCTTTGTTCAGAGATGAACTAAAAAAGCTAATGAAAGCAATCTCAATTCTTGAAAAAAAAGACAGAGCTAGACCGTTTCATAGGAGCAACAAAAACATGAATTTCAATCTAACTAAACCAGACGGCAGTTACTTTTCGGTGAGGATGAAATCTAAGGAACAAGTTATGCTGCTTGAGGAAGAAGGTAAACCTCCAAGAATTTCCGTTTTCTCCAAATGCAAAGTATCGGGCATTGACAACAATGGAACTGTCACGAATTATGAAGAAAATTTTGATACGCTAAAGGAAGTATACAACGATATGTGCACTCGATTTGGAATTGGAACTCAGCAAGACATTTCGAGAAAATTTGACTATGACGGAAAGACTTTTGATCAGAAAATAGCGGAAATGGGACTATGAAGCCAACCCTTCGCAACCATACACATTGCCAAGTCGCTAGAGAACAACGCTTCTGCAAAAGTTGAGTAAATAGTTTCTGCCCAATACCCCACCAATCATTTCATGTCGTTCCACTACACACACTTCGGACTAAACATAGTGGTGTCCTATGCATCAGTTTAAATAGCGAACAACAGGATGTATTAGGTCCCATTAACAAAGCTCCAACCTATTGTAAAGCCCCGTAACCCCTTCAAGGACAAAATTTTTCCCTATTTTTAGGCTTCCCCCATTTTTAATCCCATCCAACTTGTATACACTGGAACTACGAAGACCTAATCAATTAAAAAGCGCATATGAATAATTTTGTTTGATTAGGTTATTTAACCTAACAGGTAAGCTGTAGTAAAACTTCAGAAACCAACCACCTCCCCACTACCCCACAAATCATTTCGCCGGTTCAACCATACACAGCCAAACAAAAAAGCGATACGGATAAAAATTTAACCCACCGCTAAACCAATTTTCAAACAAGAAATATCGCATATCGCGATATGCGATATTTATCCATAAATGATTGATTTCCTTTAAGTTGTCTACTAATATCGCATTTTGCAATACTAGATATTTATGGAAAAAGGCAATTTACAGCACACGAAATCATGGGAAATTGTGGTGTTGGTAAAAAGGCATTCCCTAGGGATTCAAATGGAGTCATCGGGAAGTACAGGGATACATTGGTCAGAAATTGGTAGGGCTCTTAAAAGAGCTACCCATTTAAAATACTAAAATTGACCGGTTACCGGTTCTACCGATAAATGCTACTTTTGATACAAACAACCTTTAAAGTTCAATTGCTCAGTAAGATTGGAAAGATCATAAGGGATAGTAGGCCACTTGTATATCAATGCTATTGGGTACCATTGCTTTTTTGGTTCACCACGGGCCATGTATTGGGCCAACAGCAGATATCTTTTAGAAATATCTCGGTAAAGGATGGACTTTCCCAAAACAGCGTAGTGGATATCACACAGGATAGTCTCGGCTATCTTTGGATTGCCACCCAAGATGGGCTCAATAGATTTGATGGGCAGGAGTTCCAACATTTTGCTTTTCAATTTGAAGATATTACCAGGCCAAACTACAGTAATTTGGGATATCTCTATACGGACAAACAAGGTGGGTTATGGGTCCTGCCCCAGGACGGGAAATTGAGAAAGTATGCGCCACTCCATTCCCAATTCAACATATATGAAGAACTGGAGAACGCCCACACCGTATATCAAGATGACAACAATACCTTTTGGGTGGGTACCGATCAAGGTCAAATTTTCAAAAAACATGCGGATTCCACACGATTTGAAAATTTTGAAATCGACACAAACCCAATAAGCAGCAGGATACGGCAATTTTTACAACTGGAACAAGACTTTTTATGGGTGTTGACAGACCACCAATGTATTTTGTTCAATACAAGAACCGGAAAAGTCCAGTTTGAACTGAGTAGCCCCAAAGCTGAAAATGGTACCGCGGTAACTTTTAGTAAAATAGTTCCCAAACCGGAAAGCGGCCTCTGGGTAAGCACCTTCGGGAAGGGATTGTATGAAATTGAACATACCTTACAGAGTGTCTCACTGGAACGGGTTACTACATTTTCCGTACCTGAGGACTTGAATATTTTAGACATGTTGCTAGATTCAAAAGATAGGCTTTGGATCGGCACGTATGGAAAAGGGTTGTTTCTAGTAGATGGAAATGCAGTTCGACACTTTATGCCCGACAAAAATGACGAAAGGACGATTCATTATAAGGATATACTTTCCATTTATGAGGACTATCTAGGGGTTCTTTGGTTTGGTACCGATGGGTCCGGCGTATCGTACTACGACGAATATCTTGAAAAATTCAACGTAGTTACCAATGACCAGACACCCAACGATATAAACGTTGACGTGGTAAGGGCAATCACGACAGATGCCGATGGAAATTTTTGGATCGGCACCTCTGGCCATGGTCTTACCAAATACAATCCTAAATTAGGGCAATGGGCAAGTTTTACGACCCAAAATAGCCATCTCACTTCCGATAGGATCATGAGCCTATGCTATGATGGGGACAACAGGTTATGGATCGGGACCCAAGAAGGGGGCCTATGGATTATGGATGCCAATGGCGAACTAAGAAAGGTGACCTCGGTGAATGCAAATACCATTTGGGTGATCTTTGAGGACAAATGGGACAGGTTATGGGTGGGTACGCAAGATCAAGGATTATTTCAGTTAGATGAAAATGGCAAGGTAGTCTCACAGTATCATACTGCTTCTGAAAAGCATCCTTTAACAAGCAATAACATCCGTGCAATATTCAATGATTCCAAAGGAAACCTTTGGGTAGGCACCGAGGACCAGGGGGTCATGTATCTCAATTTTGAGGAAGGCCAAACAGAAATAATCAACGCAGTGAACGATAGGCCCCATCTCTCCACAAATGCCATAAAATCAGTATACCTTGAAAATGATAGATGGTTATGGGTGGGCACTAATGGAAAAGGTATCGATGTACTCGATCTAAAGGAAAGGACAACGAAAAACTACAACCTTGAAAAAGGACTCCCCAATAATGTGGTCTACTCCCTTTTACCGGACCGGCAAAACAACATTTGGATCAGTACCAACAAGGGCATCGCCAAACTTACTCCCTCCAAAAACCATGTTGAACCCCCCTTGGTCGTTCCTTATGACAATTATGATGGCCTTGCGACGGAGTTTAATACCGGTGCTTGGCATATTTCCAAGGATCATCAATTATTTTTTGGCGGTTTGGAAGGTTTCTATTGGTTTGATCCCGCTACCATTAAAATAAACCTAAATCTTCCAAAGACCCAGATTACCCAGTTTTCAATTTTTGACCAACCCACCGCAATGGCAGAGGGAACCCATTTACCATATGACCAGAACACCTTGTCCTTTTCCTTTTCCAGCATGCAATTTTCTTTACCGGAAAAAAACGAGTATCAATATAGATTGATCGATTATGACAAAGATTGGATATACTCCGGCAATAAGAACTATGCGCGTTATCCAAAACTGCCCCCTGGCAACTATACCTTTCAGGTTAAATCCAGTAATTATGATAGAGTCTGGGGACCGGACATTGCCTCCTTTGCCTTCACCATTGACCCTCCTTGGTACTGGAATAGCTTTTCCCAAATTGTGTATTTAATACTCTTCGCATTGTTGTTGTTTACCATATACGCCTATACCAAGTCACGATGGAGGATTCAGACCGATCTAAAATTACAGGAAGCGGAAGCAGACCGACTTAAAAAGTTGCATGACTTTAGATCCAAATTATACATGAATATCGCCCATGAATTTAAAACACCCCTTACGTTGGTTTCCGCTCCCTTGGAAGAGATGATGGCAGACGAGGGAAAACGTATCAAGTCTTCGGACAACTTGAGTTTTGTGAGTCGGAATTTAAATAGGCTGACCAAATTGGTAGATCAGCTCTTACAGTTGGGCAGTCTGGAAGAGGGCAAACTAAAAAAAATGGCGATTTACGGTGATATTACCCTTTTTCTTAGAACCTTGATTGCCTCCTACCAGCCGCAGGCCAAAGAAGCCAATGTCGCCATCAATTCCAAAATAAAGCAAATGCCCTTTTCTTGGTATGACGAGGATATGTTGGAAAAAACCGTGGGCAACTTGATAACAAACGCGCTGAAATATGCCCCAAAAAACACGGAGTGTACCATTTTCGGCACCCATGAAGAGGGTTTCTTGGTCTTACAGGTTCAGAACAAAATTTCTGAAAGCATCGCAACCGAAAAACTTTTTGAGCGCTTTTACCAAGAGAACCATGAGAAGGAGGGAATGGGTATCGGTCTTGCTTTGGTCAAAGAGCTTGTCGATTGGTTCAATGGTGCTATTTCGGTAAAAACCAACTCGGACAACATTAGTTTCCTACTAAAAATTGATGTCAGAAAAAATGCCTTCAAAGACGATGAGCGAGCAGAGATCGCACCGTTTGAAAAAATGGCGGACCCGAACATCGGCCATGAAAAAAATGGGGAAATCAACAAAATCCTCTTGGTCGAAGACGACAGGGAAACAAGAAATTATATCTCGAGTGTTCTTGAACCGGAATATCAGATCATCCCGGCCAAAAATGGGATGGAAGGTTTTGACAAGGCGGTAAAACACCTTCCAGATGTAATCATTTCAGATATTAAAATGCCCATTCTAGACGGGATTGCCCTTTGTAACCAACTAAAATCCGATCAACGCACTAGCCATATCCCATTAATCATGCTCACGGCAAGTTCAGATGCCTCGCAGGAGTTAAAGGCATTGAAAGTAGGTGCCGATGACTATATTTCCAAGCCTTTCAAGACTCAAATTCTAGTGCAAAGAATTCGGAACATGGCCCATATGAAAGTGCTTTGGGCCAACAGGTATAAAGAAAGCTATATTGTAGGCCCAACCGATATCACCGTCCCGCCCGTAGAACATCAATTTTTGAACAAGCTTCAACTTATTCTGGACAAACATCTGACCGACCCATCCTTGAGCTCTCCTAAATTATGTGAGCTAATGGGGTTAAGCCGTATGCAACTGCATCGAAAATTACAAAGTTATACAGGTCTTTCAACCACGGCCTTCCTTCGTTCGCAACGGCTAAAACTAGCCACGGATCTCTTAAAACAAGGTTCGTTGAACGTGAACGAGGTCGCTTATATGGTCGGCTTCAATTCTCCCGGTTATTTTATGAAATGCTTTAAAGAGCAATTTCAAATGACCCCTACCGAGTTTGTGGCGTCCTTAAACGGATAAAAGGCCAACCTGTTACATATGTAAGGTTATTTGATACATAACTACAGTTCTTGCTGAACAGGCCGTCATAGTTTTACCCCAAAAACTATCATGGAAAAGTTTACCTGTACAATCGATGAAATAAGGGCTATCAGCTTTTTTTCAACTTCCCTGTACTTAAAGGAATCCGTAGAGGAGGTTCTTTGGGACATCACTAAAAATGTCATCCACCAACTTGGTTTTGTTGACTGTGTTATCTATACCATGGATTATGATACCATGCAACTTACCCAAAGTGCGGCCTATGGTATAAAAAACCCATGTTCACATCAAATATACAACCAGATCAGATTGAACCTTGGGGAAGGTATCGTGGGTAGTATCGCCCAATCGAAAAAACCGGAAATCATTATGGATACCTCCAAGGATTCCAGATATATCGTAGACGACAGGAATAGGCTATCTGAAATCTGTGTCCCCATTATGGTCAACAATAAGCTATTTGGCGTGATTGATGCCGAACATCCCGATAAAATGTTTTTCAATGAAAAGCATCTTTATCTCTTGACCATCATCGCTTCACTCTGTGCCCAAAAAATCAAAGAACTACAATTAAAATCACGAAAACCCTTTAAAAGGGCCAACCAATATTTCAAGAAATTGGAAGCCTTGATGCATTCTAAAAAAATCTACCGAAACCCCTATTTGAGCCTGACCACTACCGCAGATATACTAGGCATTTCACCATGTTACCTTTCCAGTATGGTGAACAGTATCTTGAACAAAAGCTTTATCGATTTTGTGAACGAGTATCGGATTTGCGATGTGAAAAGAAATTTAAATGCACAGACTTTCGAACATTACACCATTGTTTCGGTCGGACTTGAAGCGGGCTTCAATTCAAAATCCGCATTTTATTCGGCATTCAAAAAACATACGGGCCTTACGCCCTTGGAGTACAAAAACCGCCACTGCGTTATGTCCTGATTTTTTTAAAGTGAAAGATTCGGGAGTTTTATCCTTTTATCACTTGTTAGCTTGGCCAAAAAAACAAAAATCATGAAATCATCAAAAATTTTGGGTTTAATCTTATTGGCCCTAGTCCTTTTTTCTACTTCATGTACCAAAAGCGAGGAAAGCCCGATCGAAGAAAATATTGACGGAACCTATTTACAATTTTCAACGACTACAGGTAACGAGCAGAACGATATAGTACTGTATTCCAATTGGGTGAAAACCGAATTTCCGCAATCCAGCAATTCTGGAAGTGTACAATGGCATCTACCCTATATACCAAACGAACTCCTGAACCTGGACCAAGATGTGGTATTGATATTTGCCAAAAGAAACCACCTGTTCCAATTACCAATGACCGCCCCTACATCAAATGAACATTATACCACGGATTTTGGCAAATATGCAAAAGGGGTGCTGGCCTCAATCAGGGTATATGCCTTTAATTGGCAGACCGAGCCCTTGAACGACATTTTTTTTGGCGCAAACACAGAGGCCATGTTTCGGGTTGTGATAGTACCGGGCCAAAAGATGTTCGAACTCAGCGCAACCAATTCAAATACTATTGAAAGCTTCACTTATGAGGAGTTGGCAAGTAGGTTCAATATACCCGACGGATTATAGCATTCTCAAATGCGATCAAGGTTGTCCGGTTTCTTTTACATCTAAATTTCTTGGACACCCTTGCCTTAAATGTCAAGTAATTTGGTCATCAAATCTTAAATCTTTATAAATATGAAAACAAGAATTTTTTCAAGTAAACTATTGATAATAGGTGCGGTAATACTATTGTGGTCATGCTCTGCGGAGGATGGTGAGGACGGCGCCATTGGCCCTCAAGGACCCCAAGGTGAGCAAGGTATTGCAGGCCCACAAGGTGAACAGGGCGAACAAGGCGAACAGGGAGAACCTGGCACTGCCAACGTCATCTATTCAGATTGGATTCCTCGCGATTTCGAAACTGCAGTAGCCGCCGAGACCAACCAACAGGTATTGACCACGCTCAGCATTATTGACTTCAACTTAACCGAAGATGTGATGCTTGTGTTTGGAAGAAGAGAGGTTAATGCAATTGTTTCGGAGATAAACCAATTGCCATACGTTCTCGCCTCCCAAAGCGAGTTCTATGGGTTTGAAGTGTCCAGCTTCAATGGTGGCAGTACTTTGAGCGTTGAAGCAGCAACACTTGATGGTGGTACTAACTTGTTTACTTTTTTCGATGATTTTCGATATATCATAATTCCAGGAGGTATGCCATCTACAGGAAAGTCTACGATTGACTATACCAAAATGACCTATGAAGAAATTCAAGAGCGTTTTAACATTCCAGAATAGTAGGCTTTTAGTTCCCCCAAATTCTAAATCATGAAAAAAGTATTGGCCATTTACTTGTACCTATTTAATACTGTTGTTGGAGGGGTGTCATCAAAATGATAATAGCCCGGTTGCAAGAACATTTGATTTTTTGGAAGTTACCGCCGGCGCAATCATTGTGGAGGTTAATCCTATACTAAGTCGGGGACCCATGATTTTCGGCAAAAATAAGACCATTTATAATCTATATCTAGGAAAAGGACCCCATTTGAATGTGCCCTTCTCCAGTGGCATTGCCGCAACTTCATTTCAAATCAATAGCCATCTTTACTTAAATACTGATAATTATTGGAAAGTAATCGCAAAAGATGAAAATGGAAACGAAGCATATCCAAATTAATATACGCCCCATGACGACTAGATAAAGTCAGGGTAGAAATACTAAACTGTCAGTTTTATTTAACTATAAGAGACATGAAAATCGTTGAACTTCTTTTTTTTACAATATTGCTTTTGCCGTTAGCCTTACCCGCCCAACAAGAGCAGTCTGTCATTACGGTAAGTGGTTATGCACTGCATAAAGATCCTACACCGACCTACAAGGCAATAATGTCTTTGGGGAATCTTTATTCGAGCCTTCCCTCTGACATAATATCCTTAAAAGCTATGCAAGAGCAGTACCGTGAGGCTTTGGAGGCCAAAGGTATTGCATGGTCGGCCTTAAAAGAAAACCCATACGACTTTGGTTACGAGACCTTGGGCTATGAGAACCAAGGTATCATATACAGCTACGAGACCACTTCGGCCTCTGATATGAAAAAATTTATGCAAGTCAAAACCCATGGTGTACAACGGTTGAATATCATAGCAGTTTTTACAATTGATTCTGAAGAGGGCAAGGGTTTGACCAAGGAAGCCTTACGAAACGCCCATGAAAAAGCCCAAACTATAGCCAACGCAATGGGTAAAGAACTAGGTCCCGTTCAAACCGTTGAGGACTTTAACGGAAAATGGGGAGAAAATATTGAGACCACACTTTATTATGATAAAGATCCCGCCGTTCACCATTATACCCTTTCGGTGACCTATTTGATGTGGGAATAAAAAGAAAAACTCGCAACGAAAAAGTCATGAATTACAAAAACAGAATACACTTGAAAAGCATTTATCTGAAGCTTTTGTTGGCTTTCGGATTTTTTATATTAACCAATTGCAGCACTGATGATTCACGAGAAAGAATCAGCGTTTCCTATGCGTTCGACACCTATGAAACGGTCTTCTGGTCAATTGGTCAGACCACGGCACCTGAAGTCAACTGGCAAGGTGAGGTTGGCACTTTTTTGTTGAAAGACCCCGTTGAAGGGCTGGCAATAGATAATTCTACTGGAATTATTTCATGGGATAAATCGTTGGGTATAGGTAGCCACCCTATTTCAGTGATTGCAATGAACCCTAGGGGATCTGCTGAGGTTGCGCTGACCATTGAAAGCACTTTGGCCCCGAGTAGTTGGCGCGGTGGACAAAACAATAATCCCGAAGAAAGTAACATGATTTTAATTGCGGCAAATAGACAACTTGAATTTTTTGAGGATGGCTCGCTGCAAATTGAGATTTTGGGACAAGAGGGTTCTGAAGGTGTTGGGGTATGGTCAATAGAAGATGATTCCATTGAGATTCATCTTTGTACGTACTGCCCAAATGAGAATCCCTTTGATATTCCACAATCAGACGAACACACTTTTTATACTGGTAAAATAAGAACCTTTGGGACTGATGGGGCAAGTATTTCAGGAAAATGGTACATTATTAGGTTCAACCCGGACTCTACCACCCTTAGGGGCCAATTTGTTTTTAGTGTAGGAGATTGATTTATTAAACACCAGTTATTATAAAAATTTTGACAATCAAATACCTATTACTATTCTTGACCGTTTTGCTTTGCTCTTGCTCGATTGAGGAAGTTAATGTTAAACCCCAATACTGACGTTTCCTCCAATAAATTTGAACAACCTCGGCGATGTGGTTGCGTTTGGTAAAAATTTATCGGGAACAAATAAAAGTCCTGCTATTGAGTACTTTGTAGCTCAAGCGAAGGAACCGGTAATTTCATGTTCTTCAGGATAGAGTCACACTACCGAACAAAACATTCCGCGAGCGATTATGCGGATATGCTGGCGATTACACCCAAGGCCTTATCAAAACTTACCAAATCGCACTTTAATAAAACGTTGACCGACTTAATATCCAAACGCATTATTATAGAAGCCAAAAGGGAACTTTATCTTACCAATAAAACGGTAAAAGAAATTGCCTATGAACTAGGTTATAACGACGAATATTACTTTAGTCGATTTTTTAAGAAAAATGCTGAGGTATCCCCTCAAATTTATAGGGAAACCGTGGGTTTTGACCGAGCCGCCGAGAGTACTTAAGGATTCATACTTTAAAAACCTTATTCGACACCAAAAAATTGAATGATAGAAATTCACACGGGCATTGTCATATTAAATCTCATAAAAAGCCGGAAATTATATTCTTTGTTGGGTTCAAATCATTTATTTTAGGATAGTTTTAAAAGTTAAATCAGAGCACACGCTGCCGCATACGATTTAAGCAAAAAAGTGAAGGTCAACCTCTGGGAAGCCTTGTAAATACTGGGTTTATATCCAATTCATAACCCGGAAGCCGAGGGTTCAAGTCCCTATCTCGCTACTATTTGAAAATCATTCAAAACTTGCGGTTTAGTTCACCTAAACCGCTTTATTTATGCCCTAGGTTACAGATAACCAAAATACCGTCCAACCAATTGAACAATGATGACCCAAAGAATATTTTTTCACTATTTTTAGGCTTCCCCCATTTTTAATCCCATCCAGCTTGTATACACTGGAACTACGAAGACCTAATTAATTAAAAGAGAATATGAAGAATCTTGTCTTAGTAGGGTGTTTAATTTTACTAGTAAGCTGTAGTAAAACTTCAGAAACTAAGGACACCCCAACCACCCAAACGGAAAACCCTGGTAGCACCACGGATACCGTTCCCGAGGAACCTGAGGGAGAACCCGTAACCGAAGAAGAAACGGTAGCGGAAGAGCCCATCAGTTTTGAGAATTTTGAAGCCCAGATCACTTCCTTTATGGAAACCTATCAAGTGCCCGGGCTCCAGGTCGCCATCACCAAGGACGAACAATTGGTATATGCACAGTCCTTTGGGTTTTCAGATGTAGAAAATCAAATTCCCGTTGCGGACAATTCCCTGTTCAGGATTGCGAGTATCTCAAAACCCATCACCTTTATCAGCATGCTCAAACTCAGTGAGGATGGTCAAGTATCCCTGGGTGGCAAGGTATTTGGGGAATCGGGCATATTGGGTACGGAATATGGGGCACTCCCCTACTCCCCGGGCGTACTGGACATTTCCGTAAACGACCTCATCGAGCATAGGTCCGGTTGGACCAACGACCCCTACGACATTATGTTCGACGACCCCAGCCTATCCTACCAGGAACTTTTTTCTGAAATGATCGATAACCGCAGGATAGACGAGACACCAACCTATTATTACCTCAATTTTGGATACGCAGTTTTGGGCAGGGTTGTTGAAAAGGTAAGCAATGTATCCTATGAAGCCTATGTTCAGGAAAACGTTCTTGCCCCTATGGGCATTACGGAAATGAAGATTGGCGGGAACACATTGGATGAAAGACTAGAAAATGAGGTGGTCTACTATCCCAGTACGGAAGGTGCCTTTAGCCCCTACGACATGAATGTCACCAGAATGGATGCCCATGGTGGGTGGATCGCTTCCGCAACGGATTTGGCAAGGTTCATTGTCCATATTGACCGCAGACCCAATGTGCAGGATATTCTACCAACTAACAGATTAAATCGGCCGTATTTTAATTTCTTCAATTGGGTCCATACCGGGTCGCTTCCGGGAACCTCCTCTATCATGAGCAGACATAACGATACCTTCAATTACACCGTGTTAATGAACAAACGGAGCACAAACTATGAGGCCATCTTAAATGCCGTTCAATCCGTCATCAACAACGAGATCGATACCAGAACCAAATGGCCCAATGTGGACTTGTTTGAGGAAGAATAAGCCAAAAAAGCAGAGATACATTCCGTTGGCCTAAATGAAATAGAAGGTGGATGTCCCTTAAAATGCTAAAAATTAATACTATTGTAGATCTCAAGGATTTGGTGAACTATACTAATGAAATATTTCTCTGTTCGTCTTTATAAAAAAATACTTAACTGCGCCATCGCGGAAGGTTTGAATAGGGCGGATATTGAAGATTTACCCATTTCCATTGAAGATGCCGATGATTTAAAATTTGTATCCGCTGATGAATATTTAAGGGCTCACGAGTTGCTTGATAAAAAACTAAGCCCAGGTTTTGCCATAAGGGTTGGGGCGCAAATGAAAATGGATGATTATGGTGTCTTAGGGTTATCATGGAGAACCTGTTCAAAGTTGAGCGAGATTTTTGATCGCAGCGAGCGATACTTTAAGTTACTCTCCAATACCTATCATTGGGAAGTCCAGAATGGAGGGGAGATTTCTCATATAATTCTCAATAGGGATGCAACAAGAAGAGGTATGCAACTGTCCTCCGAAGCTAGTTTAGCGGCTACGGTAGTCGTCACACAGGCGATGTCTGAAAAAGTGTTGTCTCCCATAGAAGTATGCTTTAAACATGACCCTCCCAAAGATTTGAGCAGCTTCAATGAAGCATTTAAGTGTAAAATACATTTCAACCAACCTAAATACTCAATTAGCTATAGCACGGCTGATCTAAATCTAAGAACCGCCAAGGCGGACGCCAGTATTAATGCATATCTCTTAAAACAAGTTGATGAGGAGACTAAAGGTATCAAGATTGCGGGTAATAAGTTTGTAAGGGATGTTGAAGCACTTATCAAAGATGCACTCCCCACTGGTATTCCAAGCATTCACCATATAAGTGATCTTACGGCCATGAGCAATAGGACACTTACCAGAAGACTATCCGAAGCGGGCGTCACCTATCGTGATTTGGTAAAAAAAACCCAAGAACATCTTGCAAAGGAAATGTTAAGCGATAATGCCTACAACATTGGAGAAATTGCATTTTTAACAGGTTTCTCAGAGCAGAGTGCATTTAATCGGGCATTTAAGAAATGGACTGACCTTACTCCTACAGAATTCCGCAAAAATAGCTAGAACCCCATTTTGGCGTAAACTGTCAAATCGTTGTCGTGAAGTGTCAAAAAAATCTTTTGAACGCTACGCACCTTTGTATCATCAAATTAACGATTCGATAAAAGGATGACAACACTAGTAAAACATGCAATCATATTCCTTCTGACGATTAGTACCAGTTCAACGGACCAAAATGCATTGGTCGATGTAAACAACCTAGGCGAAGCGTATCCTCTTAAGAATACAAAAGAACAAGCATTTCAAGTCTTGGAGAACAAATGCAATGTCTGTCACCACACAAGAAACAAGAAATGCGTGTTTACCCCCAAAAAATATGGATACTTGGGCCACTGATATTTATATGCAGGTCTTTATAAAGAAAAGAATGCCCAAGGGTAAGAAAATAAAACTCACCTCCAACGAGTATCAAGACTTATTAACCTGGATATCATCTCCTAAAACAAATCAAAATGGAAGTAAACTTTAAAATTATCGTTTGGATGCTGGGCATCTTATTTACCGGATTAACGGCAGGTCTGTGTTTCACATGGTCCAATGCTATAACACCGGGTATTGGCAGATTGGATGACTACGGCTTCTTACAATCGTTCCAAGCCATGAACCAAGCCATTATCAACCCTAGTTTTCTAATCGTCTTTTTTGGCCCGGTGATTCTGCTGTTCGTCAATGCATTTTTGTATCGCAGCGCACATCCGGCCACCTTTTGGTCCTTTATGCTGGCGGCTGTGCTGTTTTTCCTGGGCATTAGTCTGGTAACGATTTTCAAAAATGTCCCGCTAAATGAACTATTGGATAAAACCGTGCTGGAGAAAGCCACCCCACTGGAGTTGGCAGATTTGCGAAAAACCTTCGAAGAGCCTTGGAACAAGTGGCATACGGTCAGGACAGTTTGTGCTACGTTCTCTTTCATCTTATTGCTTACAGGAATTATAGTCAACAAATAAATATCATATCAACTATCATCAATCAAAAAACGAGCGATCATGAAACTAATTAGAACTATTGGCTTTGGGATATTAATTTGGATAATTGGAGTGAATTTATATGCACTATCCTTTTATCTCCCCATTCTGGAGGATACAGAAAAACAGGCCAACATTTGGCTATCCATAATCATTATTCCCGTGGTTTGGTTTTGTTCCAAACTGTATTTTAAAAAGGGTGTCACTCTCCACGGTCTATGGGCAGGGCTCATTTTCTTTGGTGTTTCGGCAATTCTGGATGCGCTGATCACCGTGCCGTTTACCGTATTGCCCTATGGCGGTACCTATGCCGATTTCTTTATCGACTTCGGCTTTTGGTTCATTGGCCTGGAGTTTATGGCCACCACCTATGTTTACTGGCATGCCAAGGTGCGTAGCAAAATAAGCATCGGAAATTATCAATGAAAATCATCAAAAATTTCAATCACCTAAAACGCAATTAATATCAATTTTTAAAACGAACACACATGAAAACAGAGAACATTTTAGTAATTGGAGGATCCGGCAAAACGGGTCGTCGCGTAGCAGAAAATTTAATGCAAGTTGGGCATAATGTTAGGATTGTCGGAAGAAAAACAACCCCAGCTTTTGACTGGGAAAATCCTGAGACCTATGATGATGCCCTAAAGGACATGGACAGGGCCTATATCGTGTACTATCCAGATCTGGCCGTTCCAGGCTCCAGGGATGCCATCACAACACTTACCGAAAAGGCTCTAGAAGCAGGATTGGAAAAGGTGGTCCTACTTTCCGGTAAAGGAGAATCCGAAGCGGAAGCCTGTGAAGAAATCGTAGCCAACTCCGGACTCAACTATACCCTTGTGAGGGCTTCCTGGTTCAACCAAAATTTCAGCGAAGGAGCCTTTCTAGATTTTATTTTGAAGGGGACCGTGGCATTGCCCATGCCAAAGGCAAAGATTCCTTTTGTGGACGTCAACGATATAGCCGATGTGGTTTCAAAAGTGCTGTTAGATGATTCCTATAATGGGCGGACCATAACCGTTACCGGACCTCAAAAAAGAACCTTTAAAGAGGTCGTTGGCATCATGGCCGAGGCATCCAAAAAACAGATTCAATTTGTGCCCATATCTATAGACGAATTTAAGGATGGTATGCGAAAAGCAGGTCTGCCCGATTCCTATGTGTGGTTGTTTGGGTATTTATTTAAAGAAGTATTAGGAAATCCAGAAAACCAGGAAATTTCCGATGATGTTGCGAAAGTACTTGGTAGACCTGCCATAGATTTTGAAACCTTTGCTTTTAAAACTGCAGAAACCGGAGTTTGGAATTAAGTCTAAAATAATAGATATGTGTAAAATGTTCAAACGAATAATGGCCATGCTACTCGCTTTATTTGCTGCGATTGTATCTGCTCAAAATAATAATGAGCAAATCAATATTCACCATATAGCAACTAAAATCGATAGCCTTTTAAGTAATAATAATGAAAAGGAACCAGGTATTGCAATTGGTCTTGTAAAGGACAATGAATTGATATATGAAAAGTACTTTGGATTGGCGAATCTTGATTATCAGATACCGATTCAGAAAAAGACTTCCTTTCATGTGGCCTCAGTTTCAAAACAGTTTACAGCATTTGCCATTCTTTTGCTTGAAAATGAAGGAAAATTGTCTTTGGAGGATGATATTAGAAACTATCTTCCTGAGATGTATGACTTTGAGCCTACAATTACCATTAGTCATTTGCTAAATCACACAAGTGGCCTGAAAGACAAGTATAATCTACTACGCCTATCTGGCTGGACGCTCGATGATGTGATCACCAATGAACAGGTATTGAAGCTTATTTTTAATCAAGAGACGTTGAACTTCAAACCAAACGACAAGCACATGTACAGCAATGCCAACTATGCATTGTTGGCGGAAATCGTAGCGCGTGTATCAAAGATGTCCTTTGCAGAATTTGCGCATCAGCGCATTTTTAAGCCCCTGCACATGTATGATTCAAAATTTGTAGATCAAAAAGGACAGGTGGTTAAAAACAAAAGTCTTTCCTATTTCAAAGTAGATTCAAGGTATGTTGAAGACCTGTTTAATAACTTCAGTGTTGGTGCTACCAATCTAAACACGACTATCACAGATTTGAGTAAATGGGCCATTAATTATGACACAAAAAAAGTAGGCAACGAAGCCATTTTTAAAAAAATGCAAACCTTACAGCATTTGAATAATGGGGAAACCTATGAGTATGCAAATGGTTTGTTCATTAATAACTATAAAGGGTTCAAACGTTTTGAACATAGTGGCCAAGATGCTAGTTATCAAGCTTATTTGGCAACTTTTCCAGAATTGAATCTCAGTGTGATTTTCACCAATACCAATGGTGAAATCAATGGTGCTAGAATGGTGTATGACATCATGGACTTTTGTCTGGAACAATATTTCATTGAAGAAACCACCCAAAAGTCTTCTGTGGAAAAATTGACACATCAAAAACCAATATCAAAAAAACCTGAGGAGCTACTACGCTATGAAGGTCATTATTGGGATGAAGAAGACAGTTATTCAAGAGAGGTAAAAATAGAAAATGACACCTTACGCTTCATTACCAAAAATGGCAATACTGCCTTAGTGCCCGTGGGTGAGCATGATTTTGAAATTGATATTGATGACTATGTGGGCATCTCCTTTGCAAACAACCAGATGATCATCACACTGGAGGATGGCTATCAGATATATACGGAAAAATATATTCCTGCCCATTACGATGCAACCACCCTTGAGGAATTTACGGGAAGGTATTACAGTTCTGAGTTAAATGCCTATTACTCGTTTTTTATTGAAGAAGACCAGCTAGTCGCAAAACACACAAGATTGGGGGACTTTCCATTAAAAGCGATTAAAAATGACTATTTCAAGGGTAACAAAGGATCTTTTCTAAAAGTAGTCTTTGTAAGAAACTCGTCTAATGAGGTGATAGGCTTTGAAGTATCGAGCAGCAGGGCGAAAAATGTGTATTTTACCAAATTGAAATCATGAAAGCTGTCAAAGTAACTTTTCTATTCTTACTGTTTCTTTTGTTTTCTTGTAAAAAAGAAAGCCCATCAAATTTAACATTGTTGGATGCGAATACTCCCACAGATACTCCTTTGATTTTTGGCAATGGAATTATCTCTACAAACAACTATGAGTTTGCGGTAACCTTTACTCCAGAAATGGACGAGCTCTATTTTACCCGAAGAAAACCAAATGCGGATAATGAAATTTACACTATGAAATTAGTTGACGGCAAGTGGTCCAACCCAGAGCCCGCATTATTCACAGCAACCGAAGGATGGGATTTTGAGCCCCATATTAGTCCAAATGGAGATACACTATATTTTGGTAGCACAAGACCCCTACCCGACGCTACTAAATCAAATGGACTGCACCAGTGGTACAGTAAAAAAGAAGTAAATGGATGGAGTTCCCCATTACCGATGGAGAACCCATTCATGGATAGATCTGTCATTATGTACCTCACGTCCTCAGAGAATGGAAATCTATACTTTACCACGGGAGAAAAGGGGGATAAACCAGAAGATTGGGTTATCTATAAATCGGTTTTGGAAGATGGTCAATATAAAAGTATCGATAGAATGGGACAGAAAATTAATGCCACTGGTAAATGGATAGCCCATTCATACATTGCTCCGGATGAAAGCTATTTGATTTATGATTTTAAAAGTGATTTGGGATTTGGTGATAGTGATTTATACATCAGCTTTAATAAAAACGGGGAATGGACAGTACCTCTGAACTTAGGTCCGAAAATAAATACAGAAAAAACCGAGATGACACCAAGCGTTTCACCAGATGGTAACTTTTTATTTTTCCATAGAGGGAGCAAAGATGATGGTAATATTTATTGGGTGGATTTCAAACAGATCAAAGCAAGAATGGAGAAGAACCTTACTGTCAACAAACACTAGGTAAAATGATAAAATTCAGAAAAGCGAACATCAAGGACGTTTTGAGCATTGTACAGTTGATTGCTGACGATGTTCTTGGCAGCAAACGTGAAAACTTCACCACCCCATTACCCAAAAATTATTACGATGCATTTGAACGCATCAATGATGATTCAAATCAAGAACTCACTGTTGTTATCGACGATAAAGATGAAGTTGTTGGAGTATTTCAAATGACATTTATCCCCTATTTGACATACCAAGGAGGCATTAGAGCACAAATGGAAGGGGTTAGGGTTCACAAGGGACAACGTAATCAGGGGATTGGGAAAAGCATATTTCAATGGGCCATCCAAAGAGCGAAAGAACGTAAGGCCCACCTATTACAGCTGACCACCGACAAAAATCGGCCTGATGCCATTCGTTTTTATAAGTCCCTAGGATTCAAGCCAAGCCATGTAGGCATGAAAATGCATCTTTAACCGTTCTTAATTGATGCCTCTATAAGCTAAAAAAAATCCTTTAAAGAAATTCTTTAATTGGGAGTTTTGCCCGATAACTTCTATTTACAATTCAATTTGAACTATGCACTCACCAATTGACATTCCTATTAATCAGTGAATTGAATTTTACAATTATAGCCAAGGAAACCTTTGAATAGTTTACCTCATTTTCTGACTTTCAATTAAACCATGGTTGTGAATTATCAAGCATAGAAACAGAATTGTCCAACTTTAGAGTACGGGGAAAATCATCCATTCATTGGCGAAAATCGTCCATTTTAAACAATACCCTTCTTCCCCAACTTTGCAATGTCAATAATGACGAACAATTTTAATTTTTATCTCATGGAGAATGTAACTGCAACGGAATTTAAGGTTCCAACACGGGAAGATGTAGCTCCCATCAATCAAGGAATTTTTGACAATCTAAACAAGGCTTTGGGCTTTGTACCGAATCTATATGCTACCATAGCCTATTCGGAAAATGGTCTAAAACGATTTTTGGACTACCAGAACGCAAAGACCTCTTTGAACAACAAAGAAAAAGAAGCCGTAAACCTGGTTGTAAGTCAGGTCAACGAATGTGTTTACTGCCAAAGTGCCCATACAGTTTTGGGTAAGATGAACGGCTTTAATGATGCTCAATTATTGGACATTAGAAAGGGAAGAAGCGACAATCCCAAATTGGATGCCCTAGTGAAATTGGCAGCCGATATTACCTTGAACCGCGGTAAGGCAAAAAACGAAACCGTTGAAGACTTTTTTGCCCAAGGATACACAAAGGAAAATCTTGTAGACGTCATTTTACAGGTAAGTGATAAAACGGCCATGAACTACTTGCACAATCTAACCAAGGTGCCCGTAGATTTCCCCTTGGCAGAAACCTTATAAAATATATGGGAAGTACACATTTGTCTGGTGTACTTCCCATTAAATTTCTAAAATCATCAAAAATGAAAGCATTAAAAAATATGCACTATTTATTCAAGAAAAATCCTGTTCTTACCAAAAGTAAAACTCGGGAATTTGTGTGTCCAAATTGCTGGGGAAGACAGGAATATGGTGGCGAATATTACAAAACCCAAAAAAAGGACCATCCTTCAGTTATGGAACAAAGGAAGGGATGGGTTAGATCCTACGCAGAGCGAAATTTAAAAGGTATGTATCCTAAATACAACATGCCAAAAAAGGCATGCAACGTATGCTTCCAAAGTTATCCTATTAATTGAATCATTTGAACATCAAAACGCTACAAAGAAATGGCAACAGAAATTGAAATCACCAAGAAATATCCCTTACCTCCATTTAACGAGGAAACCGCAAAAATAAAAGTTCAAATGGCGGAAGATGCCTGGAACAGTAAAGATCCTGTTAAAGTGTCCCAAGCGTACACAGTCGATTCCGAATGGAGAAATAGAACACAATTCATCAATGGAAGAAAAGAGATTGTTGAATTCCTGACCCAAAAATGGAAATCCGAAAAGCACTATAAGCTAAAAAAAGAGTTATGGGGTTTTAAGGAAAATAGAATGGCCGTTAGATTTGAGTATGAATTTCAAGATAAATACGACCAATGGTATAGAGCCTATGGAAATGAACTTTGGGAATTTGATGAAAATGGTTTTATGCAGAAAAGATTTGCTAGTATCAATGACCTAAAAATCGAAGAAAACGAAAGAAAACTATAATAAAACCTTCAACCAATTGTGATACCGATAAACAACTATACCCTCATTGAACCAAACTCCGGGAATTTAGCGCTTAAAATCCAACCTTTTGAAATGGAAAATCCTTTTGAGGATACCCAAAGACTGAACCATTATTCCCTTATTTGGATTCAAAAAGGCAGGGGTATACTAACCTCTGAGTTCCATGAATATGAATTTCATGAGAATATGTTGTTGTCCTTTTCGCCCTACCAACCTTTTGCCTTCAAATCTACCGAAGGTCCTACGGGCATCGTTGTCCAATTCCATCCCGATTTTTTCTGTATACACAAGCATCATCAAGAAGTCGCCTGTCATGGCGTATTGTTCAATAATATCTATGACACGCCCTTTGTCCTAGTGGATGGGAAAA
Organism: Maribacter algicola; assembly: GCF_003933245.1. Lineage (NCBI taxonomy): Bacteria > Pseudomonadati > Bacteroidota > Flavobacteriia > Flavobacteriales > Flavobacteriaceae > Maribacter > Maribacter algicola. The sequence goes on from NZ_QUSX01000002.1 coordinate 902,917, forward strand.
CCGCAACGAACTTCGAAATTATCATTGAACAACTCAAGGAGGAAATCAAGAAGTCTGATCTGGCCCAATACGAACTATTGATTTCTTATTTAAAAATTTTTTTGATTACGGCATCAAGGCTTAAAAGGGAGCAACAGTCTGCAAAGGAAGAAGCCACTATCAGCAAACAGGAACCTTTTATCCTACAGAACTTAAAGAACTATATAGAGTCACATTACAGAACAAAACATTCCGCGAGCGATTATGCGGATATGCTGGCGATTACTCCCAAGGCCTTATCAAAACTTACCAAATCGCACTTTAATAAAACGTTGACCGACTTAATATCCGAACGCATTATTATAGAAGCCAAAAGGGAACTTTATCTTACCAATAAAACGGTAAAAGAAATTGCCTATGAACTAGGTTATAACGACGAATATTACTTTAGTCGATTTTTTAAGAAAAATGCTGAGGTATCCCCTCAAATTTATAGGGAAACCGTGGGTTTTGACCGAGCCGCGGCGAGTACTTAAGGATTCATACTTTAAAAACCTTATTCGACACCAAAAAATTGAATGATAGAAATTCACACGGGCATTGTCATATTAAATCTCATAAAAAGCCGGAAATTATATTCTTTGTTGGGTTCAAATCATCTATTTTAGGATAGTTTTAAAAGTTGAATCAGAGCACACGCTGCCGCATACGATTTAAGCGAAAAAATGAAGGTTAACCTCTAGGAAGCCCTGTTAATTATGGGTTTATATCGAATTCATAACCCGGAAGCCGAGGGTTCAAGTCCCTATCTCGCTACAAATTAAAACCGTTGATATTGAATTGTTTATACTCAATATCAACGGTTTATTTTTTTTGGTGATTACCGTATACGTTAGCGTATGCGGTTACTAAAAAAATTATATAAAACCCTGTTATTATGAAAGTTACAAATCGAGAACCTTCGAGTTTATATTGTTTTAGTTAACTATAAATTTACCATGACTACCCTAATTTTGAATTATCGGTAAAACGGGATAAACATTTGTTAGTTAAGACTATACCACGTAGCTCATGAGGGGAGCTATCCCTAACGAGTTCATCGAATCAAAATGAATGAAAATAGCTCGAATTCTCTTGTTATGACCGGTACCCAAATACGGGAGGAGGGCAAAGCTTGTACAACGAATTAATTTTATAAGAACCAAGAATAACTTATCCTATTTGATTTATTTAAACAGCAACATGGACTCCAGGATACCGTTTATTTCATTCCTTTTTTGCCTTGACACGGGAATTTCCCTATCATCTTTCATCATCATGGTGTCCCCGTCCCTTTTCCAGATGCCCTTGACAAATTGGGGGTTGATCAAATGGGATTGGTGCACACGCAGGAAGCCATAGTCCTGTAACATTTCCTCAATCTCCTTCAGTGTCCGACAAATGAGCACCTTGTTCCCGCCATCAAAGAAGAGTCTCTATTGAAATTGGGCTATCTCTTCAAACACGCTTAACTATTTTCTATGCTGGTATCAAAAGGAAATACCGATATAGAAAGTGAAAGCAACTATATTCTGGAAGACCTTAAATCTGTACTCAATCACATCGAGCAAAGTAACTTGGGAACGGAATCTGAAGAGGATTTCAATGCACTCTTCGAGGACTTGGATCTCAACTATACATAAATTGGCAGAACGGTAGTAGCGCGTAATGAGATCATTGTAAAGATTTTGACGTACCTAGACAAGATCGATTTCAAATTGGAAGAAATAGAATCAGATGTGTTGGGTGATTCCTATAAATACCTGATTGCAAAATTTGCCGCTGGTGCGGGCAAAACGGCAGGGGAATTTTATACGCACTAACAGGTTTCGAAGATTCTGGCCAAGGTGGTCACCACGGGAAAGACGAAAATACATTCTGTGTATGAGCCCACCCTTGCTATAAAAAAAGCCAAATCCACTGCTAAAAGGCTTCAAACTTGAAAAGATTTAGAGGAAGACTGAAATGGAAGAAGAAAATGGTTCAACCCTTTTCTCAATAATTTTTTGATGCTTAAGGAAGGTATTTTACGTTAAAATACTTTAAAGGAATTACTTTAGTTCAGCTTGCTCCTCCAGTTTAGAAATTTCCGTTACTGTAGATTTTAGTAAGGTTTTCAACTGCTGCTTTTTAATTTTACAATCGACACCGTGCAAATCGAATTTACATCTATGTAACATTCTACGACAATACTCCAATCGAGTAGCTACGGGCAATTTTGATATAGCCTTGTCATATATATCGTCCAGTTGGGCCAAGGGCATGGGTCCAGAGTTCAAAAACCTAAAATATCTAAATATGCGCATGGAAACGGTACCTAACAACTTACTTTTACTGCAACAATAAGCCTGCCAATCTCATTTGCATACATGATATTTTTAATGAATTTTCAAAATTTACGCGCTAAACGTTCCTTTATTGGGAAACGTGCCCACGCTTCCATTATATATCTTGAGTATTCGATTACATGACAAGAATCTAAACAACGAAATGCTCTTCACAAAAAATGCTTTTAGGCACTTAGAATCCATACAATTTGAGTAACTTGAACGAAGGAAAAGACCAGGTACCCAGTATATGAATTTTATAGATTATTATGAGGTTTTAGGATTGGACAAATCTGCTACCGAGAAGGAAATAAAGTCAGCCTACAGGAAACTGGCCCGAAAACATCATCCGGACCTCAACCCAAACAATACGGAAGCCGAAGAAAAGTTCAAGAAGATCAACGAGGCCCATGAAGTTTTAAGCGATCCTGAAAAAAGAAAAAAATACGACCAATACGGAGAGGATTGGCAACATGCGGAGGAGTTTGAGAAAGCCAAATCCCAAAGGCAGGGAAGGCCATCCGGTGGCGGTTACAATGAATATACCTACGCTAGCGGCCAGGACAGTGATTTTTCAGACTTCTTTGAATCGATGTTTGGTGGTGGAGGCGGATTTGGAAGACAACAGGGCAGGGCAAAGTACAGGGGACAGGATTATAACGCAGAGCTCCGTCTGAATCTTTCCGAGGTCATAGAAACCCATAAGCGTACCTTGACCGTAAACGGCAGGAACATTCGCATTACGATTCCCGCAGGAATTGAAGACGGACAAACCATTAAAATAAAGGGCTATGGAGGTGACGGAATATCTGGCGGCCCCAAAGGAGACCTTTACATAACATTCTCCATTTTTAATGACACTACCTTCAAAAGAGAGGGTGACAATCTGTATAAAACCATTGAAATACCCCTGATAAAAGCAGTATTAGGGGGAGAAATAGTGGTTGAAACCTTAACGGGAAAGGTAAAATTAAACGTAAAGCGGGGCACCCAAAATGGTGCTACCGTCAAACTCAAAGGGAAAGGGTTCCCAAAATATAAAAAAGATGGATTTGGCGACTTATTCATTTCCTTTAGCCCTAAGATACCGGAAAATCTGTCTACGGAACAGGAAAACCTTTTTAGGGAACTTGAAAAGTCGGGCCTTAAATAAAATACCATTATGAAAGCTACATTCATACATATTGAAGAATTCTGTACCCACCATAACATAGAGGTTTCGTTGGTTCATCAGCTTGTGGAGCTCGAAATACTTACCCTTGAAAAAGCGGATAATAGGGAAGTCATCGAGTTAAACGAACTGCCAAAACTGGAAAGAATGGTACGTCTTCACCAAGAATTGGAAATTAACCCGCAAGGACTACAAGCCATTGACCATTTGTTAGGGCAGGTTTCAAATCTTCAGGAGGAAGTGCTTAGACTTCGCAGAAGACTGAACAGGTTCGAAAAGTAACCCTTACGTCCAAGTTTACACGTTGGCCTTCCATTTTATTTGTCACATTAAAAATCTTTAACTCATGTGGTTTTTTTTTACGAATCAGAGCGAATCGCTCACCTATGATATCGTATGGCCTGCACAAATCCATTGCCCCATAAAAACCATGCGAGGTTAACGATATCAGGGTCTAGGAAATATTTAATACAGTCAATAACAAAAAATATTTTTAAATTTAACATTTATAAGGCGACCTATTAAAAACCTCTATGCTCCACATAAATTTTGAACATCCTTTTGATCAATTGCGGAAATTGGCACTCAACCTTGGTGCGGATTTTAAGGAATATCAGGATTCAGCTGTTTTAACTTTGGACAATGCTTTGGGCAAGGGCCATGTCACTACATATAGTGTCTTTGAAGGACTGAATGTAAGAATTTACGATATAACCTTTACTGAGGATCTTAACATATCCAAAATGGAGCAAGACCCCTCCATCATCTACTTTCTATATTGTGTAAAAGGTCATTTTTTTCACAGATTTGAAGACCAGGAAAACCCTAATAAAATTCACCCAAGACAAAACGTAATCTTTTCCAGTGCCGCAGAGACTCCCAATATTGTCACCTTCCCCGCCAAGGTCCACTTAAAGCTCAGTGCCATATTCGTTAGGGAAAAAGTTGGTGTCGCAAATTCCAGAAGAAAAACGATTTTGGAATCGGCTTTAGAGGAGATTACAAGTTTTATTCAAAAGGACAAGCCCTTCAGCTATTATGGGGAAATAAGTCCGTTAACTTCAAAATACGCCAACATTCTTATAGAAAACAATCGAATGGATGCCGTAGGTAAATTATTGGTAGAAGGTGCCGTAATAAATACCTTGGCCTCCCAAGTGGAGCATCATGACGCGGACAAGGATGACGTTCAAATTGGATTCCCGCTCTCCAATGCTGAAATCCTCAAGATATCTGAAGTAGCGGAACATATTGCGGAACACATTGACCAATCCTTGAATATTGACCATCTTTCAAAGTTTTTCAGTTTGTCACCAAAAAAACTTCAGGCTGGTTTTAGGCATCTATTTGGGGAAAGCCTGGGCAATTTTATCACACATTTGCGACTGGAAAAGGGAAAGGAGCTTTTACAACATTCGGACTTGACGATTTCGGAGGTATGCTACAAAATAGGCTTTTCTAGCAGAAGCTATTTCTCAAAGACCTTTTCGGAAAGATTCGGACTCTTGCCCAGCAAATTCAAAAGTTCCCTCTCCTCGGATAATCTGATTTATGAACTTACCTATAAATCCACCATGTCAGATACTATACAAATTTCAGATATTGAGGATATCATCGATGAGGCAACCGAAACCAATAAGGAAAACAACATCACCGGGTGTCTTGTTTGCCAAGACAACAACTTCTTTCAATTTTTGGAAGGCCCAAAATCCAACGTGCTCCTTGTTTACGAAAAGATAAAAAAGGACCCAAGGCACTATGACCTGGAGGTACTTACCCGCAAGGTCAATTCGCACCGCTTTTTTCCAAATTGGAGTATGGCCTTACTTTCGGATAAGGATGCGTTGGACCATACATTTAAAAACAGGACCATCAATTTAAATTTGGATACTGCCGGTATTCTTGGCAAGGAAAATGTAAGCATTAGCAGCACCGTTTTTTGGAGACGTGTCCTGAATATGATAAAAGTTTCCAAGTCCTAGTTGAACCTCCATAGCAATGTTTGGGGCCATTCTTTTCCAGGTTCTGTTCAATGAGCAGAAACCAATATTTAAATCCTGATTTGACTAAATATAAATGTCGACCGGTTCTTGTTTCGGTATCAAAATCGTAATTTCGCAACTTTGTCAATTGCTATGATCCACTACGAAGAGAATATTGAGGTAAAGGGCGCGCGCGTTCATAATCTCAAAAACATCGATGTTACCATTCCCAGGGAAAAGCTGGTCGTCATAACCGGCCTTTCTGGAAGCGGAAAATCCTCACTGGCGTTTGATACGATCTATGCCGAAGGACAACGCAGGTATATCGAAACCTTTTCAGCCTATGCCCGACAGTTTTTGGGTGGGCTGGAACGGCCGGATGTTGACAAGATAGACGGTCTATCTCCCGTAATCGCCATAGAACAGAAAACCACCTCCAAATCCCCCAGGTCTACCGTTGGGACAATAACGGAAGTCTACGATTTCCTGCGATTGCTTTTTGCCCGTGCCAGTGACGCCCATAGTTACAATACCGGTGAGAAAATGGTGAGTTACAGTGATGATCAAATAAGAGCGCTCATCATGGAAACCTATGACGGAAAGAAAATCAATATCCTTGCTCCTATCATAAAATCTAGAAAGGGACATTACAGGGAATTGTTCGAGCAAATTGCTAAACAGGGCTTCGTGAAAGTTCGAGTGGATGGTGAAATCAAGGACATCGTAAAGGGTATGAAGGTAGACCGATACAAGACCCATGACATTGAAATAGTCATAGACAGGCTTAAGGTCCAACATAGCGAAGATTTACAGAAACGATTGGCGGAAACCATCAATACGGCCATGTATAGCGGTGATAATGTTTTGATGGTCCTCGAGGAGGGGTCACAAGTCCCAAGGTATTTTAGTAGGGATTTAATGTGCCCAACCACCGGTATCTCCTACCCTAAGCCAGAACCCAATACATTTTCGTTCAACTCCCCAAAGGGCATGTGCCCCAATTGTAATGGGCTGGGACATATCTATGAGGTAAACGAGGACAAAATATTTCCGAATAAAAAACTATCCATTAAAAATGGTGCCATAGCACCCCTTGGTGAGTACAAAAAATCGTGGGCCTTCAAGCAAATAGAAACCATTGCGCAGCGATTTAATTTTGAACTGACGGACCCCGTGGAAAATATCCCCCAGGAGGCCATTGCAATTTTGCTCAATGGTGGCAATGAAAGTTTTGAGGTGGACTCTAAGACCTTGGGCGTAAAAAGGACCTATAAAATCGATTACGAAGGTATTTCCAACTTTATAAAGAACCAGTTCGAGCAAGCGGAATCGACCTCCATAAAGCGATGGGCCAAAGATTACATGGATAAAATCCAATGTCCTACCTGCGATGGCGCAAGGCTAAAAAAGGAATCCCTGTATTTTAAAATCGATGATCGAAACATTGCGGAACTTGCCAATATGGATATTGCTGAGTTGTCAACTTTTTTTGAAGGTCTGGAAAAGACCCTGGAAGGCAACCAATTGAAGATTGCGGAGGAAATCATCAAGGAAATCCGGACCCGGATTCGGTTTCTTTTGGACGTAGGACTGGACTACCTTTCCCTGAACCGTAGCTCAAAATCATTGTCCGGAGGCGAGGCTCAAAGGATTCGCTTGGCCACCCAAATAGGCTCCCAATTGGTAGGTGTACTGTATATTTTGGACGAACCCAGTATTGGCCTACATCAACGGGACAATGCCCGATTGATAAAATCCCTGGAATCCTTAAGGGACATAGGAAACTCAGTCATCGTGGTGGAACACGATAGGGATATGATCGAACGGGCGGACCATGTGATCGACATAGGCCCCAAAGCCGGTAAGCATGGTGGGGAAATTATTTCCCAAGGTGACCCAAAAGACCTAAAAAAACATCATACCCTTACGGCCGATTACATTACGGGTGTAAAGGAAATAAGGGTGCCTAAAAAACGAAGAAAGGGCAACGGTGAGAAAATTGTACTATCAGGCTGTACGGGCAACAATCTAAAAAACATCACCGTAGAATTTCCCTTAGGAAAAATGATCGGGGTTACAGGGGTATCAGGTAGTGGAAAATCCACCTTGATCAATGAGACACTTTACCCCATCATGAACGCCCATTACTTTAACGGGGTCAAAAAACCCATGCCCTATAAAAAAATTACGGGACTCGAGCATGTAGACAAGGTCATCGACATAAACCAATCCCCTATCGGCCGAACACCAAGATCCAATCCCGCTACCTACACGGGTGTATTCAGCGAAATTCGTTCCCTGTTCACAAAAACCCCGGAAGCCTCCATACGAGGTTACAAACCAGGTAGGTTTAGTTTCAACGTGAAGGGAGGAAGGTGCGAAACCTGTCAAGGGGGAGGCTTACGGGTCATCGAGATGAATTTTCTGCCGGACGTTTACGTGGAATGTGAGACATGTAACGGCAAACGTTTTAATAGGGAGACTTTGGAAATCAGGTACAAGGGCAAATCCATATCAGATGTCTTGGAAATGACCATAAACGAAGCCGTCGATTTCTTTGAGGCGATCCCCAAGATCTATAGAAAACTTAAAACCATCCAAAATGTAGGATTGGGCTATATTTCATTGGGCCAACAGTCCACGACATTATCAGGCGGGGAAGCGCAACGCATAAAATTGGCAACCGAACTTTCAAAAAGGGATACGGGAAATACGTTTTATATTCTGGACGAACCCACTACGGGCCTTCATTTTGAGGATATTAGGGTTTTAATGGAAGTTTTGGACAAACTTGTGAATAAAGGAAATACCGTTTTGGTCATTGAACACAATCTGGATGTAATAAAAATGGTAGACCACGTTATTGATATAGGATACGAGGGTGGTCGAACGGGCGGTCAATTAATTGCAGCGGGGACCCCGGAAGATATTTGTAAGGTCGAAGGCAGTTATACGGCAGAGTTTTTGAAGAAAGAATTAAAATTATAAGGCATACACATGAGAAACGAAAAACACCACAAGGGGTGGAACGAGATCAAGACGAACGATTCCTGGGCCATATTCAAGATTATGGGCGAATTCGTGAACGGTTTTGAAAAAATGAGCAAAATAGGACCGTGCGTATCCATATTTGGATCGGCAAGGACCAAGGATGATAATAAATACTATCAACTTGCCGTAAACGTTTCCAAAAAAATAGCGGAAGCAGGCTACGGCATTATCACTGGAGGCGGTCCGGGCATTATGGAGGCCGGCAACCGAGGAGCGCATTTGGCAGGTGGAACTTCCGTAGGACTCAACATAGACCTTCCGTTTGAACAACATGACAATCCATATATCGATGAGGATAAAAGCTTGGATTTTGACTATTTCTTTGTACGTAAGGTCATGTTCGTCAAATATTCCCAAGGATTTGTAGTCATGCCGGGAGGTTTTGGCACCTTGGATGAATTATTCGAGGCCATCACCTTGATCCAAACGAACAAAATAGGTAAATTTCCAATTATCCTAGTAGGAAGTGAGTTTTGGACAGGTCTGTTCGATTGGATAAAAAATACGATGCTATCCTTTGGAAATATAAGTGCGGAAGACCTAGACCTGATTAAAATCGTGGATACTGAGGATGAGGTCGTGGAAATTATCGATGCCTTCTACAAAGGCCATACCCTAAGCCCCAATTTTTAGTTTGAAATTGAAAGGGACATCACGGATAAATACATCAATACTTACCTTGCTATGTTGTGTGGCGAACTGGGTAGCCTATGCACAATACGAAACGAATCTAACCGTGAAGCTAAATGATTTTACCAAAGAGTTGGACATAAAGCAAGAGTTCAACTACTACAACGACTCCAACTATAACCTGGGAATCATTTATTTTAATGACTGGGCACATGCCTACTCAAACAAAAATACGGGGCTAGCAAAAAGATTTGCCCAAGAATTCAAAAGAAGCCTGCACTTTGCAAAAAAAAGTGAACGGGGCTATACTACCATCATCAGTGCCGTAGATGGAGAATATGAAGGTCTTGAATGGGAAAGGACAGATGAGTTTGATATCATAAAATTCAGGTTGAACAAACCTTTACCGCCCCGGGAATCGGTAAAAATAATCATTACTTATAAAGTCCAGCTTCCACCTAACAAATATACGGACTATGGGTACGACAACCAGGGCAATTACTACCTCAAGGATTGGTACCTAACCCCCGCCGTATACGATGGAAAATGGCATCTGTACTCCAATAAGAATTTGGAAGACCTGTATACCAACATGACCAAAACCACCATTGATTTTACATTTCCAAAAGGTCGTTTTTTAAATTCCAATTTCAAGGAAGCCAATAGAACGGAAATGGGCAATAGCCAGCGGGTAAATCTTGTTGCCGAAAATCAAAAAAGCGCTGAAATCTTCTTAACGGTCCAGAATCTCTTTACGACCCACATTACCCCGGAAATGAAAGTGGTGACGAGCATTTCCGCACCCAGATATGATCCTATAGAACAAGGAATATCAATTAACAGAATTACGGATTTCATTGAGAGAAAACTAGGAAAGTATCCCCATGAAAAACTATTGGTAAGTGAATTGGACTACAACAAAGACCCCCTTTACGGCATCAATCAGCTACCTTCCTTTATCAGACCGTACGAACAAAAGTTTCAGTTTGAAATGAAGTTCTTAAAAACGGCCCTGAACGGTATTCTTGAGGAGACCTTGTTTTTGAACCCCAGAAAGGAACAGTGGCTCAACAGTGCCATTGCCAACTACCTCATGATCGAGTATGTTGATGAATTTTATCCCGATCAAAAATTGTTGGGCAACCTTTCGCGTATCTGGGGTGTTAGAAGTTTCAATTTGGCCAAAATGGAATTTAATGAACAATATCCATTTCTGTACAATTTAACGGCACGGAAAAATTTGGACCAAGCGCTCACTACCCCTAACGATTCCTTGATCAAATTCAACCAGAAAATTGCCAATAAATATAAGGCCGGACTGGGATTGGCCTACCTAGCAAATTATATTGGAAAGGAAAAAGTAGACCAGAGCATAAAGACATTTTTTGAGTATTACCAATTAAATAAGGTAAAGATCCTTGATTTTGAATCCATCCTAAAAAGATCCACCGAAAAGGATATCAATTGGTTTTTTAGTGAATACGTATCAACGGACAGAAAGATAGATTTCAAGATAAAAAAGGTTGATAAATCCCAAGACTCCTTGGAGGTAACCATAAAGAACAAGGAGGGAACCAATGTGCCCATAAGTATGTTTGGGTTAAAAAACGACACCGTGGTCTCCAAATACTGGTTCAAGGATATTGAGTCCTTGGAAACCTTTACCATACCCAACAACCAGGAAAATCGGTTAGTGCTCAATTACGATCAAAAGATACCGGAATTCAACCAACGGGACAATTGGAAATCCCTGAAAGGTTTTTTATCCAGTAACAAGAAATTAAAGTTCACTTTTTTCAAGGATTCGGAGAACCCGTATTACAATCAGGTTTTTTATGTGCCAGTCCTAAATTTCAACATTTACGATGGTTGGGTACCGGGCATGCGGCTTTACAACAAAACCCTGTTGGAACGCCCATTTATATATGATTTTGCCCCCTCCTACTCCTTTAGAGAAAACGCCTTTGTAGGGTACGGAAAGTTCAGTTATCGTAAATACCTGAGCAAGAGCGGACTCTACGTTGCCAATTATTCCTTGGGAGGTTCCACATCGCACTTCAATGTGAATTCCAGGTATACTTCCATAACGCCCGCGTTGAGCTTTGGATGGCGGCCCGAGGACCTTATTTCCAATAAAAGACAGGTTTTATCATTTAGGTTTGTGAACATTCTAAGGGACTTTGACGAAAGTCTGATCGACTTGGCCAACGACCCTGATAACCCGGATTACAGCGTATTCAATATCCGATACTTGAATAGGGACAACGATATTCTTGATTATAAATCGTGGTTCCTCGACTTTCAATTGGCCGGAAAGTTCAGCAAACTTTCCTTTGAATACGAATACAGAAAATTGTTCGAGAGCAATAGGCAATTTAATTTTAGATTTTTTGCCGGAAAGTTCTTAAGCAATAATACCAATTCCAATTTTTTCAGCTTTGCACTGGACCGCCCAACGGATTACTTGTTCGATTACAGTTATTTGGGCCGTTCAGAAGATACCGGCATCTACAGCCAACAGATAATAATCGCGGAGGGAGGTTTCAAGTCCTTTTTGGACGAGCGTTACCGGTTTTCCGATAATTGGATGGCCACCGTAAATACCAGCTTTAATCTGTGGAAATGGATAGAATTGTATGGTGACGCAGGATTAGTTAAAAACAATGGCCTCAGTGAAAAGTTTGTATATGATTCCGGTGTGCGCCTTAATTTGGTCACGGATTATTTTGAACTTTATTTTCCCTTGTATTCCAACAACGGGTGGGAAATTTCACAACCGGATTACGGTGAAAAAATACGTTTTATCATTACTGTAAGTCCAAAAACCCTGACGGGCCTATTTACAAGAAAATGGTTTTGAATTGGGAATTTTCAATGAATTGCCCTCCTAGCCCAATTCTACTGAGAATTTCACAAAATATTCAATTTCAAATAACATTTTCGCAACGGATAATGCGTAAACCGGATTGCTAAAACGATTTCAATTCGGTATTTTTGTGAAAATTCGAAAAATACATGAAGGTTTCTTCCAAAACTAGCACTGATATATCATTTGAAGATTTTAAGGAACAGATTATAAATGACTATAAAATTGCTTTTTTAAGTAGGACTTGTAGCCTACTTGGGAGAAAAGAGGTGCTTACGGGCAAGGCCAAATTCGGAATCTTTGGGGATGGAAAGGAACTTCCCCAATTGGCCATGGCGAAATCCTTTCAAAATGGTGATTTTAGAAGTGGATATTACCGGGACCAAACCTTCATGATGGCCATAGGCCTACTAAAACCCAAGGACTTTTTTCACGGACTCTATGCCACTACAGATATCCAAAAAGAGCCCATGAGCGCTGGCAGACAGATGGGTGGACACTTTGGTACCTATAGCCTTAACGAGGATGGTAGCTGGAAAGACCTTACAAAACAGAAAAACAGTAGCGCAGACATTTCATGCACCGCTGGTCAGATGCCCAGGTTGTTAGGATTGGCGCAAGCCTCCAAAGTGTATAGGGAACTGGATGGTCTTGATAGCTCCAAATTTTCAGACAATGGAAACGAGGTAGCCTGGGGCACCATTGGCAATGCAAGTACCAGTGAAGGAATGTTCTGGGAAACCATCAATGCGGCCGGGGTATTGCAGGTTCCCATGGTCTTGAGTATCTGGGACGATGAGTACGGGATTTCCGTTCCGGCGAAATACCACACCACAAAAGAGGATATTTCAAAGGTGCTATCCGGATTCCAAAGGGACGATAACAACAAAGGTGTCGAGATTCTCAAGGTCAAAGGATGGGACTACACCGCCTTGATGCACACATATGAAAATGCTGCCGATATTGCCAGGCAGGAGCACGTTCCCGTCATCATCCATGTAACGGAACTTACGCAACCACAGGGGCATTCCACATCGGGTTCCCACGAAAGGTATAAAGATGATGAACGCCTGACCTGGGAGCGTGAAAACGATTGTAACAAAAGGTTTAGGGAGTGGATATTGGAATCTGGCATTGCCGATGAGGAAGAACTTTCCAATCTGGAAAAGCAAATAAAAAGAACCGTTCGTGAAGCCAAAAAAGAAGCTTGGACGGAATATCTTCAGGAGCATCTAACTTTAAAAAAGACGTTGGTCCAGTTGCTCAATGATGCCTCAAATTCAAGTTCCAACAAGAATTTTATATCAAAAATAAAGAATGACCTTATAGCCGTTGACGAGCCCGTTAAAAAGGATTTGGCCGTAGCTGCCAGAAAGGCCTTACGGTACCTCTTGGGTGATAATTCCAAGGAACGTCAAAATTTGGCAAATTGGCTCAACAATTTCCTTTTGGAATCGCAACCCAAATTCAGTTCCCATCTTTACAGTGAAAATGACAACAGGGCAACCAAAATAAAGGCGATACCACCTTCCTATGATGCCTCAAAGGAAGAGAAAATAGATGGTCGGGTGCTTTTACGGGACAATTTTGATAAATTATTTGAAAAGTATCCCCATGCGCTGGTCTTTGGTGAGGACACAGGGGCCATTGGCGATGTGAACCAGGGACTAGAAGGGTTACAGGCCAAGTATGGGAAAATTCGCGTGGCCGATACAGGTATCAGGGAGACCACCATTATCGGTCAGGGTATAGGAATGGCCTTGAGAGGCTTACGTCCTATCGCGGAAATTCAATATCTGGATTACATATTTTATGCACTTGCCACTTTAACGGACGACCTGGCAAGTCTTTTGTATAGAACCTATGGAAAGCAAAAGGCTCCTCTCATCATTAGAACACGCGGTCATCGTTTGGAAGGAATATGGCATTCAGGATCGGAAATGGGCGGATTGATCCATGTTTTGCGGGGTATTTATATCTTGGCCCCAAGAAATATGACCCAGGCGGCAGGCTTCTATAACACCCTTATGAAAAGCGATGAACCCGCCTTGGTTATTGAAAGCCTCAACGGATATCGTTTAAAGGAACGTAAACCTACGAACCTGGGTGAATTCTGCACACCCATTGGTGTTGTTGAAAAAGTGAAGGAAGGTTCAGACATTACAATAGTCTCCTATGGTTCCACCCTACGCATTGTAGAGCAAGCAGCCAAGGAATTATTGGAAGTAGGTATCGATGCCGAAATTATTGATGCCCAAACGTTGCTGCCTTTTGATATTCATGCGGATACGGTAAAAAGTGTGCAAAAAACTAACCGATTATTGGTCATCGATGAAGATGTACCCGGCGGCTGTTCCTCGTACCTATTGACGGAAATCATCGAAAAACAGGGAGCGTACAGGTATCTTGACAGTGCCCCCCAGACCCTTACTGCCAAGGCTCACAGACCTGCGTACGGCAGCGATGGCGATTATTTTAGCAAACCCAATGTGGAGGACGTTTTTGAAAAGGTATATGCTATTATGAACGAAGCGAATCCTCAGGATTTCCCACGTTTGCTATAATTTAAAATGCCAAAATTTTATCCAACCGTGGTCCGTTTACAAAGCGACCAACTCGTCATTCCATTATGGCAACTCCATCTAAAATTGGCTATATTCTTTAGTATCTTTCCAATCGGAATATAATATTAGGACAATCTAAACAGTACACAATGGAGGAATGGCAAAAATCGATGGCAAAGGTTCTTCAACATCATTTTGATATTTCCAAACCATCTATATCCGGCATGGAAGGATATGAAAGCCAAAATTTTAAAATTGTATCGCAAGACAATTCTTATGTCCTGAAAGTGTACGAAGCTACCCCCTCCAATAAAGCTGAAATCGATGGGGAATCGAACATTTTGATGCAGCTCCAAGAATTGCATCGATACGATTTTCCTTTGCCCCTAAAATCGAAAAATGGAACCTATTGGATAGAAGAAGATGATACCCTATACCGATTGCTGACATATGTTGAGGGTGAATTTTTAGGCGACATTTCCCATAGTGCAACCTTGGCCTATGAATTGGGTGCTTTTTTGGCGGAAATGGACACCATAACCATCCCTATGTACGACGCCCCTACCATGGCAAAGCAAACGCCTTGGGATCTTCGGCATTTCTACAAAAATGAAAAGCTCATAACATATATTCCCGACCCCAAGCATCGGAGTTTGGTGGAATATTTCTTTTTACAGTTTAAAGAAAATGTAATTCCGCAGCAAGGGCGATTACGAATGGGAATCGTTCATAACGATGCGAATGAATGGAACGTGTTGACCAGAAACAATTCCATATCGGGCATTATAGACTTTGGGGATATGTGCTACACTTGGAGCATTAATGAACTGGCTGTGGCACTCACCTACTACATGATGGAAAAGGAACATCCCATGGAGTATGCCGTCGCGCTTATTAAAGGCTACCACTCCATTAGGCCGCTTGAAACAATAGAGTTGGACGTTCTTTATTATTTGATATCCGCCCGTTTGTGCACCAGTGTCTGCAATTCGGCCTATGCCAAAAAGCAAAATCCCAATTCAGAATACATAATCGTCAGCGAGAAACCGGCTTGGAAACTATTGCACCGTTGGCTCACCATACATCCAATAGCTGCGAACAATGCCTTTAGAAAGGCTACCGGTTTTCCACCAATACCAACGAACACCTTAGAAAAGCAGCTGGAACTTAGAAAAAATTTCATAAGCAGTTCCTTGTCGCTAAGTTACAAGGAACCCATACATATGGTGCGATCGGCGTTCCAGTATATGTACGATGCCAAAGGAAACACAATTTTGGATGCCTATAACAATATCATGCTGGTGGGGCACTGTCACCCAAAAGTTGTAGAGGCCGGACAGCGCACATTCGCCAGGCTGAACACCAACACCCGCTATGTATATAACGAGCTACAGTCCTATAGCGAGAAATTGTTGTCGAAATTCCCTGATTCCCTGAACAAGATCTTTTTTGTGAATTCTGGAAGTGCCGCAAGCGATCTGGCCATACGCTTGGCCCAAACACATACCCAAAAAAACAAGATCATGGTCATGGAACATGGATACCATGGCAATACTCGCATGGGTGTAGATATCAGCCATTATAAATACCAACACCAAGGAGGCGCGGGAAAAAAGGAATATATCCTGGAAGCGCCCATGCCCAAGATTTTTGGTTCTGGTTTTGATACCGAAGCAGATGCCTGCACACATTTTGTTGTGAAAACACAGTCAGAAATAGAAAAATATAGATCGGAAATTGGTGCGTTCATTGCGGAACCTATTATTGGGTGCGGAGGGCAGGTACCGCTACCCAAAGACTACCTAAGGCACATCTATCCAAAAATACGTGCGCAGGGTGGGGTATGCATTAGCGATGAAGTCCAGGTAGGCTTCGGAAGGCTAGGCAAGTACTTTTGGGGCTTTCAGATGTACGATGTCATTCCCGATATTGTGATTTTAGGAAAACCCATGGGGAATGGGCATCCCATAGGCGCAGTCATCACCACTCGTGAAATTGCCCAAAGCTTTGAAAACGGATTGGAATTTTTTAGTTCATTTGGGGGCAATCCTGTATCCTGTGCAATTGGAGAGGCCGTATTGGATGTCATCCAGGAAGAGCAATTGGATGGGCAAGCCCAACAAACAGGATCTTATTTAAAAGGTCTTTTGGCAGATTTAGGCAAACGGTTTCCAGAGCTGTCCGATGTGCGGGGCGAAGGTCTGTTCCTAGGAGTGGAAATTACAGACGAAAACAACCAGCCTGATAAGAAACGTGCCCATTATCTAAAAAATGGATTGAGAAATAGCAATATACTCATTGGAACGGATGGCCCAGAGGATAATGTATTGAAGATAAAGCCTCCTTTATATTTTAACAGGGATAATTGCAATATGCTCATAAGCCATATGGAAATGCTTTTACGGAAAAAATAATTTATCTACCTTTAGATGAATTAATCAACTAAATAAAAATATTTCCCCCCAAATGAAAGATATAGGTCTTGCCTTTTTCAGAATTGCTGTTTCTGCCATGATGATAACCCATGGTCTTCCTAAATTTCAAAAATTGATAACTGGGAACTTTGAGTTTGGTGACCCCATTGGAATTGGTGCCGCCCCATCTTTGTTCCTTGCGGTCATTGGAGAGTTTATCTGCCCCATTCTAGTAATTATTGGTTTTAAGACCCGTTTTGCGGCTATACCCACAGCTATCACTATGGCGGTTGCAGGTTTTATAGCACATGCCGCAGATCCTTTTGGCACAAAGGAAAAAGCATTGTTATACTTGGTAGCGTTCATTACCATCGCATTATTGGGACCTGGGAAATTCAGTATTGACAAGAAGTAATCAAAGAATCTTATACAAAAGTTCCTTTAAGAGGTCCGCTTGGTCAATATTTGAAGCATTCACACCCTTTCCCTTAAGGTCCAGCTCCCGCAGGCAACCTATGATCTGGCTCACCCTTTTCATGGGGAAGTTTTTTGCCGCCGTTTGATATTCACCCACAAAATAGGGATTGATTTTTAGTACACTGGCCACGTTTTTGGGCGAGTGGTCATTTAGACCATGGTATTGCAATAATTGTGCAAAAAAGCTATGTAATAGCGTTATGGTAAGCACAAAGGGATTGTCCTTGGGATTCTGCGCAAAGTAATTCACAATTTTGGTCGCCTTCAATATGTTGCGTTCACCAATGGCCTTTTTTAGTTCAAAATTGTTGTAATCCTTGCTTATTCCAATGTATTGTTCAATATCGTCCGGTGTAATTTCTTTTTTTTGGGGAATGGCCAATTTTAGCTTTTCCAGTTCATTGTGTATTCTTCCCAAATCCGTGCCCAAATATTCAACCAACATAATGGCGGCCTTATGGGAAATGGAGTAACCACCGGAAACCAAGGTTTTTCGCAACCATTCAGAAACTTGGTTCTCATAAAGTTTGTTGCTCTCAAAGACGACGCCGTTCTTCTTTATGAGCTTATAAAGGGTTTTTCTTTTGTCGAGTTTCTTGTATTTATAGCAGAAAACCAGCACCGTGCTCATTTGGGGATTTTGGGCATAGGGGCTCAGATTTTCGATGGTTCTGGACAAATGCTGGGCCTCTTTGACAATGACGACTTGTCTTTCGGCCATCATGGGGAACCGCTTTGCATTTCCAACGATATCCTCTACGGAAACGTCCCTTCCGTACAAGACCATTTGGTTGAAACCCTTTTCCTCTTCCGTTAAGACCTTGTCAGCTATATAGGATGCTATCTTGTCAATAAAGTAGGCTTCCTCCCCAAATAGGAAATAGATGGGTTTTATATTTCCTTGCTTTATGTCATTTACGATTTGTAGTGCTTCGTCCATTCGGAAAAAATCATCAATTTTGTACCATGCAGCCGCTTAACTTTCCCAAGTATGACTTTAGGTTCAAAAGTAGTCAAAATTCGGCCCTTATTTTTGACATGGTCCGCAAAAAGTTTGTGGTGCTCACACCTGAAGAATGGGTTAGGCAGCATGTACTTACGTTTCTAACCCTGGAAAAAAAATATCCGCTAAGCCATATAAACGTTGAAAAACAGATCATCTATAACGGATTAAGGAAAAGGTATGATATCGTCATCTTTAACCCTAACGGAACCATCCATTTATTGGTCGAGTGTAAGGCGCCACATATCAACATTTCCCAAACCACCTTTGATCAAATTGCCCAATATAATTTTAAGCTAAATGCCTCCTATTTGATGGTTACCAATGGATTGGAACATTACATGTGCCAAATGAATTTCCAGGAGGAAAAATATAAGTTTTTAAAGGAGATTCCTGAATTTAGCCGTTAATTTGCAACCGTTTTGAAGATTGCCATTGTAATACTTAATTGGAACGGGGAGGTGCTCCTGGAACGCTATTTGCCATCGGTCGTAAAATATTCCGAAGGACTTGCGGATATTTATGTTGCCGATAATGCGTCTACTGACGGTTCCGTCGAATTTCTAAAACAGCATTATCCAAACATCCAAATAGTTCAAAACAGTGCGAACGGTGGATTCGCCAAAGGCTATAACGATGCATTAAGAAAAGTACAGGCCGATATCTACTGTCTATTGAATTCCGATGTAGAGGTCTCAAAAGACTGGCTTACGCCCGTTATCGAATTTTTCATTGAACGTTCCGATGCCGCCATTGTCCAACCAAAAATATTGGATCTATTAAAAAGGGATTATTTTGAGTATGCGGGAGCGGCCGGAGGATTCATAGACCAATTGGGATATCCGTTTTGTAGGGGAAGGATCTTCCAAAGTCTTGAAAAAGACCAAGGGCAGTACGATGATGTGAGAGAAATTTTTTGGGCCACAGGTGCCTGTATGTTTGTACGTTCCAAGGTATATTGGAAATTGGAAGGCTTTGACCCCGATTACTTTGCGCATCAGGAAGAGGTTGATTTTTGCTGGAGGGCCAAAAACCAAGGATACAAGGTGTTTTATTTGGGTGCTTCCAAGGTGTACCATCTTGGTGGATCTACATTGAGCAATATGAACCCAAGAAAAACCTATCTTAACTTTAGGAATTCACTTTTTTCAATAACAAAAAATCTTCCAAGAAGAAAGGCACTATGTATTATTGCCGTTCGGTTGTTATTGGATGGCATTGCTGCAATGCGCTTTGTCATTCAATTCAGATTCAAGCATTGTTGGGCCATATTACGGGCACATCTAAGTTTTTATCGTAAGTTTAGGGGTATGTACAAAAAGCGTGAAAAAGCTAAATTCATATTAAAATATTATATTGTTAAATCCATAGTATGGTCTTACTTCGTAAATGGAATAAAGAATTTTAACATTTTAGTAAAAGATTAACTAATAACCGCTTTAAACGATTGTCAAAAACTATAATTTTGATTCCGTTTAAGTAAATAAGTAAATAACAAACATTAAATATAGTAAGCAATTATGAAAAAAATCGTTTTAGGCTGTCTTGGAGTAACGCTATTATTGTCTTCCTGTGTTTCACAGAAGAAATATGCCGATCTTGAGGCGAAACAAAAAGAGACCCAAGATTTATTGAATTCAGCAACCGTGAAGTTGAACGATTGTTTGGAAGAAAAGGCCACTGCCTCATCAAGGCTTCAAACCTTGGAAGATCAAAATGCCTTTTTGAAAGCCAATAATCAGGAGTTGATCAATAACATGGGCAACCTAACGACCTTGACCACCAAAGGTGCCGAGAATTTAGAGAAATCCTTAGAGAGTTTAAAAGAGAAAGACCTAACAATCCGTAAGCTGAACGATGCCATTACCAGAAGGGACTCAGTAAACCTTTCCTTGGTACAGAGCTTAAAAGGAGTTTTGGGCAATTTGGATGACGAGGATATTGAAATCAGCGTAGAAAAAGGTGTTGTTTTCGTATCTATTTCCGATAAACTATTATTCAGCAGCGGAAGCTACAACGTAACCAATAGAGCTAAGGAAGTTCTTGGGAAAGTAGCCAAAGTAGTTAACAACAAGCCTGATTTTGAGTTTATGGTAGAAGGCCATACCGATGATGTACCTTACAGAAGTGGCGTCTTGTTGGACAACTGGGACCTAAGTGTGAAAAGAGCTACTGCGGTAGTTAGAATACTGCAAAACGATTTTGGTGTTGATCCCAAACGTATGACCGCTGCGGGTAGGGCTGAATACGTTCCTGTTTCCCAAACTGAGAAATCCAAGAACAGAAGAACAAGAATCGTTGTGCTTCCAAAAATCGATCAGTTCTATAGCATGATCGAAGAGGGAATGAAAGATCCTGCTATCAATGGTGGAAGATAATTCTTCCCTTCAAAGTATATTTAAAAAGCGGCTCAAATGGGCCGCTTTTTTTATTCCTTATTTTTTCGTCGTTTTCAGATAATCGAATAAAACCAAAACGAACAACCCGGTCCAAATAAGGCGATAGGCCCAAATATTTACTTCAAAACCAAAAAACTGACCCGTATCGCCCATCCCAAAGAAACTATAGACTACGGTGAGTATAGCTATAGCCATTCCGATAATTAGTATTGTTTTTCTCATTTCTCAATTTCGTCGGTTTATATTATAAGTTATATCCTAAATAATATCAATACCCCCTTTTCCTTCCCTGATGACCTCTGGAAAGCCTGTGGACAAATCAATGATGGTAGAGGCCACATTCCCTCCATATCCTCCATCGATCACAACATCCACCAAATTATCCCACTTTTCATAGATCAGTTCTGGATCCGTAGTGTATTCCAAAACATCATCATCATCCCGAATGGAAGTTGAAACAATGGGATTTCCCAAACCTTGTACCAAGGCCCTGGCAATGTTATTGTCCGGTACCCGTATTCCCACGGTCTTCTTCTTTTTAAAGTCTTTGGGCAAGTTGTTGTTCCCAGGTAAAATAAAGGTATAGGGTCCGGGTAAAGCCCTTTTTAGAATCTTAAAAGTGGCCGTATCAATTTGTCGGGCATAATCGGAAAGATTGCTTAGATCCGCACAAATAAAGGACCAGTTGGCCTTCGCCAATTTTATTCCCTTAATACGGGCAATTTTTTCAAGGGCCCTTGAATTGGTTATGTCACAACCCAGACCGTAGACCGTATCCGTAGGATATATAACCAGTCCCCCTTTTCGCAATACCTGTACCACCTTGGCAATCTCTCTGGGATTGGGGTTCTCCTCATATATTCTTATAAGTTCGGCCATGTAATTCTATTATTTCTGATATACCCTTACATAATCTACTTCCATAACCGCTGGAAAAATAGTGTTGTCCACACCTTCAAGTCCGCCCCAATTTCCACCTACGGCAATATTCATCAAAAAATAAAAAGGCTTTGAAAAGGGCCAATTATCCGAATTGGAATTCGCCGGTCTTATGAAGTTCAGTTGCACGTTTTCCGCAGTGTCTATATAGAACTTCATGTATTTATCCGTCCAAAGGACGCCATAGGTGTGAAATTCTTCCTCTATGGTTTCCATTGGTACGGGTCCAGAAGTAATCTGGGTGCCCTTTACATGATTGTTTGCTGTACTGTGAATAGAAAAATGGACCTCGTTTGGGCTGTAGCTCACATATTCCATAATATCAATTTCGCCACAGGCTGGCCATCCAACGGAATTTATATCGTAGCCCAACATCCAAAGAGCCGGCCAAATTCCCTTTCCTTTATACTCGGGAATTTTAGCGCGAATCTCCATTTTACCATACCTGAATTCCTTTTTGCTATTTAATCTCGCGGAAGTATAATTACTCCCATCAAAGGTCTCTTTTTTGGCAATGATCTTTAAAGTGCCATCGCCAACTTCCACATTGCCCTCGCTGATATAATTTTGAAGTTCATTGTTTCCCCAACCGTGATTCCCGGTTTCAAGCTTCCAGTTTTCAGCGGAAAGTGCCGTACCATCGAATTCATCGCTCCAAACCAATTGTGCATCGTCCCAATAATCGGGAGCAAAGACATCTTCTATAGTAGGGGGAGTTTCAAAATTTTCAGGAAGAATACTTTCCAATGGCTCTTCTGCTACGGAAGAACTTTGACAAGATGCCATCAAAAAAGAAAAGGTGATAAACGGAATGGACAATCTATATTTTTTCATCGGTAAAGAAATTTATACCAATTTAGTGATTTAAGCTTTAACCGTTATAGGACCTCCAATTTTGCAAACCTAAGAAGTAGTTTTTTTACATCGCCTTGATCAAACTTGATTTCCGCCTTGCGGTCATTCCCTACCCCTTCTATCTTAAGGACCTTGCCCCTTCCGAATCTGGAGTGGTTAACCAAGACTCCTTCTTCCAGGCCTGGGTCGATCCTATTGGTGTTCCCTACAGGTTGTGAAAGTTCAGGTTTGATCTTCCTTAATTTTTTAAGTTGGCTTATGTTCGGTCGATCTATACCGGGAGGAGTTCCGCTTACAGGCTTCGTTTGTCGTAATCTACTTTTGTCCACCTCGCCAAATATGTCGGCATCGATCATGGACTTGTATCGATATCCACCATCCAAAGGAGTTAGGTTCTCTACATACTGCTCATCGATTTCCTCCAAAAATCGGCTAGGTTCCGCATCTATCAATTTTCCCCATCGATATCGGTTTTGTGTATAGGTCAAGTACGCCTGTTTTTCGGCACGGGTCAAGGCCACATAAAAAAGCCTTCGCTCCTCCTCCAACTCACTTCTCGTATTCATGCTCATCCCTGAAGGGAAAAGATCCTCCTCCATCCCTACGATATATACATATGGAAACTCCAGCCCTTTGGCAAGGTGAATGGTCATGAGGGCAACACGGTCGTCATCGCCCGTATCGTTATCCAAATCCGTCGCCAAGGCCACGTCCTCTAAAAATTCGCTCAGCCCTCCGGTCGCATCCGCAATTTCCTTTTGCCCTTCCACAAAGTCCTTGATACCGTTGAGCAACTCCTCTATATTTTCCATACGGGCAATACCTTCTGGGGTACCGTCCTTTTTAAATTCCAGTAAGAGTCCGGTCTTCTTGGCTACATGCTCAGCCAAGGTAAAGGCATCGGTCCCCTCGTTCATGATTTGAAAGCTTTTGACCATGGTAACAAAATCCTCCAATTTCCTTTTAGTACCAGAATTTATTTTCAAGTCTATTTTGGAAATGTTCTCCATGACCTCGAACATGGAACGCCCGTAATGATTTGCAGCAACCACCAACTTATCAATAGTTGTTTGTCCTATGCCACGCGCCGGAAAATTGATGACCCGTTTTAAGGCTTCCTCGTCCTTTTGGTTGATGACCAACCTGAGATAGGACAAAACGTCCTTGATTTCCTTGCGTTGATAAAAGGATAGTCCGCCGTAGATCCTATACGGAATATCTCTTTTACGCAAGGCATCCTCAATGGCCCGGGATTGGGAGTTGGTACGGTACAAAACGGCAAATTCCCCATTGGACATTTGGTTCTGCATTTTATGGTCCCAAATGGAATTGGCCACAAAGCGACCCTCCTCCGCATCGGTAATGCTTCTATGTATTTTTATGGCCGCACCATCGTCGTTGGCCGTCCAGACGTTTTTCTCCAGTTGATTTTTGTTCTTGGCAATGATGGAATTGGCAGCATTCACGATATTTTTTGTGGACCGATAATTCTGCTCCAATCGGTACATGCCCACATTGTCATAATCCCTTTGGAAATTGAGGATATTACTGATGTTGGCGCCCCTAAAGGAATAAATACTTTGGGCATCGTCACCCACTACACAAATATTCTGAAAACGATCTGCCAGGGCCCGCACGATCAAGTATTGTGAATGGTTGGTATCCTGATACTCGTCTACCAAAATATACCGGAAGCGGTCTTGATATTTTAAGAGTACATCGGGAAAACGGGTCAGCAATTCGTTGGTCCTTAAAAGCAGGTCGTCAAAATCCATCGCCCCGGCCTTAAAACATCGGTCTACATAATTCTGGTAAATATCCCCGATTCTCGGCCGCTTGGCCATGGCATCGGCCTCCATAAGTTCAGGATTATTGAAATAGGCCTTTACGGTAATGAGGCTGTTCTTAAAGGAGGAGATTCGGTTTTGAACCTGTTTGTACTTGTAGATGTCCTTATCCAACCCCATTTCTTTGATAATGGAGGCGATCAAGCGTTGCGAGTCCTGGGTATCATAAATCGTGAAATTACTGGGAAAACCAAGTTTGTCCCCATCGTACCGCAATAATTTGGCAAATACTGAGTGAAAGGTACCCATCCAAAGGTTTTTGGTTTCCGATACCCCTACAATTTCGGAAATCCGCTTTTTCATTT
Organism: Maribacter algicola; assembly: GCF_003933245.1. Classification (NCBI taxonomy): domain Bacteria; kingdom Pseudomonadati; phylum Bacteroidota; class Flavobacteriia; order Flavobacteriales; family Flavobacteriaceae; genus Maribacter; species Maribacter algicola. The sequence goes on from NZ_QUSX01000002.1 coordinate 927,765, forward strand.
CTCTTGCCGCCTTGTTGGTAAAGGTCAGGGCCAGGATATTGAAGGCATCCACACCCTGCCCCATTAAATGGGCTATGCGATAGGTAAGCACCCTTGTCTTTCCGGAACCTGCACCGGCAATCACCATTAGAGGCCCATCCTTGTGCAAAACAGGGGCTTTTTGGGCATCATTCAATTCATCTATAAAAGAACTCAACGTAGTAATTTTTTAGAGTGTGAATTTAGCCATTATTGCACGATACAGGAAATGTTGTTTTTTAGATTTATAAACAATGTGGTAAGCCGTTTGTTCCTTTTTAAATATATTTAACCCATATATATACTTTACATGATGGGCGGACTAAAATTCTCGGGATTTTTACTTTTAATGATTTTCGGAACACAATGCTTAAATGCCCAAAATAAAAGTAGCGGGCCTATTATAACCGACTTTGGGCAGGTCTGGAAAATAGAGAATCAAGACTATACATTGGATACCTCCAAAACCTTTAAAGCCGTGTTCGACATCATGACCTCGCCCGATGATTTGAACCAAGTGAACCCCTCTATAGAAACCGCCGCCCGTTTTTTGAACATGCACGGGCAGAACGGAATTCCCTTGGAGCAATTGAAGGTGGCCTTGGTCGTTCACAATAAAGCTTCCAAGGATGTTATTTCATCAGACGCATATCAGAAGAAATTCGGAACCAAAAATCCCAACGAAGCTTTGTTAAAAGCACTAATGGCCGCCAATGCGGATGTCATTTTCTGTGGACAATCTTCCGTATCCAGGGGGGTCCCAAAAGAAGAATTAATTGACGGTGTGCAACTGTCCTTAAGCGCCATGACCGCATTGATTCAATTGCAGGACGATAATTATAGGCTGATCAAATTTTAAACATACATGATACAATATGCCATAATAACTCTTGAAAATCAGCAAGATGATCCGTGGCAAATTGCAAACCCATGCCTAGAAAAACCGAAGCATGACCTTTTACGAACAATAAAAATTATCAAATGAAAAAACTAGGATTACTTACTTTTCTATGCTGCGGATTGACGGTGTTCGCCCAAAAATCGATGGAAAAGGATTTTAGCGCCATTGAAGACAAAGTTATCGAATGGAGAAGGTATTTCCATGAACACCCGGAATTGTCAAATAGGGAATTTGAAACAGCTGAAAAAATAGCCGATCATTTGAAAAGTCTTGGAATAGAGGTACAGACCGGTGTGGCCCATACAGGTGTGGTGGGCATTTTAAAAGGGAACAAACCTGGGAAAGTGGTGGCACTTAGAGCCGATATAGATGCCTTGCCCGTAACCGAGCGAAATGACCTTCCTTTTAAAAGCAATGTAACATCTGAATATTTAGGAAGCGAAGTGGGCGTGATGCATGCTTGCGGACACGATACCCACATTGCCATTCTTATGGGCGTAGCCGAAGTCCTGTCCAAAAACAAGGATAGAATCAAAGGTACCGTTAAATTCATATTTCAACCCGCAGAGGAAGGAGCTCCTCCAGGTGAGGAAGGTGGTGCCGCTTTGATGATCAAGGAAGGTGTTTTACAAAATCCAGATGTGGATGCCATCTTTGGGTTGCACATCAATTCCCAAACCCCTGTAGGTATGATCAGATATAAGTCGGGAGGTACCATGGCGGCCGCACAACGGTTCGTAATCAATGTAAAAGGAAAACAGAGCCATGGCTCACAACCTTGGTCCGGCGTGGATCCCATTTTAATAAGCGCCAAGATTATAGATGGCCTGCAAACAATCATCAGCCGGGAAATGAACCTTACCAATGAGGCTGCCGTAATTACGGTGGGAAAGATCACTTCTGGGGTTAGGAATAACATCATTCCAGAAAGTGCGGAAATCGTTGGTACCATCCGGACCTTGGATTATGATATGCAAAAACAATTGAACAGAAGAATGAAGGAAATGGTACAATCCATCGCAGAGGCCTACCGTGGGGAGGCCACTACGGAGATTGCCTCAGGAACGGCCATCACCTATAACAATCCAGAATTGGTTTCCCAAATGATACCGACCATGAAAGCCGTTGCCGGAAAGGAAAACGTTGTGGTCGCCAAGGCCGTTACGGGTGCGGAGGACTTCTCGTTCTATCAAGAAAAAGTGCCCGGATTCTTTTTCTTTTTGGGTGGTATGACTCCAGGGACCAAGGAATCCTTTCCTCATCACACCCCAGATTTCAGGATTGATGACAGTGGTTTGTTATTGGGCGTAAAAACCCTTACTGCCATGAGTCTGGATTACCTGAACAGCGATAAAACCCCAAGATTGGAAAATCAACCAAAAGGATAATTATCAATGGCTTACCAGATTGTATTACTTGCCATTATTCCATGGTGGGTATGGATTATTATTTTCTTGGCCTTAGTGGCCCTTTGGGATATTTTCATTCAGAGGAAGCATACCATTAAACACAATTATCCCATTGTAGGCCATTTAAGATATTGGCTGGAAAGTATCGGCCCGGAAATGCGCCAATATTTTGTGGCTAATAACCGTGAAGAGCTGCCCTTTAATAGGATTGAACGTGGTTGGATCTATGCATCCGCCAAAAAAGAGAACAATTACGAGGGATTTGGTACGGATCGGGACATTTATGCCCATCAACATGTTTTTATCAAAAATAGCATGATGGCCTATAAGGTTCCACAAGGCCACCCCAACGAACTGGACCCCACTTTTATTCCATGCGCAAAAGTTATGGGAGCTTTCCACAAACGAAAAAGACCATACAGGCCAGCGAGCGTCATTAATGTTTCGGCCATGAGCTTTGGATCTTTATCGGCTGCAGCGGTAGAGGCCATGAACATTGGCGTTAAAAAATGTGGCGCCTACCATAATACGGGTGAAGGCGGACTTTCCCCGTATCACAAGCAAGGTGGTGATGTCATTTTTCATTTCGGTACCGGATATTTTGGCGTTAGAACTCCGGATGGAAATTTTTCCATGGAAAAAATGAAAAAGCTTGTTGATGATAATCCCTGTATAAAAGCTATTGAAATAAAACTGTCCCAAGGTGCCAAACCGGGGAAGGGAGGTGTTTTGCCCGGAGCGAAAATCACCCATGAATTGGCCGATATAAGAGGGGTTGAAGTGGGAAAGGATGTGCTATCCCCTGCAACCCATAAGGCATTCTCCTCAGTACCAGAACTCATGGCCCTCATTGAGCAAATTGCCGATGAAACCGGATTGCCTGTTGGTATTAAGGCGGCCATTGGAAAACTGGACCAATGGGAAGAATTGGCCAACCTGATGCTAAAAACTGGAAAAGGACCCGATTTTATTACCGTAGATGGTGGTGAAGGTGGTACGGGCGCTGCGCCTCCCTCCTTCGCCGATCATGTGTCCCTACCATGGGTGTACGGCTTCTCCAGTGTATACAAGGTTTTTCTTGACAGAAAATTGACGGACAGGATCCTTTTCATAGGAAGTGGCAAACTAGGCTTCCCCGCCAAAGCGGCCATGGCCTTTGCTATGGGGATAGATTGTATCAATGTGGCACGTGAGGCCATGATGAGCATTGGTTGCATCCAGGCCCAGGTATGTCACACCAACAGGTGTCCCACGGGTATTGCCACACAGAACAAATGGCTTCAGAATGGTATTGACGTCCCATTAAAGTCGGATCGATTGGCCCAATATTTCAGAACCTTCCGAAAGGAATTTTTGGAAATTACCCATGCGTCGGGATACGAACATCCCTGTCAATTTACCATGGACGATGTACAGGTAAACCTAGATGACAACGAATTGAACAAAAGCCTTGCCTATGCATACGGATATAATAAACCCAAAGTACCCTTTAATGGTGTTCAGGAATTAAAAGACTGTTCGTATCTTGGCGGCAAATAAAATGCAAGTATCCATGAAGAAAATGTTACCCCTTTTGATCTTTACTTTTTGTTTTATCGGGATGATGAATGCCCAGAAAAAAAGTGAGCTTATTGAGCAGAACCAAGAATTAAAATATCGTTTGGATTCCATAACGCGCCTAATTTCCACGGCACAGTCGAGTCAAAAAAGAAGTGAAATCAAGGCGGAGGAATTGCAATCCCAAGTAACCGAATTACAGGATGCTAACGCTACCTTGCTCAAAAACTTGAACAGTTTTGCGGCCCTATCCAGCCAAAATTCCGAAAATATAAACAAGACCTTGGCCACCTTGGAGCGCAAGGAAGCTCAACTAAGAGGCATTGTGGACGGTGTGGCCAGCAATGACTCCACGGCCATTGTGATATTGACCAATGCCAAGCAAACGTTGGGCGAGAATGCCAAGGTACAGGTGAGTAATGGTTCCGTGATTATCTCAGAGAAATTGGATTTCTATTTTGCGGATGGATTGGGTTCCAAGGTTCAGGAATCGGCCAAGCCCTGGTTGGAAAAAATTTCGAAAATCATTGCCGCAAATCCAAAATCCGCGATTACAGTATCCGGATTGAGTATGACCGGCGAATTGGATATAGCACTCGCACAAGCTTCTTCCTTAGCACAGATGCTTATAAAGGATTACGGTATAGAAGGTTCCAAGGTTAGTGCCAAAGGAATGGATGGAGGACTACGGGAAGCACTACAAATTGAAATCCATCCGGACTACAAATCCTTCTATGCAACCGCTAAGGACGATATAAAAAACTAAAATTGCATTTCATCGATCAAGTCATATACTAATTGACAAAACTGGTCGTTAAAGAGTCATGAATAATGAACTAACCAGTTTAAAATTATAAGAATGACTTCGGATCAAATTTTTCAACTTTTTGCTTATTTATTGCCATCGATCGTAACTGGTGCCATTGCTTTCTATTTCTTTAGGATGCACACCAACAATGAAGAAGGAAGAAGACGTTTTTTATTGCACAAGGATTCCCAGAAGGACACATTACCCATTCGCTTGCAGGCCTATGAACGTATGGCCCTGTTTTTGGAGCGGATTGCCATTCCCAGTTTGGTAGTTCGTGTAGCACCAAAAAGTCAGGATAAGGATGCCTATGAAAATTTATTGATTAAAAGCATTGAAACGGAATTCGATCACAACCTTACCCAACAAATCTATATGACGGATGAATGTTGGAACATTATCAAGGCTGCCAAAAACGCTACCGTTCAAATGATACGAAAAGCGGCAATGAGCCAATCTGAAACCGCCGATAAACTTCGTGAGGATATCCTGAACGATACCATGGAAAAGGCTTCCCCATCCGCTACCGCCCTATCCTTTGTAAAAAAGGAAATTGGGGAATTGTGGTAGTTAGGAGTTAGTTGTTGGTTGTTGGTTGTTCCCTTCGACTACGCTCAGGGCCAGGGTTGTTAGTAAAATCTACATTTTTCACTTTTTATTTTTCACTCCAAACTTGAAACTTCAAACCTGAAACTAACAAGCAAACAGAACGCAGCGTCTATCTAAAAGCGTTTAGCGAATAGCGAATAGCGCAACTACTCATTCTCATTGGGTTCAATAGGGTTGGTTTCCTCATTCTTATTTTTGGCATAGAGATAGCCGCGCTTCCACCAAAGGGTCATTTTCTTTTTATCGAAAATCAAGGAATTGGTAGTTAAGATTGTGGGCGTATAATAAAGGTTAATGATGGCATTGTTCTGATTGGCAACAAATTTTCCAATTCGTATGTTTTGGGATTCGATTCGGTCAAAAACAAAACTCATCATAGAAGTTAAAAGCTCAAAGGGGTTTCTGGAAGGCATTCGGTTTAAATAATTGACTTCCGTGTGGAGCACCACTACATCAACTTCCGTTGCGCCTCTTTTTATAGCCTCTTCAATAGGGACGATACTTCCCAATCCGCCATCGGCATATTCACAGCCCTCCTTTCTCACCAAACTCATAAACGGGGTATAATTGGCCGAAATCCATATCCAATCACAAAAATCCTCGTAGGAACAATCTTTTATTGATTTGTATTCGACTTGGTTCAGGGAAAGGTTACTGACCGTAATGACCACATCTGACATACCATTTTTGAGCTTATTGAATTCTGTTTTTGTAAGACTAGTACCAATAAGCTGACGTAAATTTTCACTCTCACCAAAGGTTTTTTTACCCTTAATAAAATTACGGAGTACGTTCCAGTGATCGATACCAATTTCATCACTCCCATGTTTTTTCTTGATTACAAAAGGGCAATTGTTGAAAATGCTATTTTGGGTGACATTCGAATAGATTCGCTTTATTTTCTCTATCTTACCTAAGGCCAAATGGGAAATCAATAAACTCCCCGTAGAGGTACCCACAAAGATGTCATAGGTTTTACCGGCATCTTTAATTAAAAACTGGGCCACGCCTCCGGCAAATGCCCCCTTGCTTCCTCCTCCTGAAATGACCAAAGCCCTCATGGTAATTCTATTTTGGTTTTTAAATAACGTACATCCGATGGTTTTAGTTGCATGGCTACAGAGACAATCTGTTGTTTTAGGTTTTCGTTCGTAAGCATTTCGTCCAGTAAATTTCTTACAAACATTCTGAACTGCCATGAATGGTGGTCCGTTGCCAAAATCAATTGCCTTAAAACTTCCCTATTGACAGCATTTATTTGATATAAATATTGAAAGGCACTTTGCCGGATTTCCGGATTATAGATTTCATGGGTATAAGAAATCAATTCTTCCAGATAATTTGCCTTCTCCACCGTTTTATAGTCGGGAGTCACCAAAGCCAAGGTCAGCCATAAAAGACGGACATTTTTATTGGGTAGGCCCACTACATCTTCAAGTTTATTCAAATACCCAACCCGATTTTCAGGAAAAGCCTCCCATAACTTAAAAAGCGTATATTCTTTGGTAACGTAACTTTTATCCTGCAAAAACGACTCAAAATACATTCTTAATTCCGGTGTAGCATTTGGAATGGACATGGCCAACGCCCGTCTTACTTTCAGAGAGGATTCATTTTGAAAGATTTTTTTCAATGTTGCATCTGGAATTTGGTTTTGGAATTCAGAAATCAAATGCGATTTCAATGGTGCCGGCGTCTCCTTATTCCATATCCACATTAATTTTTCATCGTCCAAAACAGCTGATGAATGCATTTGATCTTGTAAAAAAAAGTAGTTTTTCAGACTTTCATTTTTACTTGCCAAATATGCCTTTGCGTCGTCCCAAGGAAATTCGGTTGAAACCAACCAACCGGCTTTATAATCTTCTAAATTTTGATGTGATGCCACTTCCATCTCCGTTAAAAAATCAGTGACGGTTACACTTTTATAGGCATACTTTCCCAAATAGGATTTGATTCCCCTTTTAAAAGCTTCGTCCCCCACTTCTTCCCGAAGCATCACCAAGGCCCATGCTCCCTTTTCATAAAAAGTAAGACTACTTGCTTTGGGATTCAGTAAACTTTCCCCTCTACCTTCCTCCGAAATTTCCTTTAATTGTTCTGCGGTATCATACAGTTTCCAATAAAAATAATCATCACCGAATAATTGCTTTTCGGCCAGGTAGGCATAATAGGTAGCAAAGCCCTCATGAAGCCAGTGGTGGTTGCCATCCTTTTCGGTAACGAGGTTTCCAAACCATTGGTGGGCCATTTCATGGGCATTGATATTGACATAATTACGATCAATAAATGCCGTGGAATCTATGACATAGGCATCGGAAAAAATAGTAGCACCTGTATTTTCCATTCCCGCATAGAGAAAATCATGAACCGGTACCTGTTTGTAATTCTGCCAGGGATAGGCTACCCCAATTTCATTTTCGAAAAAATCCAAAATCTCCTTCGTGTATCGGTACGTAGGTTCGACCTTTAAACTATCCTTCGGATAGAAATAATTTTCGATAGGCACTCCACTTTCAGATGTCAACTCCTGTTTATTATATTTTCCAATGGCAAAGGCCAATAAATAGCTGCTCATAGGGTTTTCCATAGAAAAGGAATAAACTGGATTTTTTACGGGTCCTGGAGTATACGAATTAAATTTGCCATTGGTAACCACTCGAAAGGGTAAGTCTACTTGTACATTCATATTAAATACTACCTTCTCTTCCATATCATCAAAACTAGGTAACCAATAACTGGTATATTTTCCCTGACCTTGGGTCCAGACTTGGTCATTGTCTGGATTATCGTCCTCAAGTCCTATAAAATAGACCGTCTGTTTAGGAGCACATGAATATTGGATAAAAATTTTGTGGTCAACTCCCTTTTTAAACTTCTTTTTAATTACCAATCTTTTTCCATCATAATTCCATTTGACTCTTTTATCATCCAATTTCACTTTTTCAAAATCCATATTCTTGGCATCTAGCCATACGGAATCCACATTTTGAAGGACATGAAAATCATAAAAGACCTTTCCGGCAATGCTTTCTTTGGACAGGTTTGGAGTAATTACTATCGTCGCCTTTATAAAATCTACCTTGTCCTGATGCTGGGAAAAAGCGGACAGACCAAGGAACATAAATAAAAACCAAACCCGATTCATAACCATAAACAATCAATTCTTGGACCAAATTAACGCTTTTCCTGTATTGCAGTTACAGATGGGAAGTCCTAATTTAGTCGGATGAATGCCGGATTCCTTCAAACGCCTATTGTGTATCTCAAAGGTGTAGGCCCCAACCGGGCCGAAACCCTACAAAGTGAATTGGGTATTCATGTCTATCAGGATCTCTTAAACCTGTTTCCCAATAGGTACATTGACAAGACCCAATATTATAAAATAGGCCAGCTGCAGAAAAGTAATGCGGAGGTTCAAATTGTGGGCAAAATCATCCATCTAAAGACCGTGGAACAAAAACGCGGTACCAGATTGGTTGCCAAATTTGTGGACGATACCGGAGAAATAGAACTAGTGTGGTTCCGGGGACAAAAATGGATCAGGGAAAATCTAAAGCTGAATACACCGTATGTAATTTTTGGAAAGTGCAATTGGTTTAACGGTAGTTTTTCTATGCCCCACCCGGAGATGGAGCTCCTTTCAGAACATGAAAAGAGTCTTAGAATCCATATGCAACCGGTGTATCCCTCAACGGAAAAATTGAGCAATAAGGGCATTACAAATCGCGTATTGGGCAAACTGGTACAACAGCTTTTTGTGGAAACAAAAGGAAAATTTTCAGAAACCTTATCCGATAAAATTTTATATGAATTAAAACTGATTCCGAAGAGCGAGGCACTTTTCAATATTCACTTTCCCAAGAATCAAGAATTATTGGCAAAAGCCCAATTCCGATTGAAATTCGAGGAGCTTTTTTACCTGCAACTACAGTTGATTGCTAAAAACATGCTCCACAAGCAGAAAATCAAAGGCTTCAATTTTGATCAAGTAGGCACCCTGTTCAATGATTTTTATGCCAACCATTTGCCTTTTGAACTTACAGATGCCCAAAAAAGGGTACTCAAGGAAATAAGGGCCGACTTGGGCAGCAATGCCCAAATGAACCGACTGTTGCAGGGTGATGTTGGTTCTGGCAAAACCATCGTAGCCGTAATGACCATTTTATTGGCCATAGACAACGGCTTTCAGGCCTGTTTGGTAGCCCCCACCGAGATATTGGCCAATCAGCATTATAACGGCATCAAGGAATTGTTAGCAGGAACCGGGGTAACTTGTGAGCTTTTGACGGGTTCGGTCAAAAAAACGGCCCGAAAACCAATACATGAACAACTGGAGAATGGGGAACTCCATATTCTTATCGGGACACATGCCGTGCTAGAGGACAAGGTAATATTCAAGAACCTAGGTTTAGCGATAATTGATGAACAGCATCGGTTTGGTGTGGCGCAACGTTCCAAGTTGTGGCATAAGGGGAGTCCAAGAAATGGGGAGGTTGGAGGGGCTACTCCACCACACATTTTGGTCATGACGGCAACACCCATTCCACGTACCTTGGCCATGAGCCTTTATGGGGATTTGGATATTTCGGTAATCGACGAATTACCGCCGGGAAGGAAACCTATAAAAACCGTACACCGATATGACTCTAACCGTTTAAAAGTGTTTCAGTTCATTCGGGATGAAATTAGAAAAGGACGACAAGTGTATGTCGTCTACCCTTTAATCCAGGAATCCGAAGCATTGGACTATAAGGACCTGATGGATGGTTATGAAAGTATTGTTCGTGATTTTCCACAACCTGAATATCAAATTTCCATAGTCCATGGGCAAATGAAACCTGAGGATAAGGATTACGAAATGGAGCGCTTTGTGAAAGGAGAAACCCAAATTATGGTTGCTACCACGGTCATTGAGGTCGGTGTAAATGTTCCCAATGCCTCCGTCATGATCATAGAAAGTGCGGAACGCTTTGGGCTATCACAACTGCATCAATTGCGTGGTAGAGTGGGTAGAGGAGCCGACCAAAGTTTTTGTATTCTAATGACAAGCTATAAGCTAAGTTCCGAAGCCAAGACCCGATTGGAAACCATGGTACAAACCAATGATGGATTTGAAATAGCGGAGGTAGATTTAAAACTTCGAGGTCCAGGAGATATTTTGGGAACACAACAAAGTGGCATGCTAAACCTTAAAATTGCCGATATCGTCAAGGACAATACAATTTTAAAATCAGCGAGATATTTTGCCATGCAATTATTGAAAGACGACCCTTCTTTAGAAAAACCGGAAAATTTGGTAATTAGACATTTCTATGCCGAATTGGTAAGGTTCAAAAATATCTGGAATTATATTAGTTGATGGCCATTTTTAACAGATTTCAATTTTGAACATCGTAATTTAAACATGTCCCAATTTCCTAAAAATCCTTGTTTTTAATACTTTTACACTCTTACATTATAAAGATTATGAGCGCAACAAAAACGTTATTTGATAAGGTGTGGGATTCCCACGTAGTACATAAAATTGAGAACGGTCCAGATGTCCTGTTCATCGACCGTCACATGATTCATGAAGTAACGAGCCCTGTAGCCTTCCTGGGCCTAAAAAACAGAGGTATCGGTGTTTTATATAATGAAAGAACTTTTGCAACAGCGGATCACAATACGCCAACAATCAACCAACACTTGCCTGTAGCGGACCCTCTTTCCGCAAACCAATTGAAAATGCTGGAGGAAAACGCCAATGAACACGGTATTTCTTACTGGGGATTGGGTCATGAAAAGAATGGAATCGTTCACGTTGTTGGACCGGAATATGGTATTACCCAACCTGGGGCAACCATTGTATGTGGGGATTCCCATACTTCTACTCACGGTGCATTTGGAGCTATAGCCTTTGGTATAGGTACATCTGAGGTGGAAATGGTTTTGGCCACACAGTGTATCATGCAGCCCAAACCAAAAAGAATGCGTATCAATATCAACGGTGAACTCAGTAAAGGGGTAACCCCAAAAGATGTCGCATTGTTCATAATTAGTCAATTGACAACTTCAGGGGCTACCGGATATTTTGTGGAATATGCTGGGGATATCTTCCGAAATATGAGTATGGAAGGAAGAATGACCGTGTGTAACCTAAGTATAGAAATGGGTGCACGTGGTGGTATGATTGCACCAGATGAAAAAACTTTTGAATACATAAAAGGTCGCGAGTTCACACCCTCTGGTGAGGCTTGGGACAAGGCCATGGCCTACTGGGAAACCTTATATACCGATGCCGATGCAATCTTCGATAAAGAACTTACATTTGATGGTTCATTGATCGAACCAATGATTACATACGGTACAAATCCAGGTATGGGTATGGGAATCTCCAAAGATATACCTTTGGCTACGGCTACCCAAGGTGGGACCAGCAGCTATAAAAAGTCCTTGGAATATATGAAGTTCAATGAAGGAGAAAGTATGATGGGAAAAACCATCGATTATGTGTTCCTGGGAAGTTGTACGAACGGAAGAATAGAGGACTTTAGGGCATTCACTTCTTTGGTCAAGGGTAGAAAAAAGGCGGACAACGTCACTGCCTGGTTGGTGCCTGGCTCCCATAAGGTAGAAGCGGCCATTAAGGAAGAAGGTTTATTGGACATTTTAACAGAAGCTGGTTTTGAACTGAGGGAACCTGGGTGTTCCGCATGTTTGGCCATGAACGAGGATAAAATTCCTGCAGGAAAATTGGCCGTGAGTACTTCAAACAGGAATTTTGAGGGTAGACAGGGCCCAGGTGCCAGAACAATTCTTGCAAGTCCGCTGGTTGCTGCCGCAGCTGCCGTAACCGGTAAGGTCACAGATCCCAGGGAATTGATGGAAGAGGTTGCTATACTCTAGTTCACTAACCAATAACACACTAACAACTATTATAAAATGGCATACGATAAATTCAACATATTAACATCAACAGCAGTTCCGTTACCCATAGAGAATGTGGATACGGACCAAATTATTCCAGCCAGATTCTTAAAGGCCACGGAAAGAAAGGGCTTTGGAGATAACCTTTTTAGGGATTGGAGATACAATCAGGACAATAGTCCTAAAAAGGATTTTGTACTGAACGATCCTACCTACAGTGGTAAAATATTGGTCGGAGGTAAAAACTTTGGCTCGGGATCATCCCGAGAGCATGCCGCTTGGGCCGTCTATGATTACGGATTCAGATGCGTAGTATCTAGTTTCTTTGCCGATATCTTTAGAAATAACTGTTTAAATATTGGGGTGCTTCCGGTTCAGGTAAGTGCGGCGTTCTTGCAAAAAATATTTGATGCCATTGAAGCTGACCCAAAAACTCATTTAGAGATTAGTTTACCAGAGCAAAAAATCACCTTGTTGACGACAGGTGAAAGCGAAAGCTTTGAGATAAACGGATATAAGAAAAACAACATGATGAACGGATTTGATGATATCGATTACTTGTTGAACATTAAAAAGGACATTGAGACGTTCGCGGCCAACACACCACTCTAATTATAATCCAGAACTTTAGGATGAAACCGATATGTTCAAAATAATATACAGGATGAATAGTCCGACATTATTTTTAACATCAAAGGTTACATGTGACCATTGAAAATCAATAGAAAAACACATGAAAAGAATGTTGGAAATTATGGATACCACCTTAAGGGATGGTGAACAAACCTCTGGAGTATCCTTTTCTGCCTCGGAAAAACTTACCTTGGCCAAATTGCTTTTGGAAGAACTCAAGGTAGACCGTATTGAGGTGGCCTCTGCCCGTGTTTCTGAAGGTGAATTGCAGGCAGTACAACAAATTACAAAATGGGCAAAACCTAATAATTACTTGGATAAAGTGGAGGTTTTGACTTTCGTTGATGATGGGGTCTCTTTGGAATGGATGGAAAAAGCGGGCGCCATTTCACAAAATTTATTGACAAAAGGCTCTCTAAACCATTTAACATATCAGTTAAAAAAAACACCGGTACAGCATTTTAAAGAAATTGGTGAAATTTTTAAGGCAGCTTCAAAAAGAGGTTTTATCAATAACATTTATCTGGAGGACTGGAGCAATGGTATGCGAAATTCCAAGGAATACGTTTTTCAGTTTCTGGACTTTCTTTCCACACAACCCATAAAGAGGCTATTGTTGCCTGATACCTTAGGTGTACTGACTTACAACGAGACCTATGACTATATTTCTGAAATCGTTCAAAAATATCCGGATTTACATATAGATTTTCATGGCCATAATGATTACGACCTAGGGGTAGCCAATATCATGGAGGCCGTTAAAGCCGGTTGCCATGGTCTGCATTTGACCATTAATGGTATGGGCGAAAGGGCAGGTAATGCGCCAATGGCCAGTGCTATCGCGGTAATAAACGATTTTTTGCCCGGAGTACAAATAAACCTTAACGAAAAGGCGCTTTATAAAGTCAGTAAATTGGTTTCTGCCTTTACAGGGATCAGTATACCATCGAACAAGCCTATTGTAGGAGACAATGTTTTCACCCAGACCGCCGGAATCCATGCGGATGGCGATAGTAAAAAGAACCTATATTTCAGCGATTTGATGCCCGAGCGTTTTGGAAGGAAACGTAAGTACGCCTTGGGTAAAATGTCCGGAAAGGCCAATATTCAAAAAAACCTGCAGGAGTTGGGGCTTACCCTAAATAATGATGACCTCAAAAAGGTTACGGCAAGAATCATTGAATTGGGGGATAAAAAGGAACGAGTCACTAAAGACGACCTACCCTATATCATTTCCGATGTCTTAGATACGGATTACCAACAAAAGGTCTTTGTAAAATCCTATGTATTGACCCATTCCAAGGGGTTACGTCCCTCCACTACCCTATCCCTTGAAATTGATGGAAAGACTTTTGAGGAAAATGCCTCTGGGGACGGTCAATACGACGCTTTCATGAATGCCTTGAGAAAAATATACAAATCCCAAAATATGGTATTGCCAAGATTGACGGATTATGCCGTGAGAATACCGCCAGGAAGTGCTTCGGATGCACTGTGTGAAACGGTCATTACCTGGGATATTGACGGGAAGGAATTTACATCTCGTGGTCTGGATTCGGATCAAACGGTATCGGCTATAAAGGCTACGGAAAAAATGTTGAATCTTATATAGTTATAAGTTTATCGCTATAAGATTTGAGACAGAAGATTTGAGATTTGATCAACTTAAAACTTTAAACTAAGAACTAGAAACTAAAAACAAATATGAAACTAAACATAGCACTATTGGCGGGAGACGGAATAGGCCCGGAAGTTATAGATCAAGCAGTAAAAGTGTGTGATGCCATTGCAAGTAAATACGAACATGAAATAACCTGGAAACCAGCATTGACCGGTGCAGCTGCCATTGATGCGGTTGGCGAACCGTATCCAGACGAAACCCATGAAATCTGTGCCGGTTCAGATGCGGTACTATTCGGTGCCATAGGCCATCCAAGATTTGACAACGATCCTACGGCGAAGGTCCGCCCAGAACAGGGACTATTAAAAATGAGACAGAAATTAGGGTTGTTTGCCAATGTGCGTCCTACATTTACTTTTCCTTCTTTGATAGATAAATCCCCTTTGAAAAGAGATAGAATCGAAGGTACCGACCTTATAATTCTCCGTGAACTCACCGGGGGTATTTACTTTGGGGAAAGAGGAAGAAAGGATGATAATCATACAGCCTTTGACACCATGACCTATCAAAGGTTCGAAATTGAGCGATTGGCCAAAAAAGGATTTGAAATGGCCATGAAGCGTTCCAAAAAACTGTGTTGTGTGGATAAGGCCAATGTATTAGAATCTTCCAGATTGTGGAGGGAGACCGTACAGGCGATGGAAAAGGACTATCCGGAAGTTGAAGTTTCCTATGAGTTTGTGGACGCTACGGCCATGCGTTTAATCCAATGGCCCAAAGGATATGATGTAATCATTACCGCCAATCTTTTTGGGGACATTTTAACCGATGAGGCATCCGTAATATCAGGTTCTATGGGATTAATGCCGTCGTCTTCCGTAGGTAGCAAAGTATCATTGTACGAACCAATTCATGGTTCCTATCCGCAAGCTGCCGGTAAGGATATCGCAAACCCATTGGCAACAGTTTTGTCAGCAGCCATGATGTTTGAGGATCTGGAATTGACGAAGGAAGCCGAAGAAATCAGAAGGGTGGTCAATAAATCCTTGGCCGAGGGTATCGTGACGGAAGATTTGGCCGAAGGTGGCAAGTCTTATAAAACCAGTGAGGTTGGGGATTGGCTGGCCAAAAGTATCTAAACAAATCATATTCAAAAATAAAAAACCCTCAACAGTATATTGAGGGTTTTCATTTGAATATCACTTACACAATTATAAGCTCGCCAAAGCATCGGGTGATAGTTCATATATATGTTTAACAATGGCCCTTAGGTCCGGTATAACATGTTTTGCCAAACCTGAATGGTTGTTCATAAGTACACAAATACCCAAATCTGCATCCGGGAATAGGGCAATTTCATTTCTGTAACTATTGACACTGCCTCCATGATGTACTATGGTTTCCTCTTTATTGGTTGTTTCATTCTTCATTGTGTGGATTCTCCATCCAAAAGCATAAGCTGATTTTAAGTGTCCTTCCCAACGTTGATAATACTTATTGTTCTCGTTCAATTCGATAAAAGGCTCAAAAGCTTTTTCCAAGTTACTTTTTGCCATAACGGAAGTATTATGTCCCAATAAAAAGCGCATCCATTTACCCATATCATCTGCACTGGCATCGATGCCGCCCGCAGCCACAGCGTTATAATAATTGTCCTTTAACGGCAAAATTCGCCAACTATTGCCACTTCTTACGTGGGGCTCTGCAATATTCCCCATTTTTAAAAAAGACGCATGGTCCATTGATGTACGTGACATACCCAAAGGACCAAAAAAATGTTGTATCAACAATGAATTGATATTTTGGCTTGTTGCCCGCAACATCACTTCCTGCGAAAGAGCGAACATGGCATTTTGATAACTATATTGAACTCCTGGCTCACTAAGAGGTTCCACTTCCCTAAATTGCACGGCAATTTTATCCATTGCCAAACCTGCTTCCACCAAATTCGTATAGCTGTGATACGGAGCCCCTGAAGTATGGGAGAGTAAATGGGCGATTTTTATTCCCCTGGTATTTGTACTATCCCCAAAAACAAATTCAGGTAGATAATCGGTAACCTTGTCCATAAAATCAAATGCACCTTCCTCCACTAATTTTGCAGCCAAAACACCCGTAAATCCTTTGGATAAAGACCCTAAACGAAAAACTGTTTCCGCATTAACCGGAGTACCTTTATCATTATTGCGTTTTCCAAATCCTTCTGCCAATATGATGGAATCTCCTTTGACAATACTCACACCGGCCCCAGCTATTTCCCCAAATTTTAACGCCTCGTTAAAGTATTGATTGATAGCCAGTTTCAAAGCCCTCTTTCGGGAAGCATATATTTTGGCTTCCTTTTGCATGGCCATCCGTTGTTGAAATTCCTCTGGAGAAACCTCTTCGACTTTCGTATCTATGGTCGCAGCGGAAAAAACAAAAAGAATAAGCACCAAAAATAAGGAGCCAAAAACAAGTTTAAATCGATACACTTTGGAAAATGGTTTAAGTATAACTTCTAACGCAGAAATTAGAAATTCATTACGGCCAAAATCATAAAGTTGTGAAAATACTGAATTCCGATGTCAACTAAGAACTTAAAGCCACTTCACTTGATTTTCTTAGTCTTTGTTTTCGGTATAGAAATATGGCCACTGCCAATATAACCCCAGAAGCGGCCAAGATTCCCCCAACCAAACTAGAGTAAATTACATCAAATCCAAAGACCATGGGCAACCCAGCTAGGTAGGCCCCCGATGCATTTCCCATGTTAAAAGCGCTCTGGTTCATGGAAGAACCCAACATTTCGGAACCCTTGGCCGTATTTATAATGGCCATTTGAATGGGAGTGGAAACCGTAAAGGCAATGGCGCCAATTAAAAAGGTAAAAACCATAAGCATATACGGATTGGTAGCAATAAACATGTTGATGACCAATACCACGGACATCACGGACAAACTGATGATTACGGCCTTTAAGGGAGAAAATAGCTCGGCCATTTTCGCTCCCACAAAATTCCCAAGCACCATTCCCAATCCAGCGAGCATCATGGCATACCCTACATAGTGATCATCCAGTCCGGCTACATCGGTAATCAAAGGCGCAATATAACTGTACCATGCAAAAAATCCTCCCGTACCAATGGTCGTAAGGGCAATCATGGCCCATAACTGCTTATTTTTTAAAGCGTCCGACAACTTTACTTGGGGAGTATTGCCAGAGGCCTCCATTCGGGGCATCCAAAACTGCAAGGTTGTCAACGTCAATACACCGATAATGCCCACCAAAAAGAAAGAGGTGCTCCAACCAAATTCCTGACCAATATACGTTCCCACTGGAACTCCAATGACGTTCGCCACCGTTAATCCTGAAAACATTATGGCAATCGCTTGTGCCGATTTTCCATTTTTTGCCAATTTCATGGCTACAACAGCTCCAATCCCAAAAAATGCACCATGGGGTATCCCCGATAAAAATCGCAGTACCAGCAGGATACCATAATTGGAGGCTAGACCGGATAGGGAATTGAATACGGTAAACCATATCATTAAGAGAAACAGCATTCGTTTTGGCGATAGTTTCGAACCTAAACTTGTCAACAAAGGAGCTCCAACTACGACACCAAAGGCATAGGCCGCAATAAAATGCCCTGCCTGGGAAATTGTAATGTCCAGGGCCGTGGACACTTCCGTAAGTATACCCATAATCACGAACTCTGTAAGCCCAATGCCGAACCCCCCTATGGCCAAGGAGAAAAGTGCTTTTTTGTTCGTCCGTTCTAAATTCATATTAATCTCATTCGTTTTAGCGATACAAAATTAGGGAACTTACTCGCCAAAAATCATTAGTGCATTATCCTATTTATGTTCAATATTAACTCAATCCCTTAACAAATTGTTAGTTATTGATAAAATGCCATATTTCCATGTATAACTTAATAAAAAAAGAGGCTGTCTAAAAAGTCATTTCCACTGTCAGTTCGAGCGGAGTCGAGAATTTCAACATTTTGGTTTTTAACGTATCTCGACTGCGCTCGATGTGACTTATGAATAGAGTTGTGACTTTTTTGACAGCCTCTTAATTCTGTTATTTAATCTTAAAGAATGTAATCCGTACTCACAAAATTCGAAACTTTCGCTTCTAATAATTGCTGTACGGTTTCAGTATTCAAGTCGTTATCCTTAAAAGCTACAAAAGTACGTATGGAAAATGAGCGAAGGGCATCGTGTACACTAAGTGTGGCTTGCGCGGAATCCTTTCTTCCCGTGAACGGATATACATCTGGACCTCTTTGGCAAGAGCTGTTCAGGTTTACCCTGCAAACCAAGTTAACCAATGTATCGATCAATGGGGAAAGTGTATACACATCCTTACCAAAAAGGCTTACTTGTTGGCCGTAGTTGCTTTCGGCCATATCGTCCAAAGGTTCTTCAATATCTAAAAAGGACAATACAGGAATAATAGGTCCAAATTGCTCTTCCTGATAAACACGCATATCCTTTGTCACTGGATAGAGCACCGCTGGCCAAATGTAATTATCAAAATGCTTCCCACCTTTTTTATTCAAAATCTTGGCCCCTTTGGCAACGGCATCATCTATGAGTTCCTGAATGTAAGCCGGTTTATCGGGTTCTGGCAAGGGTGTCAATTTTACCCCATCGTCCCATGGGTTTCCAAACTTCAGTTTATCCACTTCTTCGGTAAATTTCTTAAGGAAATTTTCCCGTACATCCTCATGAACATAGATGACCTTCAAAGCCGTACACCGCTGACCATTAAAAGATAGGGTGCCTGCCAAACATTCGTTGATGGTCAGGTCCATATCCGCATCGGGTAAAATGATAGCCGGGTTTTTGGCCTCCAGCCCCAATACTAATCTCAATCGGTTGCTTTTGGGATGCTGATCTTGTAGAGCATTTGCAGATTTACTGTTGCCTATCAAGGCCAAAACGTCCACTTTTCCTGTTTGCATGATTGGTGCGGCAACTGTACGTCCCCTACCAAAAAGGATGTTTACTACGCCTTTGGGAAAACAGGCTTGGAAAGCTTCCAACAATGGGGTAATCAAAAGAACCCCATGTTTAGCGGGTTTAAATATGGTGGTATTCCCCATAATAATGGCAGGAATCAATAGGGCAAATGTCTCGTTCAGTGGATAGTTATAGGGTCCCAAACAGAGCACTACGCCCAAGGGTCCGCGCTTTATATGTGCATAAACCCCATCATGTTTCTGGAATTTGGCCGCATTTCTATCCAGGTTCTTATAGTCCTCAATGGTGTCCTCCACATATTCGACTGTTCTATCGAACTCCTTTTGGGAATCTGGCAGGGATTTTCCAATTTCCCACATAAGATACTTTACAACGATATCCCTTTTGGTTTTCATATGTTTCACAAAATTCTCCATACAGATGATTCTGTCGCGCACGTGCATGGTTGGCCAAACACCCTGACCTCTATCATAGGCCTTTAGTGCCGCATTTAAGGCTTCCAATGCCTGCGGTTCCTGTAAATCCGGAACACTTCCCAATAAAGTGGGGCTATATTCCTGGGTGGATGAAATGGTGGAATATACATTGGTCATGGGACCCGACCACTCCGTTAATTTTCCATCTATTAAAAATTTGGTCTGATGTATAGGTTCTTCGATTGCAAATTTCTTAGGTATGTTGATGTTACTTTTGCTCATAGTTTCAATTTTATACTAAATATTGAAATAAATCCGGTTTGTCGTTAATATAATCCCCAAAAAAATTATTGGCCTTCATGCGTTCCATCAAAGGCTTTAAATCCTCTGGATTTTTCAGTTCGATTCCCACAACGGCCGGAGCATTTTCCTTGCTGGATTTTTTGGAATACTCAAAATGCGTAATATCATCCGTTGGCCCTAAAATTTCAGCAACAAATTGCTTAAGGGCTCCTGGTCTTTGGGGAAATCTTACGATTAAATAGTGTTTTAATTTGCCATATAAAAGGGCGCGCTCCTTTATTTCCGCTGTTCTGGTAATATCATTATTGCTACCACTGACGATGCACACAATATTCTTTCCTTTTATCTCCTCTTCATAGGTATCCAAAGCCGCAATACTCAATGCGCCCGCGGGTTCCACCACAATTGCATCCCTATTGTACAAATCTAGAATAGTTTGACAAACCTTCCCTTCATGTACCGTTACGATATCGTAAAGATGTTCCTTGCAAATGGCAAAAGTGAGGTCGCCAACCTTTTTTACCGCGGCCCCATCGATAAACTTATCGATATGTTCCAATTCTGTATTCCGATTTTTCTTTATGGATGTTTTCATGGAGGGTGCCCCAAGGGGTTCCACACCAAGAATTTTGGTCTGTGGCGAAAGATTTTTAAAAACAGCAGAAAGTCCAGATGCCAATCCACCCCCACCAATGGCCACAAATATATAATCTATAGGTTCTTGGGTTTGTTCCAAAAGCTCCAAACCAACCGTACCCTGGCCCTCGATAACCTTGGGGTCGTCAAAAGGATGTATAAATGTTTTGTTTCGCTCCATGCAGTATTTCATGGCAGCATTGAAGGAATCATCGAATGTATCGCCCTCCAAAACCACGGTCACCCATTCCTCACCGAACATCTGTGTTTGTTCCACCTTTTGCCTAGGCGTGACGGAGGGCATATAGATCGTTGCCTCTATTTTTAAATGCTTACAGGCAAAGGCCACACCTTGCGCATGGTTGCCGGCACTGGCACAAACTACACCATTTTTACGTTCTTCTTGGGAAAGTGAATTGATTTTGTTATAGGCTCCCCTGATCTTGTAGGATCTAACCCGTTGAAGGTCTTCCCTTTTCAAATATATGTTTGCACCAAATTGTTTTGACAAACGTATACTGGTAGTAAGCGGCGTTACCTCCGATACTTGCCGAATGGTCAACGCCGCTTTTTCTATATCCTCTACCTTTGGGAAATACTCCATACGATGAACGGTAAAGGTCTGATTTATCAAGTATTAAACAATAGGTTTCATAGCGGTCATAGATTCCCTTAGTCTGGCTCCAACCACTTCAACTGGGTGTTCCCGTAATTTTTTGTTTACGGCGATAAGCTTCGCATTGTCCACCCCATTGCCCTTGCTTTCACCATAATGTTTTCCAATAACATCGGTGTCTATATTTTTCATAAAGTCGGCCAACAAAGGTTTACATGCATGATCGAACAAGTAACAGCCGTATTCCGCCGTGTCTGAAATAACTCGGTTCATTTCGAATAGTTTTTTTCTAGCGATGGTGTTGGCAATCAACGGTGTTTCATGCAAGGATTCATAATACGCGGATTCGCCAATGATACCGGATTCGGTCATGGACTCATAGGCCAATTCCACACCGGCGCGCACCATGGCCACCATCAAAACGCCATTGTCATAATATTCCTGTTCAGAAATTGAAACGTCCCCGGCAGGTGTTTTCTCAAAAGCCGTTTCCCCTGTTTCTGCCCTCCAGGTCAATAGGTTCTTATCATCGTTCGCCCAGTCCTCCATCATGGTCTTCGAGAAATGACCGGTCATAATATCGTCCATATGCTTTTGGAACAAAGGCCGCATGATATCCTTTAATTCTTCGGAAAGTTCAAAGGCCTTTATTTTGGCGGGATTGGACAAACGGTCCATCATGTTGGTAATCCCCCCGTATTTCATACCCTCCGTAATAGTTTCCCATCCGTATTGAATCAATTTGGAAGCATAACCGGGTTCGATTCCCTTTTCAATCATTTTGTCGAAACAAAGAATGGAACCTGTTTGTAACAAACCACAAAGGATGGTCTGCTCACCCATTAAATCGGACTTTACCTCCGCAACGAAGGAAGATTCCAACACACCGGCCTTGTGACCACCTGTGGCGGCGGCATAGGCTTTGGCCTGTTCCAGTCCCTTACCCTCTGGATCGTTCTCCGGATGTACGGCAATTAAGGTAGGAACCCCAAAACCCCTTTTATATTCCTCACGTACTTCAGAACCAGGACTCTTGGGTGCGACCATGATCACCGTAAGATCCTCTCGGATTTTTGTTCCCTCTTCAACGATATTGAATCCATGGGAATAGGACAAGGTGGCGCCTTTCTTCATCAAAGGCATGACGGCTCCTACTACTTGGGTATGTTGCTTGTCCGGGGTAAGGTTGATGACCAAATCTGCACTAGGAATCAATTCCTCATAGGTTCCAACCGTGAAACCGTTCTCAGAGGCATTGAGGTATGATTGTCTCTTTTCCTTAATGGCGGCATCCCTCAGTGCATAAGCGATATCCAATCCGGAATCCCTCATGTTCAATCCTTGGTTCAAGCCTTGGGCACCGCAGCCTACAATTACAATTTTCTTTCCTTTTAACGCAGTTACGCCATCGGAAAATTCCGAGGCATCCATAAATCTACATTTTCCCAATTGAGTCAATTGGTCTCGTAACGATAGCGTATTAAAGTAGTTTGACATTTTATTTCTCGTTTTTAAGTGTGATTTTTCCCTAAGGGATTTGATTAATTAGTTTTCAAATGTATTAATTGTGCTGAAACTCTTTCAATAAAGAAGTAATCTGCATTTCATCCTTGGTCACTGATATTCTGCCAGAACGTACAAATTGCATGATACCAAAAGGTTTCAATTGTTCGTACATTTCGTCGATCTCGAACCTTCTACCGCTTTTTGCCAAAACGAAAAACTCCCTTGAAACGGTGACTATCTGCGAATTGCTTTCTTTAATGATGTTCTGGATTTGGCGCTCATCGAACAATAGGTTGGATGCGATTTTAAAAAGGGCCGATTCCTGATAAATGGTTTCATCATCTGTATGGTAAAAGGCCTTTATGACCTCTATCTGTTTTTCGATTTGCCCTACGATATTGTGCACCCATTTCTCAGTAGTGTGAACCACTATGGTAAATTTGGACACTTGGTCAATTTCTGATTTGGATACGTTCAAACTTTCAATATTGATATGTCTTTTTAAAAATATCCCCGATATCCTATTGAGTAACCCTACATTATTTTCGGAATATACCGATATGGTAAACCATTCATTTTTCATCTTTTAACCCAAAATTCATTGCCACTTTTTGTGGCGGTTAATTATTAAATGGACCTATAGTCCTTCCTTATCTTGTTTTCACGGCCAATACGATACCCGTTGACCAGCTCATTTTCGTTACATTTAGATCCTCCCTATTTTCCAAATACGCAACCAGTTCGGCTACATTTTTTTCATGTCCTTGGGGCCAATTTGGCTGTGCCAACATATCGTCAACTACATAAAAACCACCTACTTTCAACAATGCCAAGGCTTCTTCCAATTGGTCATATTTTCCGGGCCATGCATCGGCAAAAATGAGGTCGAACTTTTCACCATCGTAACTATTAATCCATTCCGCTCCGTCCTTACAAACAATCTCTACCCGATCATCCGCTCCAAAGAAAGATGCTGCGATTTCAATCAAATCAGCATCATTGTCTACGGTTATCAATTTTGATTTGGCATCCAACCCATCGATCATCCAGGATAAACTCAACCCTATACCCGTTCCCAGTTCCAAGAACCTCCCTTTGGGTTTGGAGCTGACCAAGGTTTTTAACAAGGTGCCGACATATACATCAGAGGACATGGTAAATCCAAACTCATCGCATTTATCCTGTATCGCACTATACACCTTTGGGAAATCCTGTACGTTGGAATGGTCCATAGACTATTTCAATCTGATTTCGGATACCGCCGCACCGGATGGTATCATTGGGAAAACGTTATCTTCCTTCTCTACCTTTACCTCCAAGAAATATGGGTTTTTTGAAGCCATCATCTCTTGAACGGTACTCTTTAAATCCTTTCTTTCGGTTACTCTTTTTGCCTCAATATGATAGCCTTCCGCGATTTTTACAAAATCTGGATTGGTCATTACCGTAGAGGCATATCGTCGGTCAAAGAACAATTCCTGCCACTGGCGAACCATTCCCAAATGGTCGTTGTTCAACACCACGATCTTCACCGGAACGTTATGTTGAAAAATCACCCCTAGTTCCTGAATGGTCATTTGATACCCACCATCGCCTATAATGGCAACAACCTCCCTATCCATGGCACCCATTTTGGCCCCGATTGCTGCGGGAAGGGCAAAGCCCATAGTTCCCAGTCCACCTGAGGTAATGTTGCTTTTGGATTGTTTGAATTTTGCATATCTGCAACCAATCATCTGGTGTTGACCTACATCAGTAACGATGACCGCATTTTGGTCCGAAGCCAAGTTTATTTCCTCGATGACCTCGCCCATGGTAAGACCTTGCTTGGTAGGATAAATGTCATTTTTTATAACCGTATCATATTCTATTTGGTACTTCTCGGCGAACAGCTGAAGCCATTCTTTGTGTGAATTTGGGTTTATCAATGGTAATATCAAACCTAAAGTTTCCTTGGAATTTCCAAGAACGGCGACGTCTGCGTGGACATTTTTATTGACCTCGGCAGGATCAATCTCAAAATGGATCACTTTTGCCTGCTTTGCATAATCTTCCAAACGTCCTGTGACCCTATCGTCAAAGCGCATTCCTATAGCAATCAACACATCACACTCATTCGTCAAAATGTTGGGACCGTAATTTCCGTGCATTCCCACCATACCCACGTTCATAGGGTGATCGGTATCCAAGGCCGATGCGCCCATAATGGTCCAAGCAGCGGGAATCCCCGCTTTCTCAACCAATTGCTTAAGCTCTTCCTCAGCCTTGCCAAGAATGACGCCCTGGCCCCAAACGATGAATGGTTTTTTAGCGTTATTGATCAAATCCGCCGCCTGCTTTAAGGCCTCAGGATTTGGTTTTGGCGCAGGCTTGTAACTTCTTACCCCAGTACATTTTGTATAACTGAACTCCAGTTCATCAAACTGAGCATTTTTGGTAATATCGACCAACACCGGACCTGGGCGACCGGATTTAGCAATATAAAAGGCTTTTGCCATGATTTCCGGAATTTCGGAAGCCTTGGTCACTTGATAGTTCCATTTTGTGACAGGTGTTGAAATACCAATGATATCCGTTTCCTGAAAGGCATCGGAGCCCAATAAATGTCTTGGCACCTGACCTGTAATGCATACCAAGGGCGTAGAATCTATCTGTGCATCTGCCAATCCGGTGACCAAATTAGTAGCACCTGGACCCGAGGTGGCCATGGCAACACCTACCCTACCCGAAACACGGGCATATCCCTGGGCAGCATGGGTCGCTCCTTGCTCATGTCTTGTTAGGATATGCGTTAGCTTATCCTGAAACTTATATAGTTCGTCATAGACAGGCATAATGGCCCCACCAGGATAGCCGTAGATTAAATCGACCCCTTCGGCCAACAAACAATGGATAATGGCTTCCGCCCCACTGATCTTAACCGATTTTTGCTGTTGCTGAACTGTCTTTTTTTCTTTCAATGTTTCCATATCAAACAATTAGAAATACCCCTAATTTAAAATTCATCGGTAACACAGCCTTTGGCTGCAGACGACACACTTTTGGCGTATTTGTATAACATTCCTCTTTTGGCCTTTAATTCTGGAGCCACCCACTTTGATCTTCTCGCTTCCAATTCGGCATTGGAGATTTCAATATCAATGGTATTGTTCACGGCGTCAATGGAAATAATATCCCCATTCTCCACCAATGCGATGTTCCCTCCAACCTGCGCTTCCGGCGAAACATGGCCCACAACAAATCCGTGCGATCCACCAGAAAAACGGCCATCCGTAATCAAAGCGACATCCTTGCCCAATCCGGCTCCCATGATGGAAGAGGTAGGTTTCAACATTTCCGGCATTCCGGGTGCACCTTTTGGCCCTTCGTAGCGAATGATCACCACATCGCCTTTTTTCACTTTCCCGTTCTTGATACCTTCGTTCACGGCCGTTTCGCTATCAAAAACATTAGCGGTTCCTCTAAAGGATAGTCCTTCTTTGCCCGTAATCTTGGCGACCGCGCCTTCCGTAGCCAAATTCCCGAACAAAATACGTATATGTCCTGTTTCCTTAATGGGATTGTCCAACGTATGTACGATTGACTGTCCCTCTATCAAATTAGGAACATCCTTCAAATTCTCAGCAAGCGTTTTACCGGTAACCGTCAAACAATCACCATGCAACATATTATTATCCAACATGTATTTTAAAACCCCGGGAATACCACCTACTCCATGGAGGTCTTCCATGGAATACTTTCCACTTGGTTTTAAATCGGCCAACAACGGTGTATTGTCACTGATTTTCTTGAAGTCCTCCAAGGTGAATTCTATCTGGGCGGCCTTGGCAATCGCCAAAAAGTGGAGCACGGCATTTGTAGAGCCCCCTAGAACGGTTACCAATCTAAATGCGTTCTCCAAGGATTTTCTGGAAACGATATCCGATGGTTTTATGTCTTTCTCCAATAATAGTCGCAAAGCCTCTCCAGCCTTAACGGACTCTTGCTCCTTTAGGTTGCCATCACTTATGGCCGGATTGGAAGAATTGAAGGGTAACGACATTCCCAAGGCCTCAATGGCCGATGCCATGGTATTGGCCGTGTACATACCACCACAGGCGCCCGCACCGGGACATGCCTTGTGTATGACTTCCTTATATTCCTCTTCATCGATATTTCCGGCAACTTTTTGTCCGTAAGCTTCAAAAGCGGAAATAATATCCAACTTTCTGCCATTATGACAACCTGAAGCGATAGTTCCCCCATAAACCAATATAGAAGGTCGGTTCAAACGCAACATGGCCATAAGGGCACCCGGCATATTCTTATCACAACCTACCACAGTTATCAATCCGTCATAGGCCATAGCTTCCACGACCGTTTCCATGGAATCTGCGATGATATCCCTTGAGACCAACGAATAACGCATACCCGGTGTTCCATTGGCAATTCCGTCACTAACGCCGATGGTATTGAATATCAAGCCCACCAATCCTGCATTGTCCGCGCCCTTTTTTACATGAACGGCCAAATCATTCAAGTGCATGTTACATGGATTTCCCTCGTAACCGGTACTGGCTATTCCGATCAAAGGTTTTTTTAAATCATCATCTGTTAGGCCAATGGCATGTAACATGGCCTGTGCCGCTGGCAATGTTGGGTCTTGGGTTACACTTTTACTGTACTTGTTCAATTCCATTTTTTCGTCTTCTTGCGTAAATTTATAGTTGGCTCATATCAAAGATATAAGTTTAAAATGCGTTCAATTTTTATCCTGTAATCTTGGTTCAAATTCAATTTTACCAAAATTGATTTAATAAACTGTATTTCAATAACTTAGTATTTGTATTTATACCATATTCATTACTTTGGGATTACAGGTAATAGAATAAAAAAAACCTGTATCGGATGGCTCTGATACAGGTTTTTACGTCAATGAAAAATCTATATCATTCCCTGTTGGAAATAATGACGATTTCACTGACTATAATGCTTTTCATAATCATAGGGCAATAGTACGTAAATTTTTTGCAAGGCAAAAACATAGTTTTAAAAACGGATCAAAAATTAAATAAACTTAAAGGAAATGGTATTGCCCTCCCTTTTTTGGGCCAGCACTGAAATGGATTTGTCCGAAAGTTGTAGAATTCTTGGATACCCCCCTGTGGTCTGTCCGTCCTTCATAAGAACTATCAATTTTCCTGCGGGAGTGAATTGAACGGTCCCGGGCAAGGTAGCTGAAGTCAATATACTATGTTGATGCCCCTCCAAGGTTTCGGATAATTGGTAGGCCATTCTGTTATTTTCCTTGGACACCGTAAATTCCTTTGAAAACAGGTGTTCCAATTGTCTATCGGTCAACAAATCGAATTCAGGGGCCTTATAGACCTCCAAAACCGTTTCGTCCAATAAACTATCTGCTTTGAGTTCTGAAATTTTGGGGGTAAATCCTTGATGTTCCTCATAGCGAACTTCCTCACCATCCTCCAATCTATTTTTATCCGTTATGGGTACGTAAAAAGAACGGCTACCTAAAATTTCCTTTGACCTGAAACCTCCCTTAATCGCCAAATAGGCTCTGAAGCCCTTTTTAAAACTTCCGTAAGTCAAAACATCCCCGGCCTTCACCTGGTATACCTTATAATTTTGGATAGGCCTATTGTTCAAAGTAACGGAAATCAAGGCCCCTCCCAACACGATGGAGGTTTCCTTTTTAAATAACAATTTGGGACCTGTCATGGTAATCTCAAGGACGGCGCTTCGATTGTCGTTTTCCAATAAGGTATTGGCTTTATAAACCGATTGTTGGTCCATGCACCCCGAAACGGGAACACCTTTCTTCCTGTGGTGAAACCGACCCAAATCCTGTACACTCGTGAAAAATCCCGATTTTAATACCTTAAGCATCCAATAGTACTTTTTCTGGTTTGTAAATTCCTACCTCGGCCTCTATTTTATGGAGTTCATACTCGCCCAAGGAAACTTTTTGAAACTGTATTTTGTCACCAACATTGACAAAACAGGGATTTTTTTTATTCCTATCGAACAAAGGTATCGGGCAATTGCCAATGATGTTCCAACCACCGGGGGATTCCTGCGGATAGATGCCCGTTTGCCTTCCGGCTATACCAACGGACCCTTTTTTCACTTTTAATCTGGGGGTCGGCTTTCTGGGAATTTCCAATTCTTGGGGCACACCTCCCAAGTACATAAAACCTGGGACAAATCCTATTCCATATACCGTATAAACGGATTCCGTATGAAGTTTAATGATATCGTCTGTACCCATTCCTAAACGATTTGCTACTTCGTCCAAATCGATGCCAAAAGCCTTGTCATAACTTACCGGTAATTTCCAAAGCACCTTTTCCCTGGCAACGCCACCTTTGGACCGCTCATACCACTCCTTTATGCTTTGACTGAATTCTGGAAAATCGATTTCAAGTTTTGGATGTACCAATAAAAGCGAATTATAAGCGGATATAGTTTCCCACTCCCTTTCATTTAAACAATCCCTTATTAGAAAGTCTTCGAAATCCAGGATACTCTCCAAAATCGTTTCGCTTACCTCGTTTGGCCATTCGATCAATATCGCGTGCCTTCCATAGGGCTTCAATGAAATTGGGGGATGGATCATTTTTTTAAGGCTATGTGGTGTTTTGGTAATTCCTTCGAAATATACGTTAATATTTGCAAAGCTTCCGGGGTGTCCCCATGTATGCAATAGGTATCTGCCTTTATCCCATTAAATGTATTGGCTACTGTCCTGACCTTATGCTCCGTAACCATATGAAGCACATGTTCCAGTACCTCAACCGGTTTTGTAATAAGTGCGTTTGGAAGTGACCTTGACACCAGGCTTAGATCTTCATTATAATTTCTATCAGCAAAAGCCTCTACCATTATTTTAAACCCTTGCTTTAATGCCAATCTTTCAATAACCGAATTAAAAGGTACAAACAAATTCAATTTGTTTTTATACGGCTCAATAGTTTCTAAAAACAATTGTGCCAATTCCTCATTTTTGGCCAAATCATTATATAGCGCTCCATGGGGTTTTATATGCCCAAGTGCAACAACTTCTCCCGAACATATGAACTCTAATGCACCTATCTGTGAGGCGATACTTTGGGACAATTCCGTAGCATCCATAGAAAGGGATTTTCGGCCAAAATTCTCTTTATCCGGATACGAGGGATGTGCCCCGATACCTACGCCATACCTCTTGGCCAAGCGCACGGTAGTTATCATGGAATCCCGATCACCGGTATGACCCCCACAGGCAATGTTGCAACTGGAAATATAAGGAAACAATTGGGCCTCGTTCGCAACTCCCTCACCTACATCACAATTGATATCAATAGAATATATCTTCATTATAGCACTTCCAAAACCTTTAAAATACTCTTTATCCCTAAGAATACAGCCAAAATAACAATGGAAATCCCCATTAGGTTTTGAAGGGCGGTATTCCTATTATCTCCCATCAAGGTACTTCTATTGACCACCCATAACAGAAAAATGGCAATTACGGGCAGCAGGATTCCGTTGGCAATTTGCGCAAATTTGATTACTTCAATAGGTTTGATATCAAAGGAAAGAAAAAATACGCCCAAGCCCAAAATGACCATCCAAACCATTCTAAACTTGGCGTCTTTTAGTCCGTTCTTCCAACCAAAACAATTGGCGGCCACATAGGCCGCGGCCAAGGGTGCCGTTATGGCCGATGTCACCCCAGCGGCAAAAAGACCCATGCCCATGAAGTATCGGGCACTTGTTCCATACAGGGGTTCCAAGGCCTTGGCCATGTCCATCACGTTATGGACCTCCTTCAAATCTACCGATGCCGCGGCTACAATAATGCACATGGAAACGATTCCTCCCAATAGTATGGATACGTAGGTATCGCGCTTCGCTAGGTTCAAATCTTTTTTAGACTTCCATTTCTCACTTACCAAGGAGGCGTGTAAAAAGAGATTGTATGGTACTACGGTAGTGCCTACCAAGGCAATTACGGTGAGGATATTTTCATTGTCCACCTTTGGAATAAAGAGTCCTTGCAATACCATCATCATATTAGGCTTTGTGAGTAGGGCGGTGATTACAAAGGAAAGGCTCATAAGAATTACCAAGGAGATAAAGACCTTTTCCAAAACCTTATAATTACCAATATATAAAAGGATGAAGGCCAGAAAACCGATTATAACAGGATAGTATCCTGCCTGGGAAATCCCGAACAATGCCTCCAGACCCAAGGCACCGCCTCCAATGTTTCCC
This sequence comes from Maribacter algicola, assembly GCF_003933245.1. NCBI lineage: Bacteria > Pseudomonadati > Bacteroidota > Flavobacteriia > Flavobacteriales > Flavobacteriaceae > Maribacter > Maribacter algicola. Next base: position 958,937 of record NZ_QUSX01000002.1, read on the forward strand.
GCTTCATAGGCAGCATTGCCAATGACAATGGCCGAAAGGATAATCCCAACCACCATCATTCTAACATATTTATGGGCCAATTCCTGCTTGATTACTTCTGCCAATCCCTTTTGGGTGATGATGCCCAATCTGGCCGACATTTCCTGCAATACCATGGTTGCCAAAACCGAAAGCAACATGGCCCACAAGAGGGCATATCCAAATGAAACCCCGGCCAACGTACAGGCGGTTACCGTTCCCGGACCAATGAAGGCGGCCGCGACGAGGACTCCAGGACCCATTTTTTTAAACATACGGTAAAAAAATTTCGGTTTTGCTAAAGATAGCTTCAATTATCCTAAAAATCTCCCTTTAAAAAAATAGTAGTTCACAACAATTTTAACATTTCAAAATGCCGTTTATCTAAAAAAATGTCATTCGTCTAAAATCCGGATGTCATACATCGATTGTTGATACTAAACCTAAAAATTCATTGTTATTATTACCCCAAACCTAAATAAACTTAACCTACTTAATGACTTGCTTAGAATGTAACAAAGAGCTTGGATATCTTGATCACAAGAGTGCCATAGAGAGCGTGGGCGTGGAGTTATGCTCCCATCATCAGGAACTGATAAAGGTGTTGATCCAACGGAACAATACGCCCTTGGAAGCTATTCAATTATACTATGGCCTCAAAGAGGCAGGTGTACAGGGAATGCTTGAATGGTGGGATGGTAAGAAATCAGTCGATATTGCCATCTCCCGTGTAAAATTGAACATTGAAATAGACTGCGGATATGATAAAATGACGGAGGAACAGGCCATCAACAATTTGGAAGAGGCCATGCATTCCTTTAAAAATGGCTTTACCACCATACGCATACCCCATATCTTGGTGCGTTACTATTTGAACGAAACCATCAAGAACATTATGGGAATCATGGAAGGACTAAAGGCAAACATAAAAGTAATCAACTAAAAAACTTCGTTATGAGCACACCCAACAAAACCTTAAAAACTCCGCTTAGAGTGGCCTTGGCCTGTTTAATCGTTGGAATGCTATCGCGTATTGTCAATTGGCCCTACGCCGGAGGTATTATTTTTGTCTCCTTTTTCGCAATTTTGATACTCTACGCTATTCGGTTTTCCAGAAAGAATCCAAAAAAATCGGTAGATTATATCAAAATGGTACTTGTCCTTTTTTGGACTACCAACGGGCTGCTCCGTATTCTGGATTTTCCTAACACGGTCATCTTTCAGATAGGCACGGCACTCTGTTTTATTGTATGGTTCGCCATGGAAGGAACGGCCTATTTTATGGATCAAGACCGAAAATCGACAAACACCATTCTTGAGATCGGATGGAATTTTGCCATGGTCGTTGGGGTTCTGACCATCATTGCCGGTGGACTGATGCAACTTTTAAAATGGGAATTCGCCATCCCCACCCTTACGACTGGACTCACCATCGTGACCGCTTATATTCTCAAGGATATCTTTAATTCCGAAAAGAAGGAGAAAAAGGACAACAACAACGAGGAATTTCAGTTGTAGCTGAAAACCTACAAACAACTATTCTTTTATAAAAACCCCTTTTTTAAGTCGCTTTGGAACTAGAAATCATTGGCGATTGAAATTGTAGGTTAACCTTCATTAATTTATTCTCGATTATCGAGTAACCCCATCTTTTTGTACCTTTTAGGAAAAATCCAAAAGGTATGAATCACATAGACAGAAGAAACTGGCTAAAGACCTTTGCCCTTGGCGGAGGACTAACTATGTTGGGCGGTGCCAACACCTTGGCATTTGCAAACCCTACAAGTAAACCTAGCAATGCTTTGTTGGATGTTGCCAAGCTGAACAGCAACGAAAACCCCTTTGGCCCTTCCCCAAAAGTTAGGGCGGCCATAACCGCTGCTTTTGATAACGCCTGTCGGTATCCCTCCATGGTCTTTAGGCCACTATTGGAAAAAATTGCGGAGACCGAGGGTGTTTCCACGGACCATATCGTAGTAACCGGTGGTTCTACGGAAGGACTCAAGGCCGTGGGTCTTACCTACGGACTCAACGGAGGGGAACTTATCGCTGCCGACCCTACCTTCCAGTCCATGATGACCTATGCCGAAAACTTTGGCGCCTATGTACACCGGGTTCCCGTGGACGAGAACATGCAGCACGATTTGAAGGAGATGGAAAACCGAATCAACGGTAAGACCCGACTCATTTTTATCTGTAACCCCAACAATCCTACCGGAACCCTATTGGATAAAAACGACCTGAAATCCTTTTGTGAACGCACTAGTGAAACAGCTATGGTCTTTAGCGATGAGGCCTATTATGATTTTATCACCGAACCGGATTACCCTTCCATGGTGACCTTGGTTAAGGAGGGCAAGAACGTCATCGTTTCCAAGACCTTTTCCAAGGTTTACGGACTTGCGGGTATGCGAATCGGGTATTTGGTAGCCCGCCCGGATATTGCAAAGCGATTACAAAAAAGCGTGATGGCCATGACCAATGTGCTGGCCATTGAAGCCGCAAAGCATGCCTTGGACGACGATGAATTTTACAAATTTAGCGTTGCTAAAAACATGGAGGGCAAACAGGCCATTTACAAAACCTTGGATGATTTGGAATTGTCCTATATAAAATCACACACCAATTTTGTCTTCTTTAAAACCGGTAGGCCCATCCGAGAGATGATGGCCGCTATGGAAAAAGAAAATGTATTGATCGGAAGGCCCTTCCCCCCATTTAATGAATGGGCCCGTATCAGCACCGGCACCATGGAAGATATGACGGCTTTTGATAAAGGGCTTAAGAGGGTGATGGGGTAAGTTTCAAATTTTCTTGAATTTGAAGTTTCCTTCATTATAGAACTGACTCTGGCCACCAGGTGCAAACTGGCGGTAGCGTGGGAAACTGCTAATAGATACTAAAATTAAACCACATATGAAAAAAAATCAACTATTTCTTAGCCTAGTGCTTATGCTAAGTGTTGCTACCACCTATTCAAATAGCACTGACCATACTTTGGTGGGTATGATGAAAATTTCCAACGATTCACTGAGAATCGCGGAATTGGATTCCTTTTGGACCGAGGTTTCCAGAACCGTACGGGAAGGTGATTTTGAAGGTTATAAAGCCACGTATCATGAGGATGCCGTTGTTGTATTCACTACCCGTGAAAACAAATCATCTATTTCTATTACAAAAGCGCTTTCAAATTGGAAGCAAGATTTCATTGACACCAAGGCGGGAAAAACAAAGAATACGGTGGAATTCCGTTTTTCACAGCGTGTGGGTGATGAAAACACGGCGCATGAAACAGGAATTTTTGGTTTCCAATCCAATGATGGTAGTGGCAAAACAGCTCCAAAACAATTCGTGCACTTTGAAGCCCTACTCGTTAAAAACGATAATGGTTGGCTCATGGTCATGGAATACCAAAAATCCAAGGCCACCGAAGAAGAGTGGGCATTGTTGGAATAATGCCCCAAATGGCACTTATCGCAATTTAATGCTCGATGGAAGAACCAACACTAGTTACAAAAACGCAAAAGCTTGGTTGCTAAATTTGAACATCCTTAAATCAAACTAAAAAATGAAAGAACAGAATTTTAAAAATCATGGTAAACTTGTAAAAGGGTTCCATGGACTCTTGTTTCTAGCTATGCTAGCCTTATTATTTGGGGCTATAAGCAATCTTATTCACACCAGTAGGGACAACCTTTATGTAGCATCTTTAGTAGTGCTTATCGCTGTTATATTTTTAATTATGGCATGGTATGTACGTAGTTTTCCCTTAAAAGCACAGGATAGGGCCATAAAAGCTGAAGAAAATTTGAGGTATTATGTACTCACGGGCAAATTATTCCCAAGAGAACTGACAGTATCCCAAATTATAGCGTTACGTTTTGCAAGCGATGCCGAGTTCTTACCCTTAGTAGAAAAAGCTTTAAATGAAAACTTGACCAATAAAGAAATTAAAAAACGCATAAAAAATTGGCGGGCAGATAATTACAGGGTTTAAACGGTGAATATCATCATGTAGAAACCAAGCTGTTATTTGAATGGCGTATGCCACTTACTGTTGACGGCACGAGCAGAAAGATGCTCGCGCTAGCTGGGGACTGACTGTGGCCTCCAGTTAAAAACTGGCAGTAGCGAGGATTGCTTCGAAGTTGTAAACCAGGAAGGGCAAGATTTTTATTTAAAAATCATTTTGAACCTTCTATAATGCAAACAAATAATATCAATTTATGGATTGGCAAATAATCGAAAAATCATTACTTAATAGTGTTTGGGGTGTAATTTTACTTGGTGCTTTGGGTAGTTTCTTATTTTGGGGTATCTTAAATTTAGTAGGGAGAGCAAATAAAGGTGTAAAGAATTTGTGGATTTTTTACAGGGAAGGCAGAGAAAAACTTTTTTTTAAATTAAAAGAAAATGATTTGAGATTTGAATATTTTAAATACACATCAAGCCGATTTAGAATTCATTTTGTAACAATCCCAGTTTTGATGGTTCTTAATTATGTAATCGCTATTTTTCTTGATTTGTTCAATAAGCAGGAGGCTTTTTTATTCGAGGCAAAAGACACCTTTATAGAATATACTAATATGTTTTTGACCATAATCTTTGGGCTTACTGCTTTGATTAACATGTTCAATGACTCTATGATTAAAAGAGTATATAAAGCTAAAATTGGAGAACAAACAGAAAATGAAGAAGATTACTAAAAAATCTTTTCAAATCCCGATAGCGGAAATGTTTTCGATGCTATTCATTCCCATTCCTGCCATGAAGTAGTTGAAGCAGTGAAGAATCTCTCAACTTGTGAATAGATACTTCGTTTCACTCAGTATGACAAAAGAGCCCTTGTAATTTATTCTCTGGTGAAATTCGGCCCTTAAAAGATTGTCTTTGTCATTCTGAACGGAGCTAGGCGAAGTGAAGAATCTATTTTACGCTCTCTACTCCCAATTACTATAGGTGTTTATTGTAAGTAACCGTTCCTTTAACAGATACTTCGTTTTGCTCCCTATGACAAAAGGAACCGGGCAGAAAATACAGATACTTCGCTATGCTCAGTATGACAAAAAACCGTTTATTTAGACCCGGAAAATTGTCTTTGTCATTCTGAACGGAGCTAGGGGGCAGTGAAGAATCTGTTGTATTCTCCATACTCTCAATTCTGACCAAAATTTTTATTGCGAGTAACCGTTTCCATAACGGATACTTCGCTGCGCTCCCTATGACAAAAAGAACCTTGCACACCGCACATAAAACCAGAAACTAGAAACTTACAACTAGAAACTTAAAACTAAGTATCACCCCAACCAACCTTCTCTATCCAAACTACGATACTGAATCGCTTCAGAAATATGGTTGCCGTTGATATCGGTGGCATCATCCAAGTCGGCAATGGTACGGGCCACTTTTAAAATGCGGTCATAAGCACGGGCAGAAAGATTGAGTCGCTCCATGGCGTTTTTCAACAAGGATTTTGAAGCCTCATCCAATTTGCAGAACTCGCGAATCTGTTTTGTGTTCATCTGCGCATTGTAATGCACGTTTTCTAACTCTTGGAATCGTTCGGTCTGTAGTTCCCTTGCAGCCGTAACCCGTTTACGGATTTCCACACTGCTCTCCCCTTTACGGTCCTCGGAGAGCTTTTCAAAGGGTACGGGGGTCACTTCAATATGGATATCGATTCGGTCCAACAAGGGTCCGGAAATCTTGCTCAGATAACGTTGCATTTCTGCGGGGGAAGAAGTTACGGGAGCATCAGGATCGTTGAAATACCCACCCGGACTGGGGTTCATACTGGCTACCAACATAAAACTACTGGGATAGGTTACTGTGAATTTCGCCCGGGAAATGGTCACTTCCCTGTCCTCCAACGGCTGACGCATTACTTCCAAAACGCCGCGTTTGAATTCCGGCAGTTCGTCCAAAAATAAAACCCCGTTGTGGGAAAGCGAAATCTCCCCAGGTTGTGGGTAGGCCCCACCCCCTACCAAGGCAACATCTGAAATCGTGTGATGTGGACTTCGAAATGGGCGTTGGCTCATAAGACCCATGTTCTTAATCTTCCCCACCACACTATGGATTTTGGTCGTTTCCAAGGCTTCGTGCAGGGTCATTGGCGGTAAAATGGAAGGCAATCGTTTGGCCAACATAGTCTTTCCCGCACCCGGAGGCCCAATTAAAATGATATTGTGTCCGCCCGCAGCGGCGATTTCCATACAGCGCTTGATACTTTCCTGACCCTTGACATCGGAAAAATCGAATTCAGGAAAATCCAAACTTTTGTAAAACTCCTCCCGCGTATCAATGATGGTCTGCTCAAGCGGTGTACCCTTATCAAAAAAGTCCATGACCTGTTTGATGTTATCGACTCCAAATACTTTTAGATTTCCAACAATAGCAGCTTCTTTGGCATTTTCGGCAGGAAGGATAAAACCTTCAAAACCCTCTTCCTGGGCCTTTATGGCAATGGGCAAGGCTCCTTTTATGGGCTGTAAACTACCATCCAAGGAAAGCTCGCCCATGATTATATATTTCTCAATGGCTTCGGACTCTATTTGCCCAGATGCTGCCAAAATCCCCAAGGCCAAAGTAAGGTCGTAGGCGGAGCCCTCTTTACGAAGGTCGGCAGGAGCCATATTGATTGTAATCTTTTTTCCGGGAATTTTGTAGCCATTGTTCTGGAGTGCGGCAGCAATCCTATAGTTGCTTTCCTTAATGGCATTATCGGGCAATCCTACCAGATGGTAGCCAATTCCCTTGTCAATATTTACTTCAACGGTAATGGTAGTGGCCTCCACGCCAAAAACGGCACTGCCATAAACTTTGGTTAGCATTTAATCTTCGTTTGTGCTAAAAATAAGGGATTTTGACGAATACTTCCCTTATTGATTGGGTTTTATAACCGTGATTTCCTTTACTACCGTAATGGGTTTGCCATAGGTGGTAAATCCATTCAATATTACTTCAAAAATGCCCTCGACATCCGACGTGAAAAACTCAAAATTATAGTTGCTAGCCTCCACTTTTACATGTGGTTCCCATAAAAGCAGTCCTCTGTAATCCGGAATCCTTGAGAAATCCATTACTTCATCATCGTAATCCTGTTTGAAATAATTTTTCTTGGCAACGGGAAGTTTCAGAGGAATCGCCACGGAATTTCCATAGGTATGTTCTTCAAGATAATCCCCTTCAAAGGTTTCAATGGTCATCATTCCTTGGTATTGTTTCCCTCCCAAGACAAACTGGTCGCGAACAAGGCTTATTTTTTCGATTTTACGTGCATCAAAGGACTTTATGTTTTCGTGATTGGGTATAAAGACACCATCTATAAGTACTATGGCAGGAAAACTATTAAACTCTTCGTTATAAGTCTCGAAATCCTGCGATATCTTGATATAATCGGGATCTTTGCCCCCCGACCTGTACCCGGCAAACTTGACGACTTCAACCAAGGTTTCCCCAAACGTTGGAAATCTAGTGAATTCATCCAAGAAAACTTCCTCAGGGAGTCCACCATCAAAAGGGTCGATGGGGTCACTCGCTATAATGGAATCGGGTTTTGCGGTAAAGAACTGATTCTCCAATTGATTTAAAACACTTCTTTCCTTGATATACGGCGCATAGGAATCTGACAAAGTAAACTTGGAAAAATCAATATTGTAAAGATCCAAATCGGCTACCGCTCCCTTTTTTATGGAATACATCTTATTTTCCTCCTCAATTTGTGCCAAGGCCAGCGTATTCTTGTATTCCTTGTTCAAATACGTATAAAAATTACCTTGTGTATCCGTTTGGGCGAATTTCAAAATAAATTCCTTTCCGGGAATGGAGATGATTACAGGAATGTCCTTGACCGGTTTATCCGTTGAACTGTCATAAACAGCACCATAAAACAACTCACCTCGTTGCTCCGGTAGGAAAATGGAATCACCCACTTTTTGTTTTATTTGTTTATCTGCATTGAAGAAATCCTTGGCATATTGGGTGGCGTTTAAATATGGTCTGACGGGTATCTCCTCCTTCCTTTTGACTTTTAGGGTATAAATTCCATAACCAGAAGGGCCTTTGTAGTTGTTTACCGATAAACGAACTTTTTCCCTGGTCCCATAAATTTCCTTTTCTAGCCGGACCGACACTGTAGCCGAATCCATTAGTCCAGCTGGAAAATTTTCGGTTTTTAAATTGGCTGTATTAGTTTCCTCGCTAGGATCAGTCAATATGGCGGACTGATCGGTCAAGTAAGGGTTTATAACGACAATATCATCCGTATACACTTGATCTAGTCCACCATTTCGCATCCATTGGGTATAGGCCAGTAACTTGTACCTGCCGGACGGTATATCGGTTCTCACAAAAAAATCACCTTGAGCAAGTCCTTTATCCAAATTTAGCTTGTGTTCGAATATTTTTTCTTTTTCCTCATTCACCAGTACTACATAACCAACCCGACTGATGTTCGTAGGATTGTTGTTTTGGGCATTGAAGCAATAAAAGGCATAATACAAATACTCCCCTGAGAATACCAGGGGGCCTGTATGGTCCACATAAGCCTTTTCTTGAGGAAGCTGTTGTAGACTTAAAAGCTCGCTGCCGTCCTTAATCACATACTGCCCCGAAACGCCAAAGCAGCAGCAAGCCAGAATTAAATTCAAAAAAAGTATTTTTCGCATTGTTGTTTATTTTAATCGATCCAAAAATCCGGTTTTACATTACTTCCCAGTAAGGTACAATCACCACAAATCCTAGGAACATAAACGTATTCACTGGGACATGGACCTATATTTTCCGTATTTGGACCTGCATAACTGATAAGCCCCAAATTAACTTGTTCTATAATCGATTGTGGACATGGGTTGGGGCCCTGCATTCCCGTAAAACAATAGGAAACATGGGATTCATTGGTGGATTGCTCCAAACAGTTAAAAACATAGGGAGGTAAATCTCTGTCCGGGAAAAAGTCCATATAATCAAAAAAGATTCTTTCCTTGGATACCGAAACCACATCGAAGAAACCTATCACCCTATCCCCGTCCCCATTGGCCGGGGAGATGTTCCCCTCGATAAAACCAGGCTGTACCTGGGAAAAAACATTTCCCGACTGACTGAAGTTCCTCAGTTTCTCATAAAACCCGAAGGACTCACTACCCGTGACCATCTGGGTCACTTCTATACTGTAGCGGTGCGAAATCATAAATTCGTCCTGATTTAGAAATCGTATCATGTACCTATTCAAACCAGTACCATCCACGGTATTGTTTTCCGCAAGTATAATACTATTGGAAACCTGGTTCCCATAACAGACCTGCTGTTCGGTCTCACGCGGTACTATTTCCAGGTCATAGGTGGGTACGGGAAGTGCGCAAGGGTCATAATTGGATAGTTTAAAATCGCTTTCGTCCCAAAAGGGGGCAATGATCTTATAGGTCTCATCATAACTAAACCTTAAATTGTTGACCGATCCCGAAGCCTGACCGTTGTCAATAAAAATCCCGATTCCTTCCACACCATCATTGTTGGTCATCCTCTCGGCATATAACTGGTCGACGTCCAAAAAACCTTCAATGGCCATAGGTTGCGAAGTATACGTTTTCCCATCGGAAGTAAAAATATTCAGGGTATAGCTCTGGCCCTCTACTGCCGCAAAAGGTTCTACAGATTCATATATGCCCGGACTTATTTCATCGAAATTGTATGCGGTGCCTATAGAGTTCTCTACAGATACGCGGGCGTTCCGCTCATATTTCACTAAATCCCTATCAATGTCCCTCTCTGGGGTAAAAGGATTAAAAGTAGAATCTATCTGGGTATCCAATATGGTGTCCATCCTACTTAGGTTAACCCGATGATTCTTAAACTCATTCGTAATCGTCGCTTCGACCACCAAAATGTCCAGTACCCCTGCATTGTTTTCAAGGCCCAGGTCCACTTCTTCCGTACAGCATACCGTAAAAAGACCTATGAAAACCAAAAAAATGTAAAAACGTTTGTTCTTATACATTAATTCAAATTTAGAATTTAAGCAATTTAGAATTCGGTTCAAAAATTAGTGCTCTAATCATCTTCCATTCATCAATTAATCAATCCAAAAATCCGGTTTTTCATAGCTTCCAAAAGTTCCACAATCCACACATCCCAGGGGCTTCACTAAAAACGGAGCTAGACCACCCAGTGGGCTTCCTTCGCTAAGGAGATTTTCAAAATCGTCATTATCCGCATGGTAAGCATAAAGACCTGCCAAAATACCTTCTATTAATGGGGAACTATTGGTTCCATCAATAACAAAACCACCTCCTTCGGCTGGAGTTAAATGAAACCCCCTAGGATAAAGGGCAGGTGCTCCCGTAGCACAATTCATAAAGTAAGGTGGTAGTTCTTCATCTGGGAAAAAGTCCCTATAATTTAAAAACAACCTTTTTTCACTGTAAGAACTCAATTCAAAGTATCCAAAAACCAACGTTACATCAGAATTTTGAACTTGTATGTTACCTTCCAAACGACCGGTTTGTACATTGCTAAAAATACTTTCTAAACTAGAAAAACTGTTCAATGTTTCAAAGAAGGCCCTTGCATTGATATCGTGGTGGTATTGCTTGACCAAAATACTGTACCTATGTGAAATTATGGGATTGTCCTTTGCTATAAACCGAACAACGAAATCATCCAACCCACCCGACAGCAAATCTTCCGTAGATGAAAGGATAATGTCCCTTGAAGCACTATTTCCGTAACAGATATTTACAGGTTCCGTACGCCCAGCTATGGTAACTTCCCAACCATCGCCATCATTGATGTCATAATCTATTTCATCCCAATCAAAGGGGTTTGGATAGGGTGCAACAATTTGATAAGTTTCTTCAAATTCAAATCTAAAGTAACCAGATTGGTCGGGAATACCCCCATTGTCCAACAGGATCGCCAATCCATCCGAGCTAAATCCATTAAGCCTCCCTTCGGCACGCAAGTCTACGATGGGTACTTTGTTTGGCAACCTTACTTCTTCGGACATATACCTAACCCCATCTCTTGTGATTATTTCGAGCTTATATATACTACTGCTTTTTAAGGATAAGTTTCCCTCATTGGTATAATTTCCAGGTGCAATTTCCTGAAAACCGATACGCCCACCCATTTCATCAATTATAGCCACCAAGGCTCCCTTTTCAGGCGATGGTTCTGAATCCTCCAAAGCAAAGGTTCTCGATAGAAAAATTGTTTGCTTACCATTCCAATCTGTAATCCTAGCATCCACGACTAAATACCCCTCTAAAACGTCGGTTATATTTTCAATTTCAAAATCATCAATACAGGCCATTAGACAACAACAAAGCCAGCAAAAAGAAACCAACTTCCATTTATTTGTATTGCGCCTTCTCAACATAGTCCTTAAAACTTAAAATTATAAGTGATAGATGGTATAGGGATAGCAAATATGGAACTTTGCAAGGCCTTTACCTCACCATTTTCTGTCACAAAGAATACCGAATAGGGATTGTTCCTTCCCAAGACATTATATACCGATATGGTCACAAAACTATGGGCGAGTTTGTTTTTCTTATGATTCCCTTCGATATTCAGCCCTAAATCCAACCTATAAAAATCCGGAATACGGAATTCGTTCCTGTCACTAAAAGCAACAAAATCGGCATTGTTAAAACGAAAAGTACCTATGGGATAGGTAACGGGCCTACCCGTCTGATACACAAAGTTTGCCGATAGGCTATACCTTCTGGTAATACGATAATTGGTGATAACACTTACATCATGGGGCCTATCAAAATTCGACGGGAAAAATTCGCCGTTATTGATACGCTCTTCGCTGAATTCACTATCAAAACGATATAATGATCTGGAATAGGTATAACTAAGCCACCCATTTAGATCACCCCTATTTTTCTTTGCCAAAAACTCCACTCCATAAGCTTTGCCATCCCCTTGCAGTACTTCGGTCTCTACGTTCTCGTTTAGAAATAGGTCGGCCCCCGTTTTAAAGTCCAACACATTGTCCATGCCCTTATAATATCCTTCCAAGCTCAATTCATATTCGTTTTCCTTGAAGTTTTTGTAAAGTCCCAAAGAAGCTTGATACCCTGTCTGGGGAGCAATATTCAAATCAGAAAGTTTCCAGGTGTCGATTGGGGAAACCGTAGTATTATTGGAAAGTGTATGTAGGAATTGATACGAATTATTAAAACTGGCCTTGATTGAAAAATCCGGTGTAAAAAGATATCTGGCTGAAAACCTTGCTTCCGGTCCACCGTATGTCTTTATAATTTCTGCCCCATCATAAGAAATTGTTTCTTGGGCAGTGGACTCGTTCTTTGGAAAACCCTCTTGATAGTTTCGTTGTGTACCCGGACCCAAAGCGGCAAAAAAGGCATACCTCACTCCCAAATCGAATAATAATTTATCGTTCAATTTGAATTCATCTCCCAAAAACAGTGCGCCCTCCACAGCTTGTTCCTTATCAATTCTTATTGTGCTAACATTTGATTCATTCCCGTCTGGACGTATACTTCCAGGGTTGACCGAATAATATTTGGCAGAAATTCCATAATCCAGCGTATTTCTTTCATTCAGTAAGGTTCTAAATTTATATTTGAACTCGGTTTCATTAATACTATAATCCAAGTTGAAATCGGTATTCGCCTGTCCGTCAAAATCGATTCCAAAACCATAATTACTATTGCCCAACACCATGGCCGTTGTGGTCCTCTCGCCCATTTTTCTGTCCCATCTCAACGAAAACAACCTGTTATCATAATTGTATAACGAATCCGAGGTTATACTAAAGGCGTCCTTACTATAATACGCCGTTGCCTTTACCTCGTTATTGTCATTGATTTTATGGTGATATTTTACGATTCCATCAAAAAAACTGGCATTGCTATTATTCAAGGAAGGCTCGTCCAAAGAGCGCAAAATCCAATCGGCATAGGCACCACGTCCTCCAACCACAAGAGAGGATTTTTCCTTGACTATAGGAATCTCAAGTGCAAAATTACCGGTAACCGGACCTATAGAACCTTCTCCTGCCAGCTTCTCCACATTGCCGTTTTTGGTACGTATATCAAATACGGAGGAAAGTCGCCCCCCGAATTCCACGGGCATAGCACCCTTATAAATATCCACACCCTTGGTGGTAAATGGATTCAAAGCTTGAAAAATACCGAAAAAGTGTTGTGGATTGTAAATGACCGCATCATCTAAAAGTACCAGATTTTGGTCCGTTTTACCTCCGCGGACGTTTAAACCGGTTGCACCCTCCCCTGCCGAAGAAATACCTGGAAGTGCCTTTGCCACTTGTAAAATATCACGCTCTCCCAATACCAGGGGTATGTTTTTGGAAGCCTCGGAATCTATCTGTTCACTTCCAGTATCGGCATCTTCAACGTTCCTTGCCGCGTCTGCCTGAACCACAACCTCATCCAATTGTTGGAGGCCTTCTTCCAATAACAACTCCAAATTCCCATCATTGTACATGATTACTTCACGCTCCGTAGAAGCTATACCCATGGCCCTTACTACCAAAATATTATAGCCCGATGGTAATTGGATTGAAAAGTTTCCATTGCTGTCCGTTATTACAAAACTATCTGCATTCTTAACACGGATGGTCAAATCCGGAACAGGTTCACCTGTAACCGAGTTTATGGCCTTTCCTGATAGCGTATACTCCAGTTGCAGGTTATTGGGATCTGACTTTCCAATCCGCACAACGGGATATCTTTTGGCGGTTGACCGTACCTCTTCATTATAAAAAGTGGGAGGCGGGGCATTTGACCTTTGCCCAATTGAACTGTCCCCCTCTTCTTTTGTTGAATCCTTAAAAAATCCATCGGGCAATTCATCATAAATAATGGCATTTTTGATAATGAATATCCGTTTATCATCTTCTTTTATGTAGTAATTATATGCAGAGGATTCCAAAATTATATCAAGTACTTCGCTTATTTCCAAAGCATTGAAACTTAAGTTTACCTTTTCTTCTTTCATCCTATCATCCAAGAAAAAGAAGCGATAATCGGTTTTTGATTCAATGTCCAGAAGGGCATCCTTTAGCGGAATATTGGTGTAGTTTCCAGAAATGTTGGTTGATTCCTGGCCTATCAAAATATTGAATGAGAAAACAACTGTAGACAAGACAGAAATAAGTTTGGTACTTTTCATAGTGGTGGTTGTCCACTAAAAATAACAAAAATCCTTATAGGAGCACAAAATAAAGGCTACTTCTCATAGGGAATTAACGAATCGACAGAAATGGAGGTTTATACTTAAAGTAACTTCTTAATAGAAATTGACAAACTATTAATTTCTAAATATTAAAGTCGAGTTTGCAGTATTTTGAACCTCCTCCTTGTTCATCATCATCTTTCTAAATTTCCCCTTTACATACATCTCAGCCTGGTCCTTGTAATGTTCGCTGAATGGATTTCCGGATTGACCCGTGGGCAATATACTGATGCTATTTTCAACATCTGAGAAATCGACGATTCTTCTTGTCGATGGACCGGAACTAACTTTATACAGACCTGAACTATCGAAGGGAAAGCCCAAATTGTTGATGGTCTCCCTACTGCCATCGATCGGAAAAGGCCCTACATTGAAAAAAGAACGTAAAGCTTCCACCTGACCAATGGGATGGCCATGTTCCAAGGTATGCACTTTGTTCCAAGTCCAACTATCAATTGCAGGTCCCAAATCTGATTCTAAGGAAGCTATGGCCTCCATCAAGGACTTTTCTAAAATGTCACTTCTATTTTCTTTGGTATCGGAAGTTTTGACATCATCCCACCAAACTGAATTTTCAGTCTCAATTATAGGTGCAATGGTTCTCTTTAGCATGTGGGTCGATAACAATTGATCAAATAATTCCGTGCCCAATTCATCCTTGAATATATTTTCCAAAACTTGATATACCCAACGCGTGTAAATCGTTCCACCAATATTATCCAATGAATAGGTACCGTCCCAAGCTTTCAAAAGATCTAGAACTTCGATTTCCTTTTCCGTCAATTCCTTACTATTCAAAGAGTTAATTAGGTCTTTGGTAGTTTCCAAATGTACGGGGGAGTTCACATCCAAAATCATATTGGAAATGTCTTTCTTATCCCAATCGTTTTTTGGGTCCAACAATTGAACGATTCGCTTGGCCCTGTTTTCTGGCAGATAATACCCCGGATATAGCATTCCCGATATGGAATCCGGTTGGTTATTGGCCGAGTAGACGTAGTTCCATGGTGGGTTTACCGCTTGTGGATTCGCTTCGAATTTTAAAAATTCTCTTTTCTCGTTGGGCCTATTATCGGGTTCGTAGACCAATTTGGTATTGATACTATCCGGAACCTGCCATAGTTTGGCCGTGGCGAACCACCCAATATTCCCTTCTGCATCGCCATACATAATGTTTAGACCGGGTGCATGGATTTTTGGTAAGGCCAATATAAACTCGTTAAGATTCGTGGCATGGCTTATTTCGTAAAAAGCATCGACCACCGTATTTTCTTCCTGTGTATACACCCAATACATGGATATAGGGCGTTCTCCTTGGATTTGGTTCGCAATGCCATTTAAGATGGGGCCATGTACGGATTTTTTAAAAGTAAATTCAATAGCCACTGAATCCTTCACCTTGATGGTTTTGGTCACTTTTTCATAATTCGTCCAAGTACCGTTTAGTCGATACTGATCCGCATCATCAGGATTATTTTCCTCAAAGTAAAAATCTACATCATCATTTTCGAACATGGTCATCCCATAGGCGATATCACGATTGTGGCCTAGCACTGGAAAAGGAATACCGGCAATGTGATAGCCGTATTTTGAGTAGGTGGGCGTTTCTACATGGGCCTCGTACCAAACCGAAGGTTGTGCAAAGCCAATATGGGGATCGTTGGCAAAGATGACCTTCCCATTTTTTGTTTTTGGAGGAGCTAAGACCCAGCTGTTACTTCCTTCAAAAAGGGGAAGCTTTAATTTACCCAGCGCATCGGTCACCATGGCTGTAACGGAATTTCCTATGGAATCTTTAGAAGATTCTTTGTAGTTCCTTATCCAAACGGTGCTAGCATCGGAATGAATAGCCAAATCCTTTAAATACTCGGGCCCTAATTTATCCTTGATATTGCTCAATAATGGGTCGGTTTTATGCCCCATGGCAAAACTAAAGGCCATATAGCCCATGGTATTGTAGACATCGGTAATAGTAAACTTGTTCTTCTCAATACCGGTCAAATAGAACTCTATAGGGGTTGGACCTTCTTCCACAAACTGATTAAGTCCGTCCAAATAGGCATTGATAATGGAAACACCCGCACTATTGCCATCTAGTTTGGAGACTGCTTCCTTGGAGGCTTCATCAATTCCCAAGGAAAGAAAGAATTTATCCGTACCGATTAAATCCTTACCAAAGACTTCGGAGAGTCCACCGCTCCCAATTCTTCTTAGAAGTTCCATTTGCCAAAGTCTGTCCTGGGCATGTACATAGCCCAGTGCCCTAAAGGCATCTTCTTCGGATTGACCGTAAATATGGGGAACCCCATATTCATCAAAATACACTTGGACCTCGTTTTGAAGGTTCGGGAGTTTTTTTTCGCCCGCATAATCAGGCTTGTGCAGTTCTACAAATACGTACCCTGATATGACAATAAGGAGGATAAGGGCCAAAATAATGTACCCTATTTTCTTTGCTAGTTTCATGAATGTTCAAAAAAATACACCCGTAATTTAGGGTTAAATTTTTGAAGCCTGAAAGAGGTTTCAGAATTTATTAGGGAACGATGGAAAGTTCCCTTTTCTCAAAAGTCCTAAGCCCTTCCAATAGCCAATTTTTATACGTATCGGCATCCGTATTTTGAATGGATGTATTTAGTACTTCCAAGTCCGGTGACAACAACACATAAAAAGGCTGGGACACGGCATTAAAATTCACATCCTGGAAAGTTCCCCATTTTTGGGCAATGTTGCCTATGCGCTTTATCCGTCCGGAATCGTATTGAAAATTAAACTGTTCTTCCTCCGGTAGCTCCTTTCGGTCATCCACATATAGGGAGATAAGCACGTAGTCATTCTTTAGGATTTGATATACATCCGGCTCGCTCCAAACGTTCTCCTCCATTTTCCTACAGTTAACACATGCCCATCCCGTAAAGTCCAACAAAATAGGTTTTTCTTGTTCCTTGGCATAGGCCAATCCCGTTTCAAAGTCCTTAAAGCAGTCGATGCCCAGGGGACAATCGGATTCCTGCTCAAAAACACTATAAAATTCAGGCGGCGGAAAACCGCTCAATAGTTTAAGATTGGAAACTCCGGCAAGGCCCAATATCAGATATAAACTAAAAAGAGCACTTACAACCCCCACGGCAATCCTACCCTTTGACAATTTTCCTTTGGGTCCGTCATGTGGGAACCTGAAAATTCCAAAGAGGTATAGGGTTGTCAATATTCCTATTAGAATCCAAATTCCAATAAAAACCTCTCTTTTTAGGATTCCCCAATGTCCCACCAAATCGGCATTGGATAGGAATTTTAACGCTAGTGCAATTTCCAGAAAGCCCAGAACCACCTTAACCGTGGTCATCCATCCTCCAGATTTTGGAAGAGAATTCAACCAAGCCGGAAACAACGCAAATAAAGCAAATGGAAAGGCCAACGCCACGCCAAAACCGGTCATTCCCGCAGAAAGGTTGGTGGCCACATCACCTTCTGCCAAGGTGGTGCCCCCAAGAAGTCCGCCTAAAATGGGTCCTGTACAGGAAAAAGATACGATTGCCAAGGTTACGGCCATAAAGAAGATTCCCAAGGCACCACCTATCTTGGAGGATGCAGCGTCCATCTTATTGGCCCAGGAACTTGGCAAGGTCAACTCATAATAGCCAAAAAACGAGAAAGCAAAGAATATGAAAATGGCAAAAAAGGCCAAGTTTAGCCATACGTTTGTAGCAATAGTATTGAGAATCTGGGAATCTACAGAATCAAACAAATGAAAGGGCAGACTCAAAAGAAAATAGATCAGAACAATGAAAAAGCCATAGAGCAATGCATTGGCTATTCCTTTGGACTTTTTCTCCGAATGTTTGGTAAAAAAGGAAACCGTAAGCGGAATCATGGGGAATACACATGGTGTCAATAAAGCAATAAGTCCACCTAGAAATCCCAGACCGAAAATCACCCACAAATTGGAACCTGATCCAATATTTTCCTGACCCTGACTCAGCAAGGCCTTATTTTTTAGGTCCAGTTTCAGATTGGCCGTCAGCAGCTTACTTTTTTCGTCCAGCGCAACGGTTTCTGCCACCGCCTCAGAACCATCCAGGGAAAATATAAAGTCAATATCAGCGGGTATACAGACCTCTTTACAGACCTGATAAAACAGGTTGACTTTTATTTGATTTACATCCGGATTTAACAGCTTTATGCGTTGGGTAAAGATGGCTTCCTCCTTAAAAAAAGTTTCCTCCACCTCAAAAATGTCACTATACTCCTTTACGGTGGGACTCTCCTTTGCATCGCCCACCAAAGCGTAGTCCTTATCTACTTCAAAGAATTTGAATTCACTGGGTAAGGCACCTCCTTCATCGGTGAACTGGGAATACACATGCCAACCTTCGTGAATATCGCCTTTTATAATCAAATCAAATTCGGTGTCTGAAATTTTATTGACTTCGTGACTCCATATCACCGGGTTTTCATCACTCTGTGAAAAGCCCATAAATGGTAGGAACAGAATAATAAATGCTACTAGTATATTTCTCATTGTATTGCTATGCTTAATATCTGCTTTGTTGTATCCTTCACTTTAAATCGGTCATCTGCCCGCCTTCCTATTACCCAAACGATTTCACCGTTTGAGCAAAGCAACCATTGTTCCTTCTTGGCAAAAAGGTCCAATTTTTCGTCCTTGAAATACTTGGAAAGTTTCTTTTTTCCCTGCATTCCCAAAGGATAGAAATAGTCGCCTTCCTTCCATTTCCTTACTGCCAACGGAAACTTTAACGCATTTTTATCAACATAAATTATATTCCCGTGGTTATCCTTTTTTTCCGATACTTCCTGTATTTCCAAACCTATGGGAGCCTGAATCTCAGTTACACCTTCCTGAATCTCAAATTCCCCCGGCTCCTCCCCTTCATTTTTGCGCAAAATAAGATGATTTCGGTTTTTGAGCAGCACATAATTTTCAGCATAAATAGTCTTTCCACTTAGGGCATCCAGCAAAAGCAGGATATCGTTCCATTGCGTAAATCCGTACTCCTGAAATAAGCCATGCAAGTACCCTTCAATGGGTTGTAGATTTTTTAATTCCGATATCGAAATTTTCCAGTATTGATCATCTTTCTTAAAAAGTTCCCGCTTCACCCTTTTGAGTTCATTATTTGAAATTTCCCGGGTCTCCTTGAGGTAACCCAAAGTCCTTTCAAAATTATCCATAAAGTTGGGATGCAGCTCCTTGAGCTTGGGAACAATTTCCAATCGGATTTTGTTCCGTAGATATTTGGTATCGCAATTACTTTCATCTTCCCTCCATTCCAGGTTGGATTTTTGTGCATACTCTAAAATGCTTCGTCGCGTATACTTAAGCAAGGGACGTCTTATTTGGTTCGAAATTTCCGGAATGCCCGTTAAACCTTCTATCCCGGTGCCCCGTGAAAGGTTGATCAAAAAGGTTTCCAGGTTGTCATCTGCATGATGGGCAGTAACCAAAAAATCTATTCCGTGCTCCTCCATCAATCCCTTAAACCAATGATAGCGTAAGTCCCTAGCGGCCATTTGTACGGAAACGTTGTGGTTGTTCACATAGCCCATGGTATCAAAATGGGTCACATAAACAGGCTTACCCAACCGATGCCCCATTTCCTTCACAAAATACTCATCGCCATTACTTTCCGCGCCTCTCAATCTAAAATTACAATGTGCCAGAATGAAATCCATATGGTTTTGCTTGCATAGATAAGACAGCAGAACACTGTCCAACCCGCCACTACATGCCAATAAAAATTTATTTTTTAGCAGTTCTGGAAAGTTTTTGGAGATATGCGATTGAAAATCCTTGAGCATGGCACAAAGTTAACCAATTATGTATTTGGACCTTGTTTAAAGTTCCTCCAAGACCTGTCGCATGGCCTTAGCTTTTAAAAGACATTCCAAATATTCCTTTTCTGGATCCGATTTAGCCGTGATGGCACCTCCTACAGCATAGGAAAGATATTTATTGGTGCTATTGTAAAGGATACTTCTAATGACCACATTAAAATCAAAATCGCCATCAGGAGTAAAATAACCCACTGCCCCACTGTAAACGCTCCTCTTGAAGGATTCAACTTCTTCTATAACTTTCATAGCGGATACCTTGGGAGCCCCGGTCATGCTTCCCATTGGAAAACAACTTCGTATAATGTCCACCGGGTTTTCATGGTCACCTACTTCGCATGAAATGGTTGAAATCATTTGATGGACCTGCGGAAAAGAATATATTTTGCACAATTCCTCGACCTGAACGGTACCCTTCAAGGCATTCTTGGAAAGATCATTTCGAACCAAATCCACGATCATCACATTTTCAGATCGCTCCTTTTCATCCATACCCAATTTCCTTTTTAATGCTTCATCTTCATCGGGATTATGGGATCGGGCGGCCGTTCCCTTGATCGGTTGGGATATTATTTTGTTTCCTTCCTTTTTTAAAAATCGCTCAGGACTGGCACAGAGCGCATATTTATCCCATACTTTCATAAAGGTCGCAAAGGGAGGTTTTGAAATTTCATTCAACCTTTCATAAATGGACAAAGGATTCAAGTCCAACCCTTCGCAATAAAATTCCTGACAAAAATTTACCTCATAAATATCGCCATGATGGATATACCCCAATATCCGGTCCAATTTTTCAAAATACTCGTCCTTAAAAATGCGCATTCTTATGGATGGTCTTTCCTTTTTTTCGTGATGTGCAGGATGAGCCACATCGATGCCCAAAATAGTTTCAAAGTCCTTTTGTATTTCATCGGCTACGAAGTTCATATATAGGAAAGTGATTTCCGAACCCTTAATCTGAATGATTTTTTTAGGCTGAAAAAAGTATAGTTCCGGAAATTCCAACCCATCAAAATTATGGGAAACCAAATCTTCTACATCATTTTTTAAATCGTAGGAAAGATACCCGAATATCCAATCGTTCAGCTGTGATTGATACTCCTTTAAATTATCAAAAGCGTGATTATGGTCCGTTGAAATTCCCGTTAGCCCGTCCACGGCCAGGAGTACATCAAAGGAAGGATATGAATGATTGTGTTGGTTCGAGTCCAACCAGACAATTTCATCGAAATCATGTGTCCAACGGAGCAGACTTCTTTTGAATGATGCGATGTCCTCAACGGTATGAACAATCTGTTTCCTCAACAATCTTAGTGCAAGGATTTTAGAAAATCATTTAGTACTGATCGATGAGTATCGCCCAATTCGATATCCAGAATTCCTTTTTCCCTATCAAAATTTTCACCAAAACTAGGTAAGGAAAAAGTACCTATTACATGGGCACCAAACCTGGTAAAAAGTTTTTCGGATACTTCCAAAGCTCCAACAGCCCCTCTCTTACCTTTGGAGGTTGACATGAGCATGACCTTTTTGTCCCTAATAAAGTTCCTATCCAATCTGGACAGCCAATCCAAAAGATTTTTGAAATAAGCCGAAGGATAGCTATTATGTTCATTGACTGAAACAATAACCCCCTTTGAAAATTGAATGTCCCTTTTCATCTCGTTAAGGGAATTGGAAAACCCATGTTCTTTTTCATGATCCTCACTATACATGGGAAACGGGCAATTAGACATGTTCATGAGTCGTACTTCTTCTCCTTCGATCAGGGAGCACGTATATTTTACCAATTCAAAATTTATGGAAGTGGAAGAATTACTTCCGGCAAAAGCCAATATAAAGGACATAGTATACCTTATGAAGTTGAAGGACTAAAATAGTCCAAAAGCCATTGAGTTACCAGTAATTTATCTAATTTCGCAGCCTAAAAGATCCAATTCCACTGTAAATTAAGTATATAGGGTATTTAAGTTTCTTTATGGACAAACGCAGTACAAGGTTGTTTTTTATAGACGCTATTAGAGCTTGGGCCATTTTAATGATGCTCCAAGGGCATTTTATAGATGGGCTGCTGGACCCGATCCATCGAGATAGTTCCAATACCGTGTACGCTGTATGGAAATATTTTAGGGGGATAACGGCACCAGTATTTTTTACGGTTTCAGGATTTATATTCACCTATCTGCTGATAAAAGTTCCGCAGACAGGCTGGAAAAACCCCAGGGTAAAAAAAGGCATCAAAAGGGGATTGCAATTATTGTTCTTTGGCTATCTATTACGATCGAACCTTTTTGGGCTTTTCAAAGGTGAAATTTACAGCTCCTTTTATTTAGTGGATGTTCTGCATTGCATTGGGCTTTCGATTTTAAGTATCATTGCCATGTACCTCCTCACGACAAAATTGAAAAAATGGTTATTTCCGTTGGTTCTTCTGTCATGTACCCTAGTGCTCTTTATTTTTGAACCGGTATACAAGGGATTTGATTTTAATGGCCTCCCAATATGGCTTGCCAATTATTTCACAAAGGCCAATGGTTCTGTATTTACCATAATACCTTGGTTGGGTTATGCAACTATTGGTGCATCCATTTCAATTATTTTCTCAAGATTTAAGGAAAACAACTATTTATATCCTGTTGCTATACCCACGTTTACCTTAATAGGATTGGTATTGATGTGGCTTTCCTCCCCGATGTTTGACCTCTTGTACAGCATCACCGGCCTACAGTTGTTCTTTGATATTTCGTCCAATAATTATTTGTTTATTAGACTAGGGGATGTGTTGATAGTATTCTCCATTTTTATGCTATTTAGGCACTTTTTAACCAACAGAACAGGATTACGTCTTGGGCAAAGTACATTATCCATTTATATTATCCACTTCATAATCCTTTATGGAAGTTTTACCGGGTTTGGACTCTACCGCTTTTTCCATCATTCCTTGGACCCATGGCCGACAGTTTTGGGAGCCCTAGGTTTCATGTTGGCCTGTTCCTATTTAGCCCTAAAATTTGAGGACCATAAACCGTGGATAAAGGAAGGTTTCCATCGATTTATCTGTATTCTTAGACTTCAAACAGAACGCTTTGCCGTTGTAAGTTTTAATTTAATTAGAACGTTGACCTATCGATTGGTTCAGCTTTTTGGACTGCAAAAGAATTAGTGCTTCCTTTTTGGTATTGCTTTTTTCCCTTACCTTAACTAAAAAATTTTATAATTATGAGTGAGAAATCCTATAGCCCCATTGCCGTAGATTTAGAGAAGGACAGAAAATATGCGTGGTGCACCTGTAGCCATAGTAGCAATCAGCCATTTTGTGATGGTTCCCATAGGGCCCATAACAAACCACCTTCCTTGGGCTTTAGTGTTGAAGAGGACAAGAAAGCTTATTTATGCACTTGCAAGAAAACCGGAAATCCTCCCTATTGCGATGGGAGCCATAAAAACTAAGAGAGCAGCTGGAATAGCCGCTCTCTTAGTTTTATAAACCCAATGGCGGGTTAGATATGTAATGCGCGATCATCCGTTGCCGCTAAAGCTGCTTCCTTCACGGCTTCTGCATAGGTCGGGTGTGCGTGGCTCATTCTGGAAATATCTTCGGCCGAGGCTCTAAATTCCATTGCGGTTACTGCTTCCGTAATCAAATCGGCACAACGAGCCCCTATCATATGGACACCCAAAACCTCATCGGTTTTCTTATCGGCCAATATCTTTACGAATCCGTCTATGTCCATACTTGCACGGGCACGTCCTAAGGCTCTCATAGGAAATTGACCCACTTTATATTCCACTCCGGCATCCTTTAGTTCTTCTTCCGTTTTACCAACGGCAGCGACTTCCGGCCAAGTGTACACTACGCCCGGAATCAGGTTATAATCAATATGCGGCTTCTGACCTGCCAACTGTTCTGCTACCAAAGTACCCTCTTCTTCAGCTTTGTGGGCAAGCATCGCTCCTTTTACCACGTCACCAATTGCATATATATTGTCCACATTGGTTTTAAGATGTCCATCTACCTCAACTCGGCCCCTATCGTCCATTTTCACGCCGGCCGCTTCCAGATTCAAGCCATCAGTATATGGTTTTCTACCCACGGATACCAAACAGTAATCACCTTCAAAAACCACTTCCTCTCCTTTTTTATCATCAGCCTTAACCGTAATTGTATCTCCTTTACGTTCTACGGATTTTACCTTGTGCGAAAGAGCAAATTTGATTTTCTGTTTTTTCAGGACCTTCATGAGTTCCTTGGAAAGCGCTCCGTCCATTCCCGGAATAATTCTGTCCATATACTCTACCACGGTCACATCTGATCCCAGTCTGCTATAGACCTGACCAAGTTCCAAACCAATAACACCACCGCCAATAACGATCATGTGTTTTGGAATTTCCTTTAATTTCAATGCTTCGGTAGAGGTTATAATCCTTTCTTTATCAATCTTGATGAAAGGCAAACTGGCGGGTTTGGAACCTGTAGCTATGATGATATTTTTTGCCTCTATAGTTTCCGTTTTGCCATCATTCTTTTTGATATTGACATGGGTGGCATCCTTAAAGCTCCCAATACCTTCATAAACATCTATTTTATTTTTGTCCATCAAAAACTGGATACCCTTCGTAGTCTGATCTACCACACCTTGCTTTCTAGCAATCATCTGTTCCAAATTCACCTTGACCTCTCCCGGAATTTCAATGCCATGTTCCTCAAAATGGTTAATGGCATCGGCATAGTGGTGCGATGAATCCAACAAGGCTTTTGAAGGTATACACCCTACATTAAGGCATGTACCTCCCAAAGTTGGATATTTTTCTATAATCGCTGTTTTCATTCCTAGTTGGGCACATCTAATGGCCGCTACATATCCTCCTGGCCCAGAGCCAATAATGGCTACATCGTATTGATTCATAAATTTTAATTTTTACTCGCTTATCGAGATTTATTCTATTTCGACGCTAATGTCGATTTTCAGTTAAAGTTCTAAAAAATCCCATGGTCTTGACCCATGGTATTTTATCAACGTAAAATTACTGCTTTTTTGAATTTTAGAGGGGTATAACAGTAGAATGCTTTACTTCTTTTATAGTGAAGGAACTCTGTGTGCTCCCAATATGCGGAATCGCGGTCAATTTGGACACCATAAAATTCCTGTAATCCTCCATATCCCTTACATGTATTTTAAGAATATAATCGAAATCGCCGCTCAAATGATGGCACTCCACCACTTCATGAAGTTTGAGTATCTCCCGCTCAAAATGACGGATATTGTCCCGTGTATGCTGGACCAATTTTACATGGCAAAAGGCGGTAAAACCTTTGTCGACCTTGAATCTATCGATTAAGGCAACATAGGAGGTAATCACCTTGGCACGCTCCAATCTTTTAATACGCTCATAAACTGCTGTGGTAGAGAGCCCTAGACTATCTGCGTATTCCTTAGTGGTCTTTTTACAATCGGCCTGTAAAAGCCCCAATAATTTTTCATCGGTTTCATCAAACTTCATGTCCGAATTTTATTCTAAATATTAACACTCCTAACGTACAATTTAAAACTTTATTCTAAAATATGAACATTTATAGTTTTATATTCTATTAATATGTGTATCCATTGACAATTCATCTAATTATGTATAATTTCGATGATAAATCATTACAATTATGAGCCACAAAGAAGCTAACGATTTACAGGATTTACAATACTTTGGGGAATACGGTGGGGTCAATCCTTCCATATCAGATTCCTCCACCTATACTTTTCTATCCGCCAAAACCATGTTTGATACGTTTGAGGGCAATACAGAAGGCTGTTATTTATATAGTAGGCACTCCTCCCCTTCCAACCTATATTTAGGCGAAGCCTTGGCCGCATTGGAAGGCACGGAAACGGCGAACGTTACGGCTAGCGGAATGGGCGCTATTACGGCGGTCATCCTTCAACTATGTGATTCTGGTGACCACATCATAAGTAGCAGAACCATTTATGGTGGCACCTATGCATTCATGAAAAATTTCCTGAAAAAATTCAATATACATATTACCTTTTTGGATATCACGGACTTAGGTGCCGTGGCAGATGCCATAACCTCCAAAACCAAAATGATTTATTGTGAGAGTGTTAGCAATCCCTTATTGGAAGTGGCGGATATATCGGCACTCGCCAAAATCGCCAAAAAAAATGAAATGCCCCTCGTGGTCGACAATACTTTTTCCCCGCTTTCCATTACTCCCGCTAAGTTAGGAGCGGATATCGTTATACACAGCCTAACTAAATTTATCAACGGATCCAGTGACTGTGTGGCCGGGGCAATTTGTGGCACCAAAGAGTTCTGTCTTAGTCTTAAGGATGTAAACAACGGTGCCGGTATGCTTTTGGGAAGTACATTGGACAGTCTGCGAGGAGCTTCCATTCTCAAGAATATGCGTACCCTACACATCAGGATTAAAAAACATAGTGAAAATGCACAATTTTTGGCCGAAAAGTTTGAAGCCGATGGTTTAAGAGTGGTGTATCCGGGATTATCGTCGCACCCAGGTCATTTGATTATGGAGGATCAAATGAATCCTCAATATGGATATGGCGGACTCATGACTCTGGACGTAGGTTCCTTGGAAAATGCAAATGCCTTGATGGAAATGATGCAGGAAAGAAAGTTAGGTTATTTGGCAGTTAGCCTTGGATTCTACAAAACGTTGTTCAGCGCTCCGGGAACTTCCACATCCTCAGAGATACCCATGGAAGAACAAAAAGCCATGGGGCTTGGAGACGGACTTATCCGATTTTCCATAGGATTGGACGATGATATCCAAAGAACCTATACCCTGATGAAAAGGTGCATGTTGGATTTACAAATCCTTGAAAAGGATGCTATGGACGTATAACCGGATAGTTACAGGTTGCATAGCAATCCCATATATCGTAATATTACGGTATAACCAAAGGAAAAGTAAATGTCCGAACAAAATACCAACGAACATAGGGAGCAAGAACATATCGTAGCCAATAAGGAGCTTAATCTTTTGGAAGCCCTTATTCCGGTGGTTCTTTTAATGGCCATGTTGGCCTATAACATTTTCTTTGCCAATGGGGAGTGGTTCGGGGAATATTCCAACCAATTCATTTTATTGATAGGAGGTTTTTTCGCTGCTTTAGTTGGTTTTTTCAATAAAACTTCCTTCGCCACCATGGTTCAAGAGATTTGGGAAAATCTTAGGAGCGTATTCATTCCAATTATGATTTTGTTCTTGGTAGGTGCACTAGCGGGTACGTGGCTTGTAAGCGGAATCATTCCGGCCATGGTGTATTATGGATTAAAGGTTTTAAGTCCGTCCATATTTCTTCCGGCTTCAATTGTAATCGCCGCGATAATTTCCATCGCCACGGGTAGTTCTTGGACGACTTCAGCCACCGTGGGGATAGCGTTGGTAGGAATTGGAACTGCTTTGGGAATACCCACTGGCATGATAGCCGGTGCCGTTATTTCCGGAGCTTATTTTGGGGATAAGATGTCACCCTTGAGCGATACGACCAATTTGGCTCCCGCTATGGCCGGTACAGACTTGTTTACACATATCAATTATATGTTCTACACCACTGGTCCCACCATATTGATTACTTTAGTTACATTTTCCATAATCAGTTTAAACATTGATACCACGGGTAGCGCAGATGTTACCGGTTTGTTGAACACCATTGACCAAACCTTTAATATCAATCCCTATTTGTTCATTGTGCCTTTGGTCGTAATCGCATTGATCCTATTAAAGACCAAACCGCTTTTGTCCTTGGGAATTGGTGTCGTTTTAGCGGCCGTATTTGCCTTTATATTTCAGGTCGAAATCCTAAATGGACTTTCCGATTCAAAGTTTGGAGCGATTATTAATGCCATTTTGAGCGATACCTCTATTGTAACGGACAACGAAAAACTGAACGAGCTTTTTAGCTCAGGCGGAATGAAAGGGATGTTGTGGACCATATTCCTCATTTGTTGCGCAATGGTTTTTGGCGGTATTATGGATGGCATAGGTGCTTTATCCAGAATCACCCAATCATTGTTATCCGTGGCCAAAACCGTTTTTGGGCTATTTGCCAGTACGGTTTTAAGCTGTATAGGTCTAAACGTTATAGCTAGCGACCAATACCTTGCCTTGGTCATCCCAGGTAAAATGTTCAAAAAGGCCTATGAGGATAAAGGTTTGGCTCCCGAAAACTTAAGTCGGACGCTAGAAGACTCGGGGACTGTTACCTCGGTCCTTATACCATGGAATACCTGCGGGGCCTATCAATCCAGTGTACTGGGCGTTGGGGTTGGGGAATATTTCATGTTCGCCATATTCAATTGGTTAAGTCCTATTACCACCTTGGTTTATGCTGCCTTTGGACTTAAAATAAGACAACTTGCCCAGAAAAATAACATAGGGTAAGAAATCAGGTTACCGCTTAACCAAAATTGACCCTTCACTACGAAGGACTTATTCACTTCCTTTTGCTGCGGAGTAATTAGTTAAGTAGATGTAAGACGGATTGTTTATTATAAAAACCTTTCCATATCCTCTAATATTTTATAATTTCACGTTCCAATTAAAAACACATACTATGGCTACCGTAACACTAAAAGGAACTGAAATACATACTCTAGGAAGTTTACCCAATGAAGGCAGTAAAGCACCTGATTTCCAATTAACTAAAAATGATTTATCATCCGTGAAACTTTCTGATTATGAAGGTTCAAGATTGGTTTTGAATATTTTCCCTAGTGTGGATACGGGAACATGTGCACAGTCCGTAAGGCAATTTAATGAGGAAGCAGCGGAATTGGATAATACCATAGTTTTGTGCATATCCAAAGATCTACCTTTCGCCCAGGCCCGTTTTTGTGGCGCCGAAGGAATTAAGAACGTAGAAATGCTATCCGATTTTAGGGACGGTAATTTTGGCAGGGCCTATAATTTGGAATTTACGGATGGCCCTTTGGCATCTCTTCATTCTAGGGCTGTAGTCGTTCTAGATGAAAATGGAACCGTTTTGTACACGGAGCAAGTTCCAGAAATTGTGGACGAACCTAACTACAAGGCAGCCCTTGAGGCTTTGATGGATTCCTAAATTAGGCAAAATGCCCAAAGAATCCTTTCTGGTAAATAGAATAAAAAGTATAGGTTTCGCCCTTCGCGGCGCACTTTTATTGATACGTACGGAAGCTAGTATAAAAATCCAAGTCTTTATCACGTTGGTAATGACGGCAGCGGGTTTTTATTTTGAGATTTCCAATACGGAATGGATTCTACAGATATTCGCTATTGCCCTAGTTTTGGGTATTGAGGGTTTAAACACCGCCGTGGAGAAAATTTCAGATTATGTACAACCTGAATATGACAAAAAAATCGGACTGATTAAGGATATCTCCGCAGGAGCTGTCATGTTGGTATCCATAGCGGCGAGCATTGTAGGTTGCATAATTTATCTTCCTAAAATTTTTTAAAAATAATTGCAAGAGGCCTTAGGGGGTAAATTTGTATTTTTGCCCCCAAAGTAAATTACCTCAGGGCAGGCCCATGAGGAATTCATTTGAAACTAATTTTTAATTTTGAGGCAAGCCTAGGGGTAATATACCTTTTGGCGTTGCCATTAAAGTGTACATGGCAAAAAAGGCATCCAAATCAAAGCCAAAGGCAACATCTACAAAAAAGAAGAATCCCTTCATGATTTCCAAGAAGAACAAAATTATTTTGGGAAGTCTTCTCGTGCTCTTTAGTATTGCCCTGTTCTTTTCGTTTGTTTCTTTTTATTTTACTTGGGAGGATGATCAGAGTTTGTTGACCGAGTTTAAGAACAGGAACGAGGAGGCCAAAAACCTGCTCAATAAATTCGGTGCCAGCATAAGCCACTTCTTTGTGTACAAAGGATTTGGAATCGCCACGTTGATAATCCCCTTTTTGCTATGCCTAACGGGAATTTACATGTTCCTAGGATTGGACAAAAAAGGGTTGGCCAAAAAATGGATCTGGGGACTATTGTTCTTGGTCTGGTTTTCCATCGCCTTTGGTTTCTTTGCCGTTGAAAGTCCCTTGCTTGGGGGTCTTGTTGGATACGAAATGAACGATTTTCTTCAAGATTATACTGGTAAAATTGGTGTGTTGTTGCTATTGGTTTTTGGCTTGGTATTTATTTTGGTACGTCTTTTTGATGTAACTCCGGAGGGCGTGGCCGAATTTTTTAAGTCGAAACGAAATGAACTGTCTGCCGACTTTAAACGTTCCAAAACCAGCGATGACCCTGAATATATTGAGGATGAAATAACGGTAAGCAATGAAGATGAGTCGCAAGTATTGGTCGATACCTATACCCACAAGGAAGAAATACCGCACTTGGCCAAAGACGAGGATGACTTTAAGGTAACGGTTCCCAAGGAAGAAGAGGAGGAACTGGCCATGGAAGTGGAGCAAATTGTTGAGGAACCTGAAGAAATCGATATTCTGGCCAGTAAATTGGTAGATGATTTTGGGGAATTCGACCCTACCCTGGAGCTTGGTAATTACAAATTTCCTACCATCGATTTGTTGGATGCCCATGGTGTATCCGGGGGTATTACCATTAATCAGGAAGAACTTGAGGAAAACAAGGATAAAATTGTTGAAACCCTCAAGAACTATAAAATAGGAATCGCACAGATCAAGGCCACCATTGGCCCTACCGTAACCCTATATGAAATTGTTCCCGATGCAGGTATCCGAATTTCAAAGATCAAGAACCTCGAGGACGATATTGCCTTGTCCTTGGCAGCTCTGGGGATAAGGATCATTGCCCCTATTCCCGGGAAGGGAACCATCGGGATAGAAGTACCCAATAAAAATGCAACGGTAGTCTCCATGCGATCCGTTATCGCTTCAAGCAAGTTTCAAAAAGCTGAAATGGAATTACCCATCGCTTTTGGAAAGACTATTAGTAATGAAACTTTTGTGGTGGACCTGGCAAAAATGCCCCACCTATTGATGGCAGGTGCCACAGGTCAAGGTAAATCGGTAGGACTCAACGCCGTCCTTACTTCCCTATTGTATAAAAAACATCCGGCCGAGGTTAAGTTCATTTTGGTAGATCCAAAAAAAGTGGAGCTTACCCTGTACAATAAAATCGAACGCCATTTCTTGGCCAAACTACCCGATTCTGAGGAAGCCATCATCACGGATAATACCAAGGTTATCAATACGCTCAATTCCTTGTGTATCGAAATGGACAACAGATACGAACTGCTGAAATTGGCCATGGTACGGAACCTAAAAGAATACAATACAAAGTTCAAGGCCCGTAAATTGAACCCGAACGATGGTCATAAATATTTGCCTTACATCGTTTTGGTCATCGATGAGTTCGCAGACCTTATCATGACGGCAGGTAAGGAAGTGGAAACACCCATTGCCAGATTGGCACAGTTGGCTCGTGCCATAGGTATACATCTCATCGTGGCTACGCAAAGACCGTCAGTGAACGTTATTACTGGTATCATCAAGGCGAACTTTCCTGCAAGGATTGCTTTCCGTGTAACGTCTAAGATAGATTCCAGAACCATTTTGGATGCCCAAGGAGCCGATCAATTGATAGGACGTGGGGATATGCTGTATACACAAGGAAACGATGTTACCCGTATACAATGTGCCTTTGTAGACACCCCCGAAGTTGCGAAGATTACGGAATATATTGGCTCACAGCGAGCATATCCGGAAGCACATGAGTTACCGGAATATGTTGGTGAAGATTCTGGCACGAGTGTTGATTATGATATCAAGGACAGGGATAAAATGTTCAGGGAAGCGGCAGAGGTCATCGTAATTGCCCAGCAAGGTTCCGCCTCGCTAATTCAACGAAAGTTAAAGCTTGGCTACAACCGGGCCGGACGTATAATCGATCAATTGGAAGCTGCGGGCATTGTTGGCCCCTTTGAAGGAAGTAAGGCAAGGCAGGTGCTCATCCCAGATATGGCATCCCTGCAACAATTATTGGATAATGAAAGCCTATAATGGGCAGTAAAATTTTAAACTAAAAGAAATGCAAAAAATAGTATTGGTATTCGCGCTTGTTTTTACTACAACCATTTTAAGCGCCCAAACGCCAGAAAAAGCAAAAGCACTTTTGGACGAAGTATACAACAGAGTAAAAAGCTACGACAACATTTTCGTGGACTTTAAGTTCGACTTAAAGAATGCCGAGGCTGGCATCAATCAGGAAACCAGGGGCGACGTAACCCTCGCAGGAGATAAATACGTCTTTAATTATCTCGGCTCAAAACAACTCTATGATGGTAAAAAGGTATATACCATTGTTCCGGAAAACGAAGAGGTGACCATTGAGGACCAATCCAACGAGGAAGATGCCATGACACCATCAAAAATGTTGACCTTTTACAAGCAAGGCCACAATTATGAGTGGGACATCCTTCAAAATGTACAGGGCAGGAAAATCCAGTATGTAAAATTGACGCCCATCGACTCCAACACCGAAATCAAATCCCGATTGTTGGGAATCGATATGGGCACAAAACATATCTACAGACTTATTGAGACAGGAAAGAACGGTACAAAGACCACTATTACTGTTAATTCTTTTAAAACAAATCAGCCATTATCGGCGACCTTGTTTACTTTTGACGAAGCTAAATATAAGGATGATGGCTATTACATTTTAAGAAATTAATCCCCTTGAGAATATTAGACCGGTATATATTATCCAGGTTTACCTTTAATTTTGTCAGTTCGTTTGTAATATTGATGTTCATCTTCATATTCCAAACGATTTGGCTTTTTATAGATGATTTGGCCGGTAAAGGTCTGGATATTATCATTATAGGTAAATTTCTTTTCTACCTGATGCCAGATCTTACGGAGAAAGTACTACCGCTCACCGTGCTACTCTCTTCCATTTTAACCTTTGGGGCCTTTGCGGAAAATTATGAGTTCGCGGCCATGAAAGCTTCGGGCATCTCGCTTCAAAGAGCCATGTTGAGCTTGATCGTTTTTGTGACCTTGTTAGGAGGGATCACCTTCTTTTTTGCAAATTCCGTTATCCCCTTATCACAACGTAAAATTTACAATCTTAGAAAAAACATCGCCAAGGTAAAACCTGCGGCGGTAGTTGCCGAAGGCGTTTTTAGTGATTTTGAGGGCATGAACATAAAGGTCGATGAAAAATATGGTGACAATGATCGATACCTTAGAAATGTAATCATCCACAAAAAAAATGACAGGAGCCAAAACAATGTGGTCATAAAATCAAAACAGGGGGAATTGGTGAGTAGTGAAGATTCTGATATTGTGAAGCTC